>NZ_CP150145.1:603466-905200 GCF_037963835.1 Paenibacillus sp. FSL H8-0332
TATTGCGATAGCGAATACCTTCGTCATTGATCTGCTGGAAGGGAAGGTAGAAGTTCTTCCTGATTATGTTGAATTCATTCGCACAGGGGACCAGGAAGAGCTGCTTGCCTGCCTGATTACTGTGCTGGAATCTGCCATTAAGTATAACTTTTCTATCGACTGGGTACTGGATGAGTTCAATGAGCCGTTGCAGGAACTGAGCTGCAGAGCGAAGCAGGAAGACATCAGATACTACATAGACTATATGCATCTTAGTGCAATTTATTTGTATAAAAGGGAAAAAATTCATGATGCAATTAATCTGACTCTCTATATTTTGGTAATAAGTAGTAAACTTTATGATGGGACAGGCTTTAGGAAGATCGTGTCGTTTTATGAACATATCCGAAGCCATGCGACCGCAGAACAACAAGAATCTTATCAAAATATAATGAAAAATATCTTAGAGAGGGAGTTTTTAAAAGATGAAAAAGGCGATCTCGTTATTAACAGCCGTATTGTTGATTAGCACAAGCGTAGTGGTAACAACGGCAAGCGCAGGCGGTCATTTATCTGCATCCTCCGGTACTATCTCTGTTAACAATCATGGCGCTGGGCACTAATCTGAATTCTCTCTGTCTTATTATTCTGGAAATATAAGCTGCATAATAAAACAAAGAAGGGGTAAGCGATGCTTATCCCTTCTTTGCTGTGGATAGGGGTTATTCTGCTACAGACAATCCCAGTCCTTCTGCGATTCTCCGTCCAAATTCCGGATCGGCTTTGTAGAAGTGGCCAATCTGGCGAAGCTTGATCTCATCGGACTGCACTGGAGTCATGGCACCTACAATGTTGCGCACAAGCCGGGCACGTTCCTCTTCACTCAGCAGACGGTACAGGTCACCCGGCTGGGTGTAGTGATCGTCATGGTCATAAGGAACACTGTCCGCCTGGCCGGAGACTTCGAATGCAGCCGGTTTATGCTGCGGTGACTCGGTGGCTCCGCCGGAGCTGTTAGGCTCGTAATAGACGGAGCCTCCTCCGTTATTCGTAGCATTCATCGCGCCGTCGCGCTGATTATTGTTGACCTCTGCGATAGGCCGGTTAATCGGCAGGTGGTTATGGTTCGCTCCTACCCGGTAACGGTGAGCATCCCCGTACGCGAACAGGCGGCCCTGAAGCATTTTATCTGGAGAAGCTTCTATGCCTGGAACGAACGAGCCTGGGGAAAAGGTGGCCTGCTCCACTTCGGCGAAATAATTCTCAGGGTTGCGGTCCAGCATCATGCGGCCTACCTCAATCAGCGGATAATCCTTCTGCGACCACACCTTGGTGACATCAAACGGATCGAAACGGTAGGTGTCAGCATCCTCTACAGGCATGATCTGCACATGCAGCCTCCAGGCAGGGAAGTCCCCCTTATCAATAGCATTGAACAAGTCCTCCGTATGATAGTCCGGGTTGTCAGCGGCGAGCTGTGCAGCCAGTTTAATATCGAGGTTCTTGACACCTTGCTCTGTCTTGAAATGGTACTTCACCCAGACGGCTGCGCCTTCAGCATTGACCCACTTGAAGGTATGACTGCCGAAGCCGTGCATATGACGGAGGGTGGCCGGAATGCCGCGGTCAGACATCAGAATCGTCACCTGATGCAGAGACTCGGGGGAGAGGGACCAGAAGTCCCAGACCGCATTCGGGTTCTTCAAATGGGTCTGCGGATGACGTTTCTGGGTATGGATAAAGTCCGGGAACTTAATGGCATCACGGATGAAAAAGACAGGCGTGTTATTGCCGACCAGATCGTAGTTGCCTTCTTCGGTGTAGAATTTCACAGCAAAGCCGCGCGGATCGCGCACGGTGTCAGAAGACCCGGATTCTCCGGCTACGGTGGAGAAACGGATGAACATCGGGGTGCGTTTGCCGACCCCGGACAAGAAGGAAGCCTTCGTATATTGGGAGAGATCATTGGTGACTTCAAAATAACCATGGGCACCGGCGCCTTTGGCATGGACGACACGTTCAGGAACACGCTCACGGTTGAAGTGGGCCAGCTTCTCCAGCAAGTGGACATCCTGCAGCAAAGAAGGCCCGCGTGAGCCTGCTGTCATAGAATTCTGGTTGTCGCCTACAGGGGCGCCCCAGCTTGTGGTTAGCTTGTTGTTATTGTTTGTGGTCATGAACACAATCACCTCGTATAGGATTTGATTTTAGATTAAGTATAAGTATTATAATAGCAAGAATTTAAATAAAATCAATCCTTTTTTATAATTATTATAATTAACATTATGCGGAAGAAAGCAGGTTCATGCTAGAGCTGGAGGTTACAGACAAGGAAATTTGGCTTAGATGAAGCGGAAGCGGAGAGTGGAGAGTGGGCAAAAAAACTCCCGCCCGCAGCAGCGGACAGGAGGAGAGATTCTTGAACAGTAACGGACCAGCAGCAACGGGGTGCGGGTGACGGGAGCAAGAGCTACTGCATGTTAGCTTGGGATATACATCCGGTTATAGTATTCATCCAGCATGCGCTTGGTGGCGAATTCGGTGCGGGTGGTCTCGATGCTGCGGTGCATCATCTGTACCCACTTGGCCTGATCCTCATAGAAGACCGGGAGGACGCGGTTCAGAAGGGTCTCGTACAGTGCATCGCTGTCATGCTGGTCAAGCACCGTAAAGTCGGTGGTCTCGAAGCCGTCTCCGATCTGCCAGCCGTTCTCGCCGTCGATGCAGGCCTCCGGCCACCAGCCGTCCAGGATGGAGCAGTTCAGGACGCCGTTCATGGCGGCCTTCATGCCTGAGGTTCCGCTTGCTTCCAGCGGTCTGCGCGGATTGTTCAGCCAGATGTCAGAGCCGCGGGTCAGCTGGGCTCCGATGGTCATGTCGTAGTTTTCCAGGAAGACTACGCTCTTCGGATATTTGCGCATCATGGCTACAAGGTTGCTGACGATCCGCTTGCCGTTGTCGTCGAGCGGATGCGCTTTGCCGGAGAATACAATCTGGATCTTGCCGCTCTCCAGGTACGGCTCAATAATGTCCGGCTGGGAGAAGATCAGGTCACTGCGCTTGTAGGGAGCCGCCCGGCGGGAGAAGCCGATGAGCAGATGGTCCGCATTCAGGGCGATGCCGGAGCGTTCCTCAATGAAACCGATCAGCTCCTGCTTGATCTCCTTATGCACCGCCCACAGGTCGCCGCCCTCCTCAAAAGCACGGGTCATCCGCTCATCTACCCAGGTAGGGGTATGAATCGCATTGGTGATGCCGATGATCTCTGATCTGCCGGCGACTTCCTTCCACATTTTGTTCGCGGTATCGGCATGAAGCTGGGCAACCGCATTCGAGATCCGCGACAGCCGCAGGCCGGCAACGGTCATGTTGAAGGGTTCTCCGCCGATCCGCTCCATTTGTGCCTGTGTTAAGCCATTAAAGGCCCCCATGTATTCCAGCCGATCCAGCGGATGGGTCTCGTTTCCCTCCTTAATCGGTGTATGTGTAGTGAACACAACCTCTTCCCGTGTAGCCTTCCAGGCTTCTTCAAAGGTACTGCCGCCGCACATCTTCTCCCGGATCAGCTCGATCGCTGCGAGCGCCGCATGCCCCTCGTTGAAGTGATAGACATCGACCTTAATGCCCAGGGCGCGCATGGCTTTGACGCCGCCGATGCCCAGAACGATCTCTTGGGCAATCCGCTCCTCCCCGAACCAGCCGTAGAGCTGGCCGGTAATCCAGGCATCACTGTTCTCCGGGATATCGGTGTCGAGCAAATAGAGCGGGCGGTTGCCGAAATGGTCTGTTTTCCACACTTTGCAGACCACATCGGTCTTTCTGACTTTTACCGTGACCTTGACGCCCGTATCTTCCAGGAAGTCGTACACATAGTTGTGGTAAGAGTCGTAGGGGTTGCCGTCCGCATCAATCTTCTGGTCCGTGTAGCCCTGCTTCCATTTGAGTCCGATGGGGATGATGGGTGCCCCGATATCCTGCGCGCCCTTGATGTAATCTCCGGCCAGAATGCCCAGGCCTCCGGCGTACATTTTGAAATCGGAATGCAGTCCATACTCCATGCTGAAATAAGCTACTGACGGTAAGTGGTTCTCGCTCACGTGATAAGCCTCCTAAATGCGATTTAGATCATAACGAGTTACTGCAGGCTGTATCTAAGGTGCAAACGTTTGCTCCATGAGGCAGGACGGGCTCTGGAAGCGATTGCACCATCATTCTAGCATATTTATCCTTAAAAAGCACAGCGGAGTTTCGGTGACAACTGGCGGCATGCGGACCCGATAAATAAAATTTGATAAACCTGCCGGAAGGCCATAAGATAAGGGGAGAATAATTGTACATGGTTCATCTAAATCATAAGCTAAACCATAAATAAACAATAAACCAAGTGGTGGTGTAAAGGATTGAGTATAGTCGTAATTGGAAGTCTGAATATGGATATGGTAGTGCGGGCAGAGCGCGCGCCGGAGGCCGGTGAGACCCTGTTCGGTCAGGGGTTCGCTCTGTCTCCGGGCGGAAAAGGGGCGAACCAGGCTGTCGCTGCGGCCCGGCTTGGTGCGGATGTTACGATGATCGGCAGAGTGGGCAAGGATGCTTTTGGCAGCGGGCTGCTGGAGATTATGGAGCAGGAGCAGGTTCATACCGCGTATATCTCGCAGAGTGAATCCCAGGCTACAGGGGTTGCTTCCATTGTAGTGGACGGGGCCGGGGAGAACCGGATCATCGTAGTGCCTGGTGCGAATGTGGAGATGAAGCCGGAGGATATTGAAGCGCTTGTGACAGTGATCAGCGGGGCCGGGATCGTGGTGATGCAGCTGGAGACGGATCTGGCGATGTGCGAGTCTGCGGCAGTTATGGCGTTCCGGCATGGGATTCCGGTGATTCTTAATCCGGCTCCGGCCCAGCTGCTGAGTGATAAGCTGCTGCACCATGTCACCTACCTGACTCCGAATGAGACAGAGGCGGGCATTCTGGCCGGTATCTCTGTGGAGAGTGTGGAGGATGCAGAGCGTGCGGCTCGGATCATGCTGCAAAAAGGAGTCCAGCACATGATTGTAACGCTGGGCTCCAAAGGGGCATTAATCGTGGATGCTGCCGGAAGCCGGCATGTCCAGGGGTTCCCGGTGCAGGCGGTAGATACGGTGGCAGCCGGTGATTCCTTCAACGGGGCGCTGGCCTGGCAGCTGACCTGCGGCAGGACGCTGGAGGAAGCGGTCCGCTTCGCCAATGCTGTCGGTGCACTGTCGGTTGGCAAGACCGGTGCGATTGCTTCTCTGCCCAGACTGGAAGAGGTAGAGCAGTTCCTGCGGACAGCTGCTAATGCGGAGTCTCATGAGCAGTAGATGCCTGTAGATTCCGTATGTGTGATAGAGGAAGCAGATGCTATATAAGACGCACTAAAGAAATTAACGAAAAGCAAAAAGAAGCGGAGGGGAAATTTGGAACTGTAGGAGCGGTAGCGTCCGCCTTTGTCAACGGATTTCATCCGTGAATAGCGGGAAAAAATCAAAGAAATCTGTTGACAACAGCGGCCGGAAGTCCAAATGTTCACCGCAGCGACGACCAAGCTTCGAGTTCAAACCTTAAGTGCGTTTTATATAATAGACAAATTAAGCGGGGAGCGTCAGAGGAAGCTCTGAGACTCCGGGTCCGCTAAGGAGCTGACAGGATGAGCGGTACAGTAACCGTCAAGAATATAACCCTCGGAGAAGGGATGCCCAAAATCTGTGTTCCGCTGGTCGGAACGACGCGGACGGAACTGCGTGAAGAAGCTGAGGCGCTGATCGCACTGGCGCCGGATGTAGTGGAGTGGCGCAGTGATTTCTTCACGGAGGTGGAAGATATTAATGCCGTAACCCAGGTGCTGGAGGACATCCAGCGCGTGCTGCCGGAGATTCCGCTGATCTTCACCTTCCGCAGCGCCCGGGAAGGCGGCGAGAAGGAAATCTCCTCAGCATATTACTTCCGGCTGATCCAGGCGGCGGTAGAGAGCGGGCTGGTGGATATGGTGGATGTGGAGCTGTTCCAAGAGGAAGCGGAGGTCCGCAGACTGATTGCAGCAGCGCATGGACAGGCGGTGTTCGTGATTCTCTCGAATCATGACTTCGACGGGACGCCGTCCGAGGATGAGATTGTCTCCCGGCTGCGCCGGGCGCAGGAGCTGGGCGGCGATCTGCCGAAGATTGCCGTAATGCCGCAAGGTCCAGCCGATGTGCTGACCCTGCTGGCGGCAACGAACCGGATGCAGGAGCAGTATGCAGACCGTCCGATCATTACGATGTCGATGGCCGGGGAGGGCGTGATCAGCCGGCTGGCCGGAGAGATCTTCGGCTCGGCGCTGACCTTCGGTGCGGCGCATAAGCCTTCGGCACCGGGGCAGGTGGCGGTTGCCGACCTGCGCCGGGTGCTTACGCTGCTGCACCGCAGCTTGTAGCGGCTGCCGGTTCAGACGCAGCAGGAATGGGGATGGACAGGGGTGTTTCCGGCCGGTATTACGGTGGAAGCACCCTTTTGCATATAGAGGGAGATAGTAAATAGCGGGCGGAGTTTGAAACTGTAGCTGCCCATGCCCTACAATGGAGGCAACCAAGTAGAAGGGGCGGAGCGCCGATGACAGAATTGATCCTGGTTGTGGAGGATGAGGTGAGAATTGCCCGTCTGCTGCAGATTGAGCTGGAATGCGAGGGATACCGTGTGTGTATTGCCGGCAGCGGCCATCAGGGGCTTGAGATGTACCAGGAGCAGCAGCCGGATCTGTTATTGCTGGATGTGATGCTGCCTGGATTCAGCGGCATAGAGCTGCTGCGGCGAATCCGGGCGGGCGATCCCGATACGCCGGTTCTGCTGCTTACAGCCAAGAGCTCAGTAGAGGATAAAGTGTCGGGCCTGGACCTTGGGGCCAATGATTATATTACGAAGCCGTTTCAAATTGAGGAGCTGCTGGCGCGTGTCCGTGCTGCGCTGCGGCTGGCCTCGGGGCGGAGGAAAGAGGAAGCCGTCAACCTGCTGATGGCAGATGATCTGGAGCTGAACGAAGTTACGCGGGAGGTGAAGCGGGCAGGCCGGAGCATCGAGCTGACTCCCCGGGAGTTCGACCTGCTGGTCTACCTGCTGAAGAATAAGCGTCAGGTGCTGAACAGGGAACAGATCATGGCCGCCGTCTGGGGGTACGATTATTACGGTGATACGAATATTGTGGATGTCTATATCCGCTATGTCCGCAAAAAAATTACGCTGGACCCCCAGCCTGAATTGATTCATACCGTGCGGGGCGTTGGTTATGTGTTGAAGGATACCCCATGAAGCTGCGGAGCACCATTCATCTGTATTCCAGCGTGCTGTTCGCCGTGCTGCTTATCCTCATGAATCTGTTCATCTACGCCGTATTCAGCCGGATGTCACTAGACAGCCAGCTCGGGCAGGCGTCTGCCGAGACGGCCAGAATCGCTGCCGCGATGAGAAAAGCCGGAGCTGGGGTAACGGCACCGGAGCTGCTCCGGGCTTATGTGCCGGTGGAGGGAATGCTGCGGCTGCTCGCTGCGGATGGTAGCGGATCGGCGCCGGTTACCTCAGCCTCCGGGCAGGAGATCAGCCGTATGAAGCCGGTCTACCATTCCGGGAAGGAGGCGGAACGGGTCCGGGTGGACGGACGCTTGTATGCGTTCGTGAGCATTCCGGTCATCTGGACGGACGGGAACGTCCTGAATCTCCAGATGACCAAAAGCCTGGAGAGCACGATGGATACGTTGCGGGTCCTGCGGCTGGTCCTGGCCGGGGCTACGCTTGCGGCGCTGCTTCCGCTGCTGCTCTCCAGCCGTCTGTTGTCGGGCCTGATTATGCGGCCCATCGTCCAAATGACGGCGACCATGCGGGAGATTCAGCGCAGCGGGAAATTCCGCAGGCTTCCGCTGGAAGCACACTCGAAGGATGAGCTTGTGGAGATGGGGCATACCTTCAACGAAATGATTGGCCTCTTGGAGAGCAATTATGTGAAGCAGGAGAAATTCGTGTCGGATGCCTCCCATGAGCTGCGCACACCGCTGACGGTTATTGAGAGCTATGCCAGTCTGCTGAAGCGCAGAGGGCGGGATCACCCGGAGCTGTTCGATGAATCGGTTGAGGCCATACATTCCGAAGCTGTGCGGATGAAGGAAATGACGGAGCAGCTGCTGCTGCTGGCAAAGCACCCGGAGCAGTGGGATCTGGAGCTAAAGGTGATGGATCTGGAGGCGCTGGCCCGTTCTTCGGCGAAGGCTTTTTATAATGCGTACGGGAGAGAGGTCACGATTCAGGTCAAGGGGCCGGTCGAAGGCTACAGCGATGAAGCGAAGCTCCGGCAGCTGCTGTTCATCTTCCTGGACAACGCCCGCAAATACAGCGATGAGCAGATAACCGTGCGTATTGAGGCTTCCGGGCAGGAACGGATGATTGTGATTACCGACCGCGGCATTGGAATTCCGCCGGAGGAGCTGCCGAAAATATTCGACCGTTTCTATAGAGTGGATGAGGCGAGAACCCGTGAGAACGGAGGGGCAGGCCTGGGGTTGTCGCTTGCCGCAGAGATCGCGGGGGCGATCGGAGCGGAGTTGTCCATGGATAGTACGGTAGGCCTGGGAACCTCGGTGACGATCCGTATGGCTGCGGACCGCAGGGGAGGTGGACAATGAACCAGCATCCAAGGAACAAGAGCAAAATGTCTAAGGCAGTCATAGGTATGGTTGTCTTCCTGCTGCTGGCTTGGGTTGCCTTCCGGATATTCGGGAAGGATTCGGAGCCGCTGTTATCCAGAGATCAGGCTACGCTGGCTGTGCTGAGTGAATATGCCGGTAAGGTAGACAGTCTGAAGCTGCAAGCCGGAGCTTATATAGCGGTGCTTCAGACGGAGCAAGGACGGTATGAGCTGAAGCTGGACGGAGTTACTGGCGAGATTCTCTCCATCGTGCTGCTGAAGCGCACGGACGAACCGGCGGTGCAGCCTACGTCTGCCGCTACTCCGGTTCCATCTGGCGGAGCTGACGCTACCCCGTCACCAGCACCTACCCCGTCAGCGCAGAGCGTAGTCTCCAAAGCGGAGGCTGTCAGACTGGCTCTGCTTGAGGTACCGGGGGAGCTGGACGATGTGGATACGGGAATCGATGCGGCGGGCGCTTTTTATCTGGTGGAGATTCATACTTCAGACGGGCGGGAGGCCGTAGTTCAGGTCAACGCAATCTCGGGACATATTATGTCTGTGACCTGGGAAGAGCCGGATAGGGAGGATTCCTAGTGTTCTATTTATTTGTTTTCTCAGCGAATTCTAATGTTGCTCCCGCTGTTCTCTCAGATTGTAGCGTTATAGTTACTACATGAAGCAGCGAAGAATGAACTTAGGAGGCGTTAACATTGAAGACCAAGATATGGAGTAGTATCACGGCGGCAGCACTTATTCTCGGAGGCGCTTATGGTATAGGCGAGCTGAAGGGCAGTACGGCAGAAGCAGCCGCAGCAGTGAAGAGTCAGAGTACAACATTGATCAGTGTAAGCAAAGCTGAGCAGATTGCCTTGAAGGCAGCACCGGGACAGGTGGAGAGCGTCGATCTGGAGAAGAAGGCCAGCGGCACGTATTACGATATCGAAATCCAGCAGACCAAGCAGGAGATAGATGTCCGGGTAGATGCGTATTCGGGAAAAGTAATCAGCGTGCGCAAGGATGTAGACGATGATGGTTCTTACACGGCAGCTCCGGCTTCAGGCGGGAAGTTGATTACCGCAGGCAAGGCGGCTGAGGTGGCTCAAACTGCTGTGAAGGGGACGGTCACCGAGATTGATCTGGACCGGGACCATGGAGGCGCTGTCTATGAGGTTGAAATCAGGAACGGGCAGGTCAAGACAGAAGTAGGTGTCGATGCGTATACTGCCAAGGTTGTGTACACCGATACGGATTCTGACGAGGATGATGATTGATATGTAAAAGAGAGGCAGCCGGATGAACGGCTGCCTCTTTGCTAAACTATTACGTCTACTGCTTCGCTCCCGTATACACGTGGACAGCATCCCGCAGGAACGCGGCCATGCCCGGGCGGCGCTGGTCGTAATAAGCGGTGAAGCGCTCATCATCGACATACATCTGGGCTACGCCTGCATGGGCTTCCTTGGTGTAAGTATCCCAGTAGAAGCTTAGCCACTGGCGGTGCAGGTCAGCGGCCTTCTGCGCCAGCTCGCTTGCCGAATCGCCTTCCTCCATCGCCTGCTCCAGTGACGCGAACATGTCGGCCTCCAGCTGCTGAAGCGCAGCGTATTGCTCCTCCGTCATATGGCTCAGCTTGCGGTTCGACTGCTCCACGGCTTCTCCGCCGTATTTCTCCCGGATCTCCTGGCCGTACTTCTGCTCGTTATCGTCAATCAGCTTCTGCTTGAAGCCTGCGAATTTCTCCTGATTGCTCATTGGACTTCTCCCTTCTGTGTGTGCAATGGTCTGCTCAACGTTCGCGATGAGCCGGTCCAACTGCTGTCTCCGCTGAAGCAGCTGGTCATGGTGCTCACGCAGGGCGCGGGCGTCGTCGAAGGAGGGTGAATGGACAATGTCTCTGATCGCCGCAAGGCTGAGGCCCAGCTCCCGGTAGAACAGAATCTGCTGCAACAGGTCTACCTCGGCCTGGCCGTAGATCCGGTATCCCGAGGAGCTGATTCTGGCCGGCTTCAGAATACCGAATTCATCGTAATACCGCAGGGTCCGTGCACTGATCCCCGCAAGTGTCCCCAGCTTCTGCACCGTATATTCCATGGTCCTATCTGCCTCCAATCTGTCTTGGCGTATACAGCAGAGAACGGGTTCAAGGCGTTCCCGCCGTGTAAGCGGCCGCTTACAGATCTAACTGTATACTTTGACGTAACGGCAAGGTCAACTCTTAATTTGTAGAATAACCAGACAGCGGGGCGGGTAACCGGAGTGGACTGACAACAGCAAACAGCGGCGACCGCCCGGGCTATGCCTTGGGAGATTGCCGCTGTTGCGCGGGCATATGGGTCTATTTCTTGCCAAGCTGGGCGGCGAAATACGCCTTAAGCTCTGCCAGCTTCCGGGGGTCCGCCAGGGCATCCTCCGCAGGGAAGTAATGCTCGGCGACCAGCTCCCAGGTGGGGACGATTTTCTGGCCGGTCATCGCTTTGATAGCGATCTTAACCGTCTTGCGCTCCCTGGCGTTCGAGAAGGTATCGACATAATGCTGCGACCGCTCGAAGTCCAGCTCGCTGAAGACTGCGCGGAAGATCTCAGCCGTCATCTTGGCATCGTCCAGCGCGCGGTGGGCGGAGCCGGAAGGCTCCAGGCCGAAGAGGGCCATAGCCCCTTCAACGCTGATGTCGTTACTGAGGCTGCGGGCGCGCAGGACGCCCTTGAGCAGATCGAAGTAGGTGGCTTCCATCCAGTAGGCATCATCCATCTTGTGCATCCGCACATCCTGGATAATCCGCTTCATATCCTCACCGCCCCAGGTGAAGAGCAGCACACCGTCAGCGCTCTGGTCAAGCCACGCTCTGAAGGCGGTAATGACCTTCGGGAACCGGCTGGCGACGTCGATATCCTCCTGGGGGATGCCGGTTTTTTTCTTGATGAATGAATTCAAGGTGGAGAAGTATATGGGTCTGATTAAGGCTGAGAATTCATCCTTAACCTGCAATGAAGCGTCTAACCGGACCGCTCCGATCTCAATGACCTCCATGGGATGCTCACTGGCAAATTTGCGGCCGTTGAATTCGATGTCCAGAATAATATAATCCACAGGTAATGCCTCCGTTTCAGTGACTGGCGCCAAGATTGCTCGGAAATGCGCCGACCCTTCTATTTTAGCAAAAAAAGAGCTGTACAGATACCGGATGTCCTGTATCCGCACAAATTTGAATTTTCAGCCGGGAGCGGGTTGGTTTCTGCGAAAATGGGTAATGAACTAGATCATCTGTCGAATAGAGCTATTGAGGTAAGGAGGGAAGGCCATGAAGCTGTATGTAACCGTCAAAAGCCTGGGCAAACGCAGGCCGGTGCTTGAGCGGAGGGAGCTGCTGCTTGCTGATCGTCCGCAGACGCTTCGCGAGCTGATCTCGGAGATTGTAGCCGGGCAGGTGCAGGCGATGCTGGAGCGGCAGGAGCGGGGAGATCTGATCCCTTACCTGACCGCAAATGAAATTGTGGAGCAGGGTGATAACGGCAAGGTCGGGTTCGGCACGGTGTACGGCGAGACGAAGCCTGAGGTAGAGCAGGCTACGGCTGCGGAACTGCTTGCTTTTGAAGACGGATTGTACAAGGTGTTCGTACAGGAAGAGGAATGCTCCGCGCTGGATGAGCCGCTGAGGCTCGAAGAGGGCGATGAGCTGACGCTGATCCGGTTCACGATGCTGGCAGGAAGACTATGGTGAGGGAGATGACAGGATGAAAATCGGAAATGCAGAGTGGGAGACTCAGTGGTATGCGGATGTTGAGAACAAAGCCAAGGGGCTGAGGGGGGAAGGCGCGGAACTGGCAGGTCTGCTCGCGGAGTTCAGCAAGAACCGCTACCTTCATGAAGGGGAGGATTCGCTGGACCGCTTCCTTGTTATCATGGATGATCGCGCTGCGGCGGCTCAGGCTGACTTTACCGGATACTGGGCGCCGCTGATTGGGGTCATGCAGCAGCTGTACAGCACACATACCGTTGAGCTTGCCCGTTACATAGTTAAACATGCAGTGGAGTACCCTTATTCCATAGGGTATCTGCGCCGGCCGTTCCGGACCCGGGAGGTTCAGCCGCACCGGCTGCAGATTCTCCGCAAAATCAATGCCCTGATCTATATGGAGCTGATTGAATTCTCGTTGCCGGAGTATCTGAAGGGGGATTATGAAAAGGATTACAATATCTCTTACCGCGTAGATGTTGCCGTTCCCGATGTAGTCGCCTATGAGCTGAACCGCAGCGGCAGCGGAATGGAGGATCTGCTTAAGGAGGCGGTATATGGGGACAATCAGGGGGCAATGCTCAGCCGCAATATGATAAAAGGTACATTCCTCAGCCATAACCAGGCTGCTGTTCAGATGATGGGCGAGCTGCTGCTCGCTGCCCGGCTGCAGGAGGGACTGCGGCAGTCCATTATGGAGACGATGGATGAGGGGACGATAGAGAACAACCTTCATATGCTGAAGGTCATTCTGGAGAATGATCTCGTGCGCTACAGCTCGGTGGTGCGGGCCCTGGGCGTATGGACCGGGATGGGCCTGGAAGCCCAGAACCAGCGGGTGGCGAAGCAGTTGATTGAAGGAGCCTATCAGGTGCTGACGGATGAAGCGCTGCGGGCTGAGTGGCTGACCAGTGAGAATGCCAACCATGTCTACCTGAGCTTGTGGGGGACGGCTGTCTATGAGGAGAATGAACTGATCAGCAAAGTGGATGTCCTGATGGAACAGGGCCAGTCCTACCAGAAGATCGTAGCCCAGTATGTACTCTCCGGCAGCCAGAACCGGGAGGTGCGCCTGAGCAGCGCCCGGAAGTATCTGACAGAGCAAGAGCCGGAGCTGCTGTACTGGATTCTGACGAACTACAATTATGAGTATAACCGGATGTGGAGAGGACCGAAGGATAAGGGGCCGAGAATCGAGGTCGTAGCGAGCCCGCAGCTTGAGGATAAAAGCGAGCGGCAGCGCGACTTCAGTCTGCTGATGGGCATCTTCCTGAACCCGGACAGCCGGGAGCTGACCGGCACCTCCAAGGTGCTGGATTTCCTGCAGGTCAGCTATACCCGTGATCTGCCGGTCCAAAAGATGCTCTATCTGATCTCCTATGATATGGACCCGGCCTGGGTGAATAAATTGCTGGCACTGAAGGACAAGCTCAGCACGGATATACGTGGGGAGCTGTTGAATTACTTCGTGCAGCATACGGAGGATACCGTGCAGCGCGAATTCATTTTCGCGAGTCTCTCCGACAAGAGCATAAAGAACCGGGAGCTGGCGCTGGACCTGGCGCAGGGGCTGACCCTGGCGGAGGATGAGCTGCTGATGGCCGAAGGGCTGCTGAAGCTCAAGACCGGTACGCTGCGGCAGAGCGTAACCCGGATGCTGCTGAATCAGCCGGATGAAGCGCTGAAGGACTCCGTCCGCAGACTGGTGCAGGGCAAGAATGCCCTGCAGCGTCAGGCGGGACTGGAGATTATGACCGTGCTGTTCCAGGATGAGGAGCGTCAGGTGCTCTTTGAAGCGGTACGTCCGCTGGCGGAGGGGCTGGATAAGCCTTCCGACCAGGAGCGCGAGCTGATTGGGAGGCTGAGCCAGAAGAATGAGTATACCAAGGTGAACGGCTTCGGCTTGTTCGATCCGCAGCAGACGGAGGAGTGGCTGACTCAGGGGCCGGTACTTGACGGATTTGCCTGGGATCAGGTGTTCAAGCTGTCCTTGGAGCAGATCAAGACATTCCTTAAGGGACTGGACGACATGATTCACAAGCACCGCGATGTGGAGTATGAGGTCGAATACTACAGCGGATACAAGGATACGCTGCTGATCGGCACTAATCTCAGACCGCTGCAAGGGTACTTAATTAATGATGAGGAGAGCGGCAAATCCGCTCTTGAGCAGTACCCGCTGCATGAAGTATGGACTGAATACTGGGAGAAGAGCGGCTGGAGCGCCCGGGATCTGATAGAGCTGAACTTCTATACCAGCCTGGATGAGCTGGATGAGACCCTGGATAACTATGACGGTTACGATACCTTAGGGATCGATGATCAGGAACTCAGCAAGCAGAAGCTGTTGTCCGGCTGGCGCAAGGCATTCGCGGCAGAGATCTACCCGCTGGAGCAGACCCTAGCTGTGGTGAAGCTGGTGGAGAAGCTGAAGTACAGATGGCAGGTAGAGGCGCTGGTGGATGCGTTCCGCGCGGACCACAAGAGCCCGGAGGGCTTCCGTCTTGCCGATGGTGCGGTGAATGCGCTGATGGCTGGATTCCCGGAGGAGAAGCTCGCGGCGGATTGGCCTTTCCTGTCTGTGCTGGCTGATCCGTGGGTTGATATGGTGCAGAAGCTATGGGACGGAACAGAGGAGTTCAAGGAGATGTTCCGTACCTGCTACAGGTTCGAGAGAATCAGCGGAGACGGAGAACGGTCCAGCATCATCGGGCTGAAGCACTATGTCCAGGCCCTTACGGATGGAATCATCGGCGAAGACACGCTGCTTAAGGAGCTGCTGCTGAGTACGGATGCACGCAACCATATGAGCTGGATCAGCTCACGCAGATACGATTGGATCGAAGATAGTCCGCAGATGGTTGCACTGCGTGCACGGATCATCGACCGTCTGCTGGCGATTGAGCTGGGGCGCGGCGATCTGCCGACTGAGGTGACCGGCATGACGATGGGGCTGCAGCGGATTGAGGGGCTGGACTACTGTATCCGCATCCTGTCCGGGCTGAACAAGGATACCTTCATACGCGGATATGTGTACGGTTACGGCAACAATATTACGAAGAAGGAATCCTTCAGCCATCTGCTTAAGGTATGTTATCCGCGCGAGGGCGACAATGCGGAGCGGCTGAAGACCTTGCTGCAGGAATACAAGTTATCCGATCAAAAGCTGCTGGAAGCCGCCATGTACGCCCCGCAGTGGATCGAGATTATTGCCGAGTACCTGGGCTGGGAAGGGCTGCGCAGTGCTGCCTGGTACTTCCATGCCCACATTAACGAGAGCTTCTCGGCCGAAAAAGAGACGGTGGTGGCGCATTACTCGCCGATCACGCCGCAGGAGTTCAACGACGGCGCCTTCGATGTGAACTGGTTCCAGTCCGCCTACAAGGAGCTTGGACAAGAGCGGTTCGAGTTGCTCTATGACTGTGCCAAATATATCTCCGCCGGTGCGAACCACCGCCGTTCCCAACTGTTCGCCGATGCCACGCTCGGCAAGCTGAACCTGGAAGAGATGAAGCAGTCTGTAGAGCAGAAGCGGGGCAAGGATCATCTGCTCAGCTATAGTCTGATTCCGCTGGGAGCAGACCGCGAACAGGATATCCGTGTGCGTTATGAGTTCATCCAGCGCTTCCTGGCGGAGAGTAAGAAGTTCGGCGCACAGCGCCGCGCCAGCGAAGGACAGGCCGCACAGATTGCCCTGGGCAACCTGGCGCGCAATGCCGGATATGCCGATGTCACCCGCCTGATCTGGGATATGGAGGCACGCAAGCTGGACGATTATGCTGCGTACTTCGAGCCTTATGAGCTGGACGAAGAGACCTTCGTCTCGCTTAGTATCAATGAAGAAGGGCAAAGTGATTATGTAGTCACCAGCAAAGGGAAGGCGCTGAAGTCGGTGCCGGCACGCTTCAAGAAGCATGAGTGGATCGAAGCGCTGAAGGAGGCCAAGTGCGAGCTAACCGGGCAGTTCCGGCGTGCCCGGGCCGAGCTGGAGCGGTCGATGGAGTCCGGCAGCGGCTTCACACCGGCAGAGATTGCCGGGCTGAGCCGGAATCCGGTGCTGGCTCCGCTGATTAGCAAGCTGGTGCTGATGAGCGGCGACGAGCTGGGGTATTACGATGCGGATCAGGGGGCACTGGTCAGTCCTGCGGGCGAATCCACGGCACTGAGCGGGGAGGCTGCGCTGCGGATTGCCCATCCGCTGGACCTATACCGCAGCGGACAATGGAGCCTGTATCAGAAGGATCTGTTCGACCGTCAGCTCCGCCAGCCGTTCAAGCAGGTCTTCCGCGAGTTGTATCTGCCAAATGAGGATGAGCTGGCCCAGGGCGTGCTGTCCCGCCGTTATGCAGGCCATCAGGTACAGCCGAGCAAGACGGTCGCCCTTCTGAAAGGGCGGCAGTGGACGGTCAGCTATGAGGAAGGGCTGCAGAAGGTGTTCTATGCCGAGAACCTGATCGTCCGGCTCTATGCCATGGCGGATTGGTTCTCGCCAGCGGATACGGAAGCGCCGACACTGGAGACAGTGCAGTTCTTCGACCGGAAGACCTACAAGGGCGTGCCGCTGGATCAGGTGCCGCCCGTGCTATTCTCAGAGGTTATGCGGGATGTGGATCTCGTCGTCAGCGTAGCCCATGTCGGCGGCGTCGATCCGGAAGCGAGCCTGACGACTGTAGAGATGCGCCGGGTGATCGTCAGTGAGTCGCTGCGGCTGCTGAAGATTGAGAATGTGCGGCTGGACGGCAATTATGCGCGGATTGAAGGTACGCTGGGCGAGTATGCCGTGCATCTGGGCAGCGGCCAGGCGTACAAGCAGGCCGCGGGCGCCCTGTCCATTATTCCGGTGCATTCGCAGCACCGGGGGCGGCTGTTCTTGCCTTTCCTGGACGAGGACCCGCGCACAGCGGAGGTACTCTCCAAGGTCGTGCTGCTCGCTGATGACACGAAGATCAAAGACCCGCAGATTCTGGCACAGCTGAGTCGCTGAGTCGCTGGGCAGATGAGATGCTGAGCTGCTGGGCAGTAAGGGTTAAGGGCTAAGCGTCTGCTTAGCTAGGGGATATATGGCACCGGCGCTGGAACTTGAGCGCCGGTGTTTTTTTATAGTTGGTTAGGAGACTCAGATTTTTCGTGGGCCGAATGTAATCAAAAAACCGAATACAATGGGTGCCGCTGCGCGGAGGGAAGGGCCCCATGCATCACAGCCAGTAACATTTTAAGAGGAATCCTGCAAAAATTGCAACAATACTCCCCCAAAGAAGCGGTCTATGCTGAAATCCTGAAAGATGTGCAACAAAGCTGCTCCTTACAAGTGGTTGGTGAGAGAGGCGCCAGTATCCTTCACCCGTTAGAGTAATTTTGTTTATTTACATATGGCTTAAAGATAAGTATATCGATCATTGTGATAAAAACACCTTACATTATGATCCAAATATATTACTGTGTGCGCAGGGGGATTCTCATGATTTTACTACGCTTAGGAGGCTAAATTATGTTCGAATACAAATTTGTGCGGATTGAAAAGAAGAATACTGGATTTCTTCAAGGGCCAACGGAGAACTATCAGGAGATTATACATACTCATGCAGCGGAGGGATGGCGGTTCGTTCAGTTTGTTATCATGCCCAGCGCACAGGCTGTGGGTTTCCCGGAATATTATGATTTGATTTTTGAAAAGAAAGCGGATTAGTCTTCCTCAAAGGATCAAATTCAAATATGTTTTGGCTTGTCCTGAGCTGTCCTAAATGCCTGAAATTGGCTTGGGATAGCTCTTTTTTTGTAGGAACAAGATGACAGGAATATTTTCGCATATGCGCATTTTTTCACTAAGATTCCTGGGCTATAATGCTATGTTTGTAGAATGAAAGGGTGTAAAAGCAGGGATACAGTCAGGCTATGGCGAATTTTGGAGGGGAAAGCGAGGAATAAGCAATGAAGAACAGGCTCCGCCAAAATCTGCAGTCTTTGCAAGACGCATACGCCTCCTTATGCGGATTGACAATTATTATTACCGATCAAGCGGACAAACGGATAACAGAACCCTCCGGCTTAACCGAGATGGCATCTCTGTTGTTCGGTTCTCCTTGTGCAACCGCTGAACATGCAATTGCGAACCTGCTGGAAAAGGTCAGGAATGTATCGAAAACTATTGTCTATGAAACCCGCTCCGGGCTGAAAATGCTGATTACCTCCATCGGGCTCAGTAAGCAAAGGCCCTATTATATTCTGACAGGCGTCTGGGTGGACGGTTGTACGAAAGAGCTGATTACCGGCAGGATTCATGAAACCGTTCCCTCCGGAGAATGTGAGGACTGGATTCAGGCTCTGGATAAGGTGCCGGTATTGGATCAGGAGGGCGTCGCCAGGATTATCGGCCAATTGGATATACTTGCTGATACCGTGCAGGCTCTGCTTGAACGGGAGCAGGGCGGAGAATATTCTGCGTATGACCTGCAGCTTATGAATCTGATTTATCTGCTGGACCCGGCAAGCCCGGAGTGGCTGCAAGGAATACTGGGCATTGTGGTACGTATTCTTGGAGTAGAATTTGCGGGCTATGCCATGAATGCAACAGACGGGGACCAATTCACAGTGGTTGAGACAACCGGTATGCCTAAGGATAACTCCCTGCGGGGGGCTTCTTTTTTTTACGGAGAAGGATTTCTGGGGCAGGTGGGGCTCTCCAAGCAAATGGGGTATTGGAGGAATGCTGACCGTGATCTGCGGATTTCTTTTTTTGCTGCGCATGGGGTAAGGCCGAAGGTGTTAATCTGCTATCCCATCAAATACAAGGACAAGCTGTATGGATTATTGTATGCCGGAGATCCGGCCCGTCCAGAGCTGACGGAGGAGCAGGCGGATATGGGTATGCTGGTGGCCCATCAGCTCGCTGCTTCCATGTATCATATGGAGAGTGAAGCGCTGTATGAACGTCAAAGGAAGAGGCATGATACCTACAAAGAAATTGTCCAAGGGATTCTGGTTACTCAGGATAAGGAGGATTACCTGCAGCTGTTCATTGAGTTTTTCCAGCAGCAGCTAGGCAGTCCGTTCATGTGCTTGTTATTACATACGCCTGCCGAAGGCGGAATGAGGATCTACTCCTCTTCTTCTGCTCCGAATGAACTTTACACCCTCTACGCTGAAGATGCTGAACAGATCTATTTCGCTGACGGGATACCGGGGTTCAACCTGTTGAACAAGCCGATCCGCCGGGAATGGAAGAGCTGGCAGCTGGTAGAGCATCCTATGGTATTTGAACAAAGGCTGCTGGGGTTATTCACGGTCCAGTTCAGTGATGAGGGGCAGCGGCGGGAATATGAAACGATTTTTCATATGACCAATGTGCTGCTAGTGACCAAGCTGCTTGCCCAGCAGCCTCAGAACACGCCCTCTAGAACTGACTTCATGCGGCTGCTCCAGGATAATCTGCTGATACAGCAGCCGGTAGTACATAGCAGAGCTGCGGAGATTCAAAGACTTGCACATGACTTGCTGGGGCCGCTAAATCATTCAGCGGAAGAGATCGAATGGATCGGTCAGGCCGCGCTCCTTGCTCCATATCCTATAGGGCTGCTCCGCGAATATTTGGGTGACCTCCCGGCGGTATGCATTTTGCGCCATATGCAGTATTACCTGTCGGATTCTGCCGGGGAAGAGGATGTAGGAGAAAGTCCCCATCTGTACCTGGCGAAGGTCTTGCTTTTGCTTACGAAGTACACGGAGCAGGGCGGCAGGCAATGGAAGGAAACACTTCCTATACCCGTACCCGAGCCGCTTATGCGGTCCTTTGAACAACTGATAGCTCCTTCGCGGGTTGCAGCGCAGAAAGAGGGAGGCGTACGTTTTACTACCCGGGAAAAGGATATTCTGGATGGTCTGCTGACCGGCCTCAACAACAAGCAAATTGCGGAGAGGCTGTTTATCAGTACGCATACTGTCAAGAATCACATCACTAAAATTTATGAAAAGCTTGGTGTACATAGCAGATCACAGGCCATCTCTCACATGTATCAAACCACGGGCAACCAGATTCTCTAAAAAGCAATGATTACGCAGGATGTAAGCGTACATTGCTTTTTTTGTGCAAATATAAGAATTTATAGGTTTCACGCTTCGTTTCCACTTGATAAAGGAAAGAAGGCCTGTAGAAAACAGGAAGATTATGTCGAAACTTAGGAACCAGTGGCGATGGCGTAGAGGCCATACGGTATACATAATAGGGGAAGCTTTGTAGGCTCGACAAAATACATATTGAGGAGTGCTTCATTTGAAACTAAACATCCGCACCAAATTGTTGGGAGGCTTTCTGGTTATTGTAGCGTTGCTTGTATTTATCAGCGGGCTATCGATTATGAAAATGGCGGGCATGAACAGTAACTCTCTACAGATGCAGAGCTACAACTTTCCCGCGCTCGTCAATGTTGCCGAGATTCGGACGGAGCTGTACAAGCTGCGTGGTGACTTGTTCAAGCTCCTCCTGGAAACAGATGATGCCATGTTAGAAGAAATCCAGGGAGCTATCAGGGAGGACCAGGCTAAACTGGCCGACCGGATTAAGGCCTATGGAGAGCTCTCGCTGACTGCCGATCAACGGGCTACGCTGGAGACGATTAAGGAAAGTGTGGACAGATACAATCAGTTCGTACCCAAAGTCAATGAGCTGCGGGTGAAGGATCAAAATGTACAGGCGTACGGCGTCTTAATCGACGCACTGCCTGATTTGCAGAAGGCTCAGGACACCGCCGATCTGGCCGTCAGTAATGTCATTCAAGGTGCTGATGACCGGATTGACTCTACGGTTGCCAGCTATAGCTCCGGAAGATTGATGATCCTGATCATCTCCAGCATTGCGGCAATTGCAGCCATTGTGCTTGGTGTCGTGATCTCGCAGGGCATCGTTGGTCCGGTATCCAAGCTGCTCGCTGCAATGGTCCGCATGGCAGGCGGTGACCTCAGGGAGGAGGTTGCGATCAAGAACCGGGATGAGTTCGGCCGGCTGGCCGCAGCAGCCAATGAGATGATTACCAGCCTGCGCAAGCTGATTGGCGGGACTGTCGAAGCAGCGCAAAGTGTCGCGGCCTCCTCTGAGGAAATATCGGCAACCACCGAAGAAATCGCCAGCGGCAGCCAATCCCAGGCCCAGGCGGCGCAAAATATCAATCAGCTGGTTCAGGATCTGACCCGGGGCATCGATGAGGTTGCGAAGAATGCCGAGCAGGCATCGGAGCTGTCCCTGCTGACGCGTCAGGGCGCTGAGGAGGGTAGCACTGCAGTAAGAGAATCCGGCCTTGGCATGAGTAATCTGTCGGAAAAGATGGAGCTGCTTGAGCAGGATTCCCAGAAGATCGGCGAAATTATCGAAGTGATTGATGAGATTGCCGAGCAGACCAATCTGCTGGCGCTCAATGCAGCGATTGAGGCAGCGCGTGCCGGTGAGCAGGGACGGGGCTTCGCCGTTGTCGCTGATGAGGTCCGCAAGCTGGCTGAACGGAGCAGTGAAGCGACCAAACAGATTGCCCTGATCATCCGGGTGATGCAGAAGAATACGGTTCTGAGTGTGCAGGCTGTTAGTGACGTATCGGCCCTGTCCGAGCGCACTGAGCGGCTGATCGACGGTATCGTTACCCGCGTCAATGATACAACCCAGCAGATTACAGGCATCGCTGCGGCTTGTGAGGAACAGGCGGCACAGACGAACGAGGTGCTGATCTCGATTGAATCCATTGCGGCCGGAAGCCAGGAATCCGCCGCCGCAGCGGAGGAGACAGCCTCCTCTTCGCAAATGCTCGCCTCTTTGGCGGATGAACTGAATAGCTCTGTCTCGGTGTTCAGATTGTAGAGGGGGAAGTAAGCTATGCTGGCTGTACGAACAGAGCAGTACATCATCTTCCGGCTGATACAGGAGAAGCTGGCCATCGATATCCGGGAGATTGACGAGATTATCAAGATGGAGCCTATCACAGCCGTGCCTAACAGCAAGTCTTTTATTAAGGGCGTGATTAATTTACGCGGTAAAATTATACCGGTGGTCAGTCTGTGCAGGCGGTTTGGCCTGGCAGAATCTCCACCGGATACCCGGTCAAGGATCGTAGTGGTGCATTACCGGCAGGAGGCTATAGGTATTATGGTGGATTCCGTAGAGAAGGTGGCTTCCTTTCATGAGGTGGAGCCGCCTCTGGAATCCCATGAAGTGCAGGGCGTGCAGTACATGGACGGGATCGGCATGTGTGCCGAGGAGCTGATCAGCATTCTGAACATCGGGCGTCTGCTAAGTGACGGGTGAAGGCCAACGCATGAAGGCGGGGAGGAGAATAGAGATGAACGAGTTTCATAATAGTGTGTATTTGGGTGTTTTTCTGGACGAAATGGACGAGCAGCTGCGGTATTTGGATGAGGCCCTGCTCATGCTGGAGAGCAAAGGGTATCAGAATGACATTATTCAGAGGCTCTTCCGGGTCGCGCATACGCTCAAGGGCTCATCAGCGGTCATGGGATTCAAGCAGCTTAACCGGCTGACGCATCAGATGGAAAGTGTGCTAGAGCTGCTCAGGGGCAGACAGCTGGACGTCACCTCCGAATTATTGAACATTCTCTTTGATTGCGTAGATTTCATTAAGCAGCTTCGTCAATCCATTCTGAGCGGTGAGCTGGAGGAGGGGGACACCTCAGAGCTGTTGCGCCGGTTAAAAGAGTTGCAGAAGACAGCAGCCGAGTCGCCCGCTCCTGCTGCAGAGGGGCTTCCGCAGGGAGAAGCGGGGGCTGAGCAGGATATTATCTTCGATGATATCCGTAAAGAGCAGATCCAGGCAGCCCTAGATCAAGGCTCTGCGGCCATGGCGATTCATATTCAACTGGCTGCTGAGGAGCCGATGAAATATGTCCGCGCGAAGCTTGTAGAAGCCAAGCTGCGGGAAACGGGCGAGGTTGTTGCCACCTACCCCGAACTGGAATCCATCGAGAGGGATGCGCAGTTCTCCGGTCCTGTTGTATATATATTGCTTACGCAGCAGTCCCGGCAGGATATGCTGGCCAGTCTGCAGGAAATCTCACAGATTGAAATTATACATACAGAGCTTATTACGAAAGCGAACCAGAGCATCTTCACCGCAGGAAAAGAGGCTCAAAAAAATAGCAGCTATGCGGCCCAGACGGTCCGTGTGGATGTGGAGCGGCTGGAGGGGCTGTTGAATCTGGTAGGAGAGCTGATTATAGATAATACCAGGCTGCACAGTGTCCGTTCCAGATTAAGCGAGCAGTTCAAGAACAACAGTGATGTTCATCTGCTTAATGATATCGCAGGACATTTGAATATGGTCATTAGCGATCTTCAGGAGGGGATGATGAAGACCCGGATGCTGCCAATGGAGCATCTGTTCGGCCGCTTCCCCCGGATGATCCGGGATTTGGCGCAGAAGTCGAACAAGGAGATCAAGTTCATCATCGAGGGCAATGAGACCGAGCTGGACCGCAGCCTCATTGAGGAGATCAGCGATCCTCTGATCCATATTCTGCGCAACGCCGTGGACCATGGGCTGGAGCTGCCGGAAGAACGTGCAGCTCTCTATAAGCCGCGGAAAGGAACCATTACTCTGCGTGCAAGCCATCAAGGGAACATGATTGTGATTACGATATCCGATGACGGCAGGGGCATTGATACCGGCAAGGTCAAAGAAGCCGCTGTGCGTAAAGGCTTCGTCACCGCTGATGAAGTGAAGCGTATGACGGAAAAAGAGCTGGTGATGCTGATTTTCCGCTCCGGCATCTCGACAGCCCGTACGGTCACCGATTTATCCGGCCGCGGAGTGGGCATGGATATTGTCAAAGCGCATATAGAGAAATTAAACGGCATCATAGATATTGAGACGGTTCCTCATCAAGGGAGTGTATTCACGATCAAGGTCCCGCTGACTCTTGCCATCATCCGTTCCCTGCTGGTTAAGCTGGGGAGCAGTACCTTTGCCATTCCGCTGATTAATGTCATTGAAATATTCAGAATAACGGCGGAGGATATTGTTACCATTCAAGGACAGGAGGTCTGCCGGTTCCGCGACCAGGTGCTTCCGCTTGTCCGTCTGCACCGTATGCTGCAAGTGGAGGAAGAGGAGCCTACGGTGAACGGCCGGCTGTTCGCAGTCATCGTCGGCTTCGCGGATAAGCGGGTCTGTCTGGTGGTAGATGAGACGATCGGCAATCAGGAGATTGTCATCAAGTCACTGGGAAGTTACATAGGCAGCGTTCCTTATATTGCAGGCTCAACCATACTTGGCGACGGCCGTGTGGCCCATATCCTGGATATAGGTTCGATTGCAAGGAAAACAGGCTCGGCCTGCGATACATTGCTGCAAGAGAACACAGTTACGGCAGGGAATCAGGATAGTCAGAGCGAGAAATATATCACCTTCAAGCTGGAGAAGCTGGATTTCGGGATTCCGATCCGTCAAATGAAGGAGATTGTACCGGTTCCCGAGATTCATTCGCTGGTGTCCGCCCCGGCTCATGTCCTCGGAATGATCAATCTGCGCGGACTGCTGTTCCCGGTCTATGATATACGGCCCAAGCTCGAAATGGACTGCGGGGAACAGACCGCCGGCTCCCGGATTCTGATCTGCGAGGTGTCGGGACAGGAGGTAGGGGTGTGGGTGGATCAGGTGTCGGCGGTGCAGCTGCTGGCAAGGGAGCACATGGATGAGGCGCCCGATCATATTCTCCAGAATCCGGAGGTACTGGATGCCGTCTATAAAGACAACCATCAGTTTATTCACTTGCTGAATTTGGAGAACCTGCTGGATCTGGACGCTTGCGGCATCACCGGTCCCGGATCACATGACCCGGCACTGGAGTGATCTCGCTGAAGCCGGCCATGTGGCGGGACTGGCAGGGGATCGGCCGGGCGCTGGCAGTCATAAGGATATTGCAGAGATCCGCCCTGCCCTCTCCCGGAAGGGCGAAGGTTCTGGTATATGGATACACTTCACGAAGTGTGGTATGGATGGCACTGATTAAGCGGTCATTGCCGCTGCGGCCCATCAGATTCATGATGATCTGGCCGTGTCCGTTCAGCTTGGCGCGGGTTAGGCGGAAGAACTCCAGTGTGGTGAAATGGGGCGGTGTCCCGGCAGCGGTGAAGGCATCAAGCAGGATGTAGTCATGGCCCTGGTCCGGGGCGGCTTCCAGCAGGCTGCGGCCGTCACCGATCAGGATGTTATCCTGCGTGTAGCCAAAGCGGGTTCTGCTGTACTCCACTACCTTCGTGTTCAGCTCAGCCACCGTAAACTGCTTCTCGGCGAAATAACCGGCAATCGTACCAATCCCGTGTCCGATCAGGAAGACATGCTCGAAATAAGGATTACCCGCCTCCATCAGATGGATCATCGCCCGGGGATACTCGAAGATCACCCGGCGCGGATGGTCCAGATCCATTGCGCCCTGAACAGCTTCCCCCGAGAATTGCAGTACCCGGAACCGTCCGGTCTCGCCGTATAGCTCGGTTGTATCGTAGACCTCGATGTCCTGAGAGTCGTGGTTAGTATGGAGTGGTGCGTGCAAGCGGATCAGACTCCTTCTGCAGATGGAATGCGTTACAACCTTCATAGTAACATAAAAGCATAAAGCAGCCGCAGGAAGGGCCTCCCTGCGGCTGCTTGTGCTTCTCAGAGACTGCTTAGGTTTACTTAATGTACCAGACTCTCTAGTTCGGGCTGCAGCTTGTGCCGTAGGGCGTACAGCATGGCGGCACCGACCAGGAAGGCAGCGGCATCGGCAATGACCAGCGACCACACCACTCCATGGAAGCCATTCGTCTGGTTGGCGAAGAAGAGCACAGGAATCAGTGTGACCCCTTGAATAATGGACATTACGAACGCGGCCGTTCCCTGCGCGGTAGCTTGGAAGATCCCCATGAACAAGGTGGTCAGCCCTGAAATGAATAAGGACAAGAAGGTGACATGCAGAATGTAGCTGCCCATTTGAATCATTTGCGGGTCCTGGGTGAACAGACCGATCAGATGGTCGGATATCAGATAGACGATGATGCCGAATACGGCAGCCATGGCGGCCATCGCTTTTACCGTGAATCCGATGGTATGCTTCATGCGCAGCTTATCCGCTGTGAATGAGAAGGCAATGAGCGGCACCACTCCCTCGCACAATCCCATCAGAATAAACTCGGGAAATTGCAGCAATCTTGAGGATATCCCGTAAGCGGCTACAGCCGAATCTCCATATTCGATCAGGAACAGGTTGAAGATCAGCGACATGGCTCCCAGAAAGACACTCATGATAAAGACCGGAACGCCGATTTTGAACACATTGCTGAGAATATCCTTGGTGGCCTTGAACCATTTGAAGGAGATCGTCAGGAATTGGCTTTTGTAGCCCATATGGAAGGCATAGTAGGCACTCGCAACCATGTTGGCAACAACCGTTGCCGACGCTACGCCAATTACACCCCAGTGGAGCACGAAGATGACCAGTGCATCGAGCAGGATATTAACCACCACGCTGAGCATCATCCCGATCATGGACACGATGGCGGCACCCTCGGAGCGGACCATATTCTCCAGCGTAAAGAACAACACGACAAACGGCGCGCCAATCAGCATGACAGTGACATAATCCTTCGTGAATCCATAGGAATCCGGTGTTGCCCCCAGACTGTGAAGGATCGGGCCGATCAGCGGCAGACCCACGGCCATCACGAGGAGGCCAAGCACGAGACTGCTGTAAAAGGCGAAGGAAGACACTTGCTTGACTTCATCATATTTGTGCTCACCAAGCAGCCGTGAGATATATGTGCCGCTGCCTATGCCCACCAGATTGCCCAGCGCCATGATGATGGCGAACAGCGGCAGGGTCAAGGCGAGTGCGGTCAGCATGGCCGTATTGTGGAGAGTGCCCAGGAAATAGGCATTCAGAATCGAATAGATGACGTTCATGGATGTGCCTAACATCATGGGCACGGCGAAATGGGCGACGGCTTTGGTGATGGGTGCTTTTTCAAAATAATAAAGGTTTTCGGTATCCATTAGGGATCACTTCTTTCACTGATTTTTGTTAATCTAACAGCGTTAGATTGAACCTTACAGTGTTAGATGATATCATGAACCTAAGAGGCTGTAAAGCATAAACTTACACTGTTAGATAAAAGGGTGGATAGCGATGAAAAAAGCACAACCTCAAATCTCGGAGGACCGGATTCTGGAGGCTTCATGGGAGCTTCTCAGGGAGGAGGGCATCGAGAAATTCAGTATGCGGCGGCTGGCGGACCGGCTGGGGATTCAGGCTCCCTCGCTGTATTGGTATTTCAAGAGCAAGCAGAACCTGTACCAGCGGCTGGCCAACCACATCTCCAGAGTCATCCTGGAGGAGCACCGCCCGGAGGGCGACTGGAAGGAGCAGCTGACAGAATTTGCGGTAACGGTACGGAGTGTGCTCAGCCGGTATTCCTGCTCTACGCAGCTTATGATGATGACACTGCCCCACGAGCCGGATATTATCCGCTTCAACAACCGGATGCTGCACTGTGTGGAATCCACGCCGCTTGAGGAGGCGCAGAAGGTGCAGGTGGTTACTACACTTGTGAACTTCGTGTTCTTCTTCGTGCTGGATGATTATGAGCATGAGCGCAATGTCTCCATGATGGTTAAGGAACAGCAGGAGCCGCCGGGCGAGGAACTGCTTCGCCTGATGGAGTCGATGAGCGAGAAGGAGGTTGGGTTGTTCCGCAGGATGTTCAAGAACGGACTGTTCGAGCTGCTGGGGACCGATGGGGCCTTTGAATTCGGCCTGAGGCTGATACTGCTTGGGACGGAGCAGGTGATTAAGGAGCATGAAGAGCAGCAGAAGCAGAAGTAAGCGCAGGGGGAAGATAACAAAAATAACAAATGGTAAATCGGTGATTGGGGCTTGATATAGTGGGACATGTGGTTGAGAGGTTTTGATGGGATGATTGTTTTGTTTGTATTGTAGCTGCTTAAAATATTGTTATTGCTAACGTAATTATAACAAAATATAATGAGGGTAGCTAAGCGCCGTAGTGCGCAAAAACAGTATAGGAGGAACTATGAAGCAACTACAAATCGACCTGTCGAACTGGGAATTCAGAGCCTGCGGAGATGAAGAATGGCTTACGGCTGTTGTACCGGGAACGGTGCATACGGATCTGCTGCGCAATGGCGTTATCGATCAGCCCTTCTATGGAACGAATGAGCATGAGCTGCAATGGATTGATAAAAAGGACTGGGAATACAGAACCGGATTTGTATTAGAAGAGGCATGGCAGACGCTGGCGGTAACTGAGCTGGTGTTCGCCGGGCTGGATACGTATGCCGATGTGTATGTAAACGGAGTTCATGCCTTGTCCGCAGACAATATGTTCCTGTCCTGGACCGTGAATGTGAAGGGGCTGCTGCGGGCGGGTGAGAATGAAATCCGCATCGTCTTCCGCTCGGTGGTGACGGAGGATCTGCCGAAGCTGGCGGCGCTGGGCTACGCTCTGCCTGCACCTAATGACCAGTCTGAGTTAGGTGGTCTTCAGGAGCAGCGGATCAGTGTATTTGCCCGCAAAGCACCGTATCACTACGGCTGGGACTGGGGTCCCCGATTCCTGACCAGCGGGATCTGGCGGGAAGCTATGCTGACAGGCCGTAACGTTACGGCGATTGAGGATCTGTACATTCGCCAGCATGCGGTGAATGAGCAGGAGGCCCGGCTGACGGCCGTGATTGAGGCGGACGCGCCGGAAGCATGGAACGGGATGCTGCGCGTGAGCACTGAAGGGCAGGAATGGATGAAGGCGGTTACGCTCGTTCCGGGCAAGCAGATGCTAGAGCTTGAGCTGGTAATTGACCGCCCGCGCCTGTGGTGGTGCAATGGCCTGGGCACACCGGAGCTGTACGATTTCCGTGCAGAGCTGCTGCAAGGAGCGGAGGCTATAGCGGTATCGGAGGTAACGACGGGAATTCGGGAAATCAAGCTGGTGCGTAAGCCGGATGCGCAGGGGGCTTCGTTCCATTTTGAGCTGAACGGGGTGCCGGTCTTCGCCAAGGGTGCCAATCATATCCCGAACGACAGCTTCATTACAGAGGTTACGGAAGAACGTTACCGCCATGAGATTGCCACGGCCGTGGCATCCAATATGAATATGCTGCGGGTGTGGGGCGGCGGCTTCTATGAAGAAGAAGTGTTCTACCGGCTGTGTGATGAATACGGGCTGCTGGTCTGGCAGGATTTCATGTTCGCCTGCAGCATGTACCCGGGCGATGAGGCGTTCCTGAATAATGTCCGCACAGAAGCGGTATATAATGTCCGTAAATTGCGTAACCACCCTTGTATCGCACTCTGGTGCGGGAACAATGAGATTGACTCGGCCTGGTCGCAGTATGAGGAGTACATGGGCTGGGGCTGGAAGGAAGGATATACGGCTGAGATCAGGGAGACCCTCTGGCGGGCTTATGAAGAGATTTTCCACCGGATTCTGCCGGAAGCCGTGGCTGCGAACCATCCGGGTATGGACTACTGGCCTTCCTCACCGCTGCGCGATCTCACTGGTGGTCTGGATCAGCATGCCACGCGGATTATGGGCGACGGGGATATCCACTATTGGGGTGTCTGGCACGCCAAGGAGCCGTTCGAGAACTATAATCTCAAGGTCGGCCGCTTTATGAGCGAATACGGCTTCCAGTCCTTCCCGGAGCTGAAGTCGGTGCTGAGCTATGCAGAGGAAGAGGAGCTGGAGCTGGAATCGAAGGTAATGCTGGCCCATCAGAAGAACGGATCGGGCAATCAGCTGATTAAGGAATATATGGATATGTACCTGCCGCAGCCGAAGGATTTCCGGGGCTTCCTGTACATGAGCCAGATGCTTCAGGCCGAGGCGATCCGCATGGCTATGGAGAGTCACCGCCGTAACAAGCCTTATTGCATGGGCACACTGTACTGGCAGATGAATGACTGCTGGCCGGTAGCCTCCTGGGCGGGCATGGATTATTATGGGCGCTGGAAGGCGCTGCAATATACGGTGCGCCGCAGCTTCCAGGAGGTGCTGCTGTCTGTAGACAGCACAGATGGGGAGAGCGTCAAGGTCTATGGGGTGTCTGACCGGCGGGAGGCATTGGACGCAGAGCTGGTGCTGCGGCTGCATGATATCAGCGGCGCGCTGCTGCGCGAATGGTCACAGCCGGTAACCCTCGCTGCGGATTCGTCGGCTGTGGTCTTCACGCTGCCGCTGGCCGAAGTGTTGGAGGGCCGCGAACCGGCTCAGGTGCTGCTGATAGCTTCCCTGCTGGAGAGCGGGCAGGTGCCGGAGGCAAGGCAGGTGCTGGAGCGCAAGGAGCATTACTTCGCGGCTGCCAAGGATATTCCGCTGAGCCAGCCGGTTATCACAGTGAGCGAGGTACCGGGAAGCGGCGGGCAGAGCTTCACGCTAAGCAGCGATGTACTGGCGCGGGGCGTGCACCTGACGGTGGAAGAAGAGGGGATCTTCTCCGATAATTACTTCGATCTGTTGCCGGGCGAGCCGAAGACGGTCAAGTTCTCGCTTAGAAGCAGTGGCAATGGAGGAGGCGACTTCATCCCGGCAGCGCCGACAGGACTCGTAGTCCGTTCGATGGCGGATTATATCTAATCACGAACTTTCACGCAGATGCAGACACTTCCGCAACCGTGGACTTGCCCGCAACTGTGATTCCGCCGCAGCGTGGAATCACCTTTGGAGCCATGGCTCCCCTCACCCACAGCCGGTTTGCGGACTCAGTCCGCATGGGCATCATAATTCAGTATATGGGCATCATGATTCAGTATAATCAAACAAACAGCGATCCTCCGATGAAGGGGATCGCTGTTTGTTGATTGTAAATGAAAGGATGGCCGTCTTCAGGCTGGTTCGATGAACATCTCACCCAGGATCTGCCGCGTGCGGTAAGACTGCTCGGGAAGTGCAGCGGCGGTGAAGGCCTCCACTTCCTCTGGATTGATATCGTACATGGCTTCAATTTCTCTGGAGAAGAGAAGATGTCCTTCGGCCAGCAGCTCAGGCATAGCCGGGACATCAGCAGGAGCAAGCGGCTCAGGGATAAGCTGCTGCAGTGCATCTACGTAGTTTTGCAGTGTCCGGGAACCGACGAGCTTGAGGCCTTGGTTCTCTTCATTGACCATGACAAGGGTCGGGAAGCCGCGTACGCCAAGCTGGGCTGCCTTTTGGAAATCTGCTTCCAGCAGCTCCTGCGCTGCTTCCAGACCTGCGGCCTCAACGATCTCATCGCCGGGTAATCCCAGACTATCCACAATATCCGCGAGGACCTCGTCTTCCCCGATATTCCGGTTGAAGACGAAGACAGCTTCTCTGGCGCTCCGCAAGTAGGCCAGTTCCTTCCCCGGATGTCTCTGCTGGATAACCTTGAACACTCGGGAGGGCGGATAAGAGGACATGATCGGATTATTCAGCCATAGGGTACCGTCAATAGGCATGCGGTAATGCTCTCCGACTTCCTTCCAATGTCCCGCTACATCGGAGGGCTGCTGTATTCCATTTGCCTTGTCAGCAAAGCCGTTCCACCCGGCTAATAATCCGCCCATCAGAGGCTGTAAATGAAAGTACTTGCCATATTGCTGGATAAACCGGTTCAGGGTAGGCTCGATGGCCCAGCAGTGTGAACAGATCGGATCAGTCGCATAATAGAGAGTAACTTTGGGCTGCTGCTGGGGATTGAAATCTATAATTTGTGTAGCCTCATCGTCGCTGACCCCGCATACACCTGTCTTCAGATCACAGATCATTGGATTTGTATTCATAATAAGGGGTTACCTCCTCCGTTTCTACTTGTAGTATGATTATAATATCTGGCATCAGATTAACAAGTACTATTGTTTTTAATACCTGGTATATAAAATATACTAATGGAGGAATCCCTATGAAATATGAGGTTGACTTAACGCAGATGTGCCCCGCCACCTTTGCTTTTCATGTCATCGGCGGAAAATGGAATCTGCCTATCCTCGCTTTACTGAGCGAAGAGGGGCCGATCCGGTATAACGAACTAAAAAGAAGGCTGAACGGCATCACCGGAACAACCCTGACCCATTGTCTGAAGGATCTCATCGACTACGGGATTATCCACCGTGAGCAATATCATGAGGTGCCTCCGCGCGTCGAATATTCCCTTACCCCCTCCGGGCAGGAATTGGTTCCGTTAATTGAAGAGATTGTAGCCTGGGGAGCGAGTAACATTCATGCCTTAGGCGGACAGAAGGTATAGGATTTTTTTCCCGGCGAATCTAATCCCTCCGGTTGACTTGCGTATGACCCGCCCCTATGATGATAAATAATATGTAACATTAACGCTCGCGTAAAGCTCGCACACAGAGGAGAGAAACAGCATGGCTATGGAGATTGAACGCAAATTCCTGCTGCCGGAATACCCGGAGCGGCTGATTGAAGAAGGACAGCTGAAGGTGCTGACCCGTCACAGTATTGACCAGACGTATCTTGCAATTGAGGACGGGCAGGAGCTGCGGGTGCGGAAGATCACGGATCTGGACACGGGCGAGGTTACTTACACGCATACGTTCAAGGATGGCAAGGGCATCAGCCGCCAGGAGATTGAATATTTCATTTCCGCAGGCTTGTATAACCAGATGATTGAGATGGCGAAGGCTATCCCGCTGGTCAAAACCCGCATTACAGGCGTATGGAACGGCACAACGGTGGAGATTGATCTCTACACCCAGCTGGAGCTTACCGTGCTTGAGGTAGAGTTCGATTCGCTGGAGGAGGCGGAAGGCTTCGTGGCCCCGGAATGGTTCGGCCTGGATGTCAGCACAGAGAAGAAGTACAGCAACAAAACCGTCTGGAAAGAGCTTCAGGGCAAATAGCCCCGGGGGCCTTAATCTTATAGAATCAGCGGACTTTAACGCGTAAACGTGGTACTATGTACAGTAAATAAAGAGGGTGTTCAGGAGGATGAGACGGGTATGGAGTATATAAGCACAAGAGGCAAGGTAGCGGCCAGAGGCTTTATTGATACGGTTCTGATGGGGCTGGCGGATGACGGCGGGTTGATGGTGCCGGCTGAGATTCCGGTGATTTCCCCGGAGAAGCTGGAGGAATGGAGAAGCCTGAGCTTTCAGGAGCTGTTCCTTGAGATTTTCTCCTACTATACCAATGATGAAATTCCCTATGATGACTTGAAAAAAATGGTCTACACCAGCTATGGCAACTTCCGCGCTCCGGAAGTCACGCCACTGCACCGGGTGAACGATTCTCTGTACGTGCTGGAGCTGTTCCATGGGCCGACGTTTGCCTTCAAGGATGTGGCGCTGCAGTTCATGGGCGAGCTGTATTCCTATATTGCCAAGGTGCGGGGCGAAATTATCCATATTCTCGGGGCGACCTCCGGCGATACCGGTGCTGCGGCCATTCAGGGTGTGCGCGGCAAGGAAGGCATCAAGATCTGTATCCTTCATCCGCACGGCAAGGTCAGCAAGGTGCAGGAGCTGCAAATGACTACCGTAGATGACAGCAATGTGCTGAACCTGTCCGTAGAGGGCAACTTCGACGATTGCCAAAAGATTATCAAGGAGCTGTTCGCCGATCTCGACTTCAAGGGACGGTATCACCTGCGGGCAATTAACTCGATTAACTTCGTGCGCATTCTGGCGCAGACGGTCTATTATTTCCATGCTTATCTGCAGCTTCCGGGAAGCGATCAGAAGAAGGTCAATATCAGCGTGCCTTCGGGCAACTTCGGCAATATTTTCTCAGGCTTCCTGGCGCAGCGAATGGGTCTGCCGATCCACAAGCTGATCATCGCCACCAACGAGAACAACATTCTCGAACGGTTCGTGGTCACCGGCGAATACAAGCCGGGCAGCTTCACGGGCACCTACAGCCCGTCGATGGATATCCAGGTGGCGAGCAACTTCGAACGCTATCTGTATTATCTGCTGGACGAGGATGCGGAGAAGCTGTCCGGGTACATGGCAGCCTTGCAGAGCGAGGGCGCGATTACGGTGGACGGCGAGCTGCTGGCCCGGGTACAGGCAGATTTCTCCGCGCTGGGCGTAAAGAACGCACAGTGTCTGGAGATCATCAGCAAGTACCAGCAGGAATCCGGCTATCTGCTCGACCCGCATACGGCATGTGGCGTAGCCGCTTACGAGAAGTTCAGTGCGCCGGACGAGATAAGCATTGCTTATGCTACAGCGCACCCGGCCAAGTTCGATGAGGCGATTGCCTTGACCGGCATCAAGCAGGAGTTCCCGGCGCCGATCGCCGCCCTGTTCGAGCTGCCGCAGCATCAGGTCGTGGTCGATCATGATAAGGCGGAGATCGTGCGCCAGCTTGTGGCTTTTTACGGGTAAAATAGCGAGCCGGGGCCAGTCTGGCCCGTCCGCATTATGGAGACAGCCCCCGCCGGGATGAGCGGGGGCTGTTTGCTGTCGCTCGTATTGTGGGACACTGGATAGTACGTGCGCTGTCCGCAGTAGCGAATCAGATGTGAATTTGTGAGAAGGACGTTAACTAATCGCTTACTGAGGGTTTGCTGTGCCACGGTTAAGGTGCAAGGGGGATGCTGAGTTGCAGTATGTACAACTAAATCGCCTGATGTGTCGCCGAATATCTGTTTAGCTGTATTTGGTGCAATTAAAATCCTACTATAACTGGGTTCTCGCCCATTCGGGGAGATTTAGTTGTACAGACTACAGTTAGAAAATGAAATCCTTCATATTCGCTGTTTATAATTGCACAGACTACAACTATCTCCAAATGTTTGCTCTGCGCACAGTCAGTACCCAACTGCCCACTGCTATTGCGCTCTGCTCGTTGCCCACTACGCATAACCTGCCCCCACCAGTCGGGTGATTGCATTTTGTGCAGTAGAACTTCCCAAAAACACCTCTAAAATCGATTCTAATGTATTTGATACAGCAGATTTATGGGGGAAGGCCTGCTACAGGCCCAAACTCCGAATTCTGTTGTACGAAATACAGCAGAATAGCAAAAGGGGAGCTTTACACCGGATTCTATTGTACGAAGTACATTTGCAGGGTCGACTGTGGGAGATGCAAGGCTAGGTTGGAGTAGAATGGCTCGATGGGAGGAGATGCAAGGCTAGGTTGGAGTGGAATGGCTCGATGGGAGGAGATGCAAGGATAGGTTGGGAGTGGAATGGCTCGATGGGAGGAGATGCAAGGCTAGGTTGGGATTGGAACGGCTCGATGGGAGGGGATGCAAGGCTAGGTTGGAGTGGAACAGCTCTGTGGGAGTATATGCATGGCTCCATTGTGGGGGATGATTCTGCCTGAGATTAATGCATGGCCCCCAAGAGGTAACGGCTGGACGAATGGCCTCGTGGTCCGAGCGGCGTTGGCCGATTCAAGGTAAATCCTGTGCTTATCCGCAGGTGTTTTTTTTCACAAGTGAAATCTAGCGGAATTTGTCGGAAATTACGGTATATAAGTGGACATACCTATCATGGAATGAGAAAATAACAGTTATAGCTTATACTTCAAGTGGAAACGGCTTTGCCTTACTTTTAAAGGACGGTACCGTTTCGGAGAGAAATAGAAGGATAATGCATAGCGTGAAACATATAAATTCTTATATTTGGGAAAAGGACGGGATCATTCATGACTATTCGTTTCGGGGTTGTAGGAACTAACTGGATTACAGACCGCTTTATACAGGCGGGACTTGAGCATGAAGAGTTTCTGCTTACGGCCGTGTATTCCCGCACAGAGGAGAAGGGACAGGCTTTTGCCGCTAAGTATGCCGGGGCTTCGATCTATACGGATCTGGAGGCGATGGTAGCAAGCGCAGAGGTGGACGCAATCTATATCGCCAGCCCCAACTCGATGCATGCGGAGCATTCATTGATCTGTCTGAACCATGGCAAGCATGTGATCTGCGAGAAGCCGGCGGCCTCCAACAGCCGGGAGCTGAAGGCGATGATTGAAGCAGCGCGCAGCAATGATGTGCTGTTCATGGAAGCGATGAAATCCACGTTCATGCCGAATTTTGGCGTGATCCGGGATAACTTATATAAGCTGGGTCAAGTCCGGCGCTACTTCGCAGGCTATTGTCAATACTCTTCGAGGTATGATGCTTACCGCCAGGGGACGGTGCTGAACGCATTCAATCCTGAATATTCCAATGGCTCGCTGATGGATCTGGGCATCTATTGCTTATATCCGATGGTCGCGTTGTTCGGCAAGCCGGATTCGGTCAAGGCCGTTGGGCTGATGCTCGCTTCGGGAGTGGACGGGGAAGGCAGTATGGTTATGCGTTACCAGGACATGGACGCGGTGGTCATGCATTCCAAGATTGCCGATTCCTATCTGCCTGCTGAGATTCAGGGCGAGAACGGAACGATGGTCATCGACAAGATCAACCAGCCTTATCAGGTCAAAATCCACTACCGCGACGGAACCGTCGAGGAGCTTACGCTGCCTCAGGTGTTCGAGCCGATGTATTATGAGGTGCAGGAGTTCATCCATCTGCTGAAGAGCGGTCAGCGGGAGAGCGCGACCAACAGCCACGCCAATTCCCTGGCGGTGGCAGAGCTGATGGAAGAGGCGAGAGCCCAGATCGGTCTGCGTTACGCCTCGGATCTGTAGGAGCACGGGCAGTTTGGCCTTATAATATTGAAGCTGAAGCTACACTTTGGATGAAATGGGGAGCGGAACTTGAAGACGTTCAAAAAGGTATACATCGAGATCACAAGCGTCTGCAACCTGGCCTGCAGCTTCTGTCCGCCCACGGAGCGGCAGAAGAATTTCATGAAGCTGGAGACGTTCAATACCATTCTTGATGAGATCAAACCGCATAGCAATCATATCTATCTGCATGTCAAAGGCGAGCCGCTGCTGCATCCGAAGCTGGGCGAGCTGCTGGATGCCGCGCATGCCAAGGGCTTCAAGGTCAATATTACGACCAACGGCACGCTGATCCGTAAAGCAGGGCCGAAGCTGCTCGGCAAGCCGGCACTGCGGCAGATGAACTTCTCGCTGCACAGCTTCGACGGCCATGCAGGCTCGGAGAACCGTGAGGGCTATCTTACAGAGATTATCCAGTTTGTCCGGGAGATCTCTGCTCAGGGCGTCATTGTCTCGTTCCGGCTCTGGAACCTGACGGAGGACAACCGGACCAACCTGGAGAAGGAGCGTAACCGCGAGACGCTGGCTCTGCTGGAGGAGGCCTTCGGACTCGACTACAGGATTGAGGAGAAGGTGGTGCCCGGCAGCGGCGTGAAGATTGCTCCGCGCGTGTACCTGAACCAAGATCATGAATTCAGATGGCCGGCGCTGCATGAGCCGGAGGATGACGGCAAGGGCTTCTGCCATGCGCTGCGCAGCCAGGCGGCGGTCCTGGTAGACGGCACCGTTGTGCCGTGCTGTCTGGATGGCGAAGGGGTGATCAACCTCGGCAATATTCATGATCAGCCGTTCTCCGAGATTGTCGAGGGGGAACGGGCGAACAATCTGTTCTATGGCTTCTCGCGCCGGGAGGCTGTTGAGGAGCTGTGCCGTAAATGCGGCTACCGGCAGCGGTTCGGCACCTAGCTGGAGCCCTAGGCCGGAGTGGGTGTCGGTGTCGGTGCATACCGGCAAGGCAGCAGGGTGATGCTAGAGGGTAGAGAGATATATTTATAAGGCTGGATCATACGAAAAGAGGGAATAGATGCCTACTATACTTGTTGCAGACGACGATGCGAATATCCGCGAGCTTGTCTGCCTATTTCTGCGCAATGACGGATTCGATACCGCTGAAGCGGCAGACGGCCAAGAGGCGCTGGCGGTCTATGCCAGAACGCAGGTGGATCTGGTCATCCTGGATATTATGATGCCGGTGATGGACGGCTGGGCGCTGTGCAAGGAGCTTCGCAGAGCGGACCCGGAGCTGCCGCTGTTAATGCTGACGGCAAAAGCGGAGACCTGGGAGAAGGTGAAGGGATTCGATCTGGGGACCGATGATTATCTGACCAAGCCCTTCGATCCGCTGGAGCTGACGGTCCGCGTCAGGGCTTTGCTGAAGCGCTTCGGAATCGGAAAATCACATATAATCCGTATCGGAGAGGTAACGCTGGACCGGCAGACCTACAAGGTGATGAACGGGACAGAAGCGCTGTCCCTGCCGCTTAAAGAGTTCGAGCTGCTGTATAAGCTGGCCGGAACACCAGGTCAGGTCTATACCCGCGAGCAACTGATCGACCAGATCTGGGGCATTGACTACTCAGGGGATGACCGGACGATAGATGTACATATTAAGCGCCTGCGTGAACGGTTTGCGGCTTCGCCGGATTTTCGAATCGAGACTGTACGGGGGCTTGGCTACCGGCTTGAGGTTACTGAATGATCAAATCGCTCTATACCCGTGTGGTCCTGACCTATCTGATCTCCGTAATCGGGGGGACAGTGATCTCCTTCAATCTGGCGATCTGGATATACAAAGATGAATTGAACGAGAATCTGCAGGTTCAACTGATGCGCTTCGCACAAGATGTCGTACAGATCTATGATGCCTTCCCGCTGACTGAAGCCGACAAGTTCGTAAGCGGCATGAAGCAGCTTGAGACCTACCATGTGCGGATTTACGATGCGAACGGCGGGGTTAAGTCTTATGGCGGGCCTGCCGGAATGAAGCTGGAGACCGTGACCGCCGAGCAAGTGAAGCAGGTGCTGGCCGGAACCATCGTTCAGGTCAATCCGACGGGCATCTCCATCAGCCTGCTGGGGCTGAAATTAACTACGGATACGGGAAAAAAAGCGTTGTTCGTAGAGCCTGTCGGCGCCCCCTCTTCCGCCTTTGTGCTGAAATGGCTGGTGAATTTCGTGGTGTATTCGCTGTTATCCGGGAGTCTCGTGATCTTGGTGGCGGCCATGTTCGTGGTCCGGCCGATTAAGAAGCTGACCAACGCGACGCGCAGGATCGCAGCCGGGGACTTCAACGTGAAGCTGAATATCAAGCAAAAGGGAGAGCTGGGCGCCCTCGCGCGCAGCTTCGAGGAGATGACGCATGATCTGCAGCAGCTGGAGCAGATGCGCCGTGACTTCGTGTCGAATGTATCTCATGAGGTGCAGTCGCCGCTGACCTCCATCTCCGGCTATGCCCTGGCGCTGAAGCAGATGAATATTCCAGAGAGCGAGCGGGGCCGCTATATCGATATCATCATCGGGGAAGCCGAACGGATGTCCAAGATGAGCGACAGCCTGCTGAAGCTGAGTCTGCTTGAATCGCAGTCCCAGCAGCTCCGGTTCACCACCTTCAGCCTGGATGAACAGATCCGGCGCGTGATTGTTGCTCTTCAGCCGCAATGGTCGGCCCGGCGCATCAACTTCGATCTTCAGCTGACGGCTGCCACGCTGACGGCGGATTATGACCTGTTGAGCCAGGTATGGACGAACCTGCTGGGCAACAGCATTAAGTTCTCCGGGGATGGGGGAGTAATCAGTGTCCATACGAAGCAAGATAATAAAAGTGTAACCGTTCGTGTATCCGACACCGGCATCGGGGTCGCTCCCGAGGACCAGAAGCGGATCTTCGAACGCTTCTTCAAGGCGGACCGCTCCCACAGCAACAAGTATAACGGCAGCGGGATGGGGCTGGCCATCGTGAAGCAGATCGTCCTGCTTCATCAAGGAGATATCCGGGTCGAGAGTGAGCTAGGCGCAGGCACAAGCTTCATTGTAACGCTGCCGCTGAATACACCGGCAGATTAGATTATTACACCGTTCATCCTCCGTTCATATTACCGTCACGGAGAGTACATTTTCATTATATATACTATCCTTAGCACTTCATCAAGGCAGTACATCCGATTCATAGGGACAGGTGATTGTATAATGAAAAAAGCACTCAGAATCCTGCTTAAGTCTATAGCGGCATTGATGATTGTGATCGTATTGTTTTTTGCTGTAGTATTTGTGGTCAATATCATTAGCAGCAAATCGGAGCTGAAGAAGATTGAGCCGTATGGGCAGCTTGTGCCAGTCGATGGCAAGAAGATGAACGTACTTGTCCAGGGATCGGGTGAGGAGACCGTGGTGCTGCTGACAGGTTATGGCACCGGCGCTCCGGCGCTTGATTTCAAACCGCTGGTAGACGAGCTGTCTCCTTATTATAAAGTAGCCGTGGTGGAGCCGTTCGGCTATGGCTTAAGTGACCGGACAGAGAAGGAACGGACCTCAGACAATATCGTCAGTGAGATTCATGAAGCGCTGCAGCAGCTTGGAATCAAGCGTTACACGCTCATGGGGCATTCCGTTGCCGGAATCTACGGACTGGATTATGTGAACAAGTATAAGGATGAAGTGCAGGCTTTTGTAGGGATCGACAGCAGTGTGCCGACCCAAGGAGGCTTGGACGATGAAATACCGGTGGGGACGCTTAAATTCCTCGACAAATCCGGCATTGTGAGATTGTTCCAAAAGATAGGCGGCGACCCGTATGCTGGGCTTGCGTTCGACGAGCCTACCAAGCAGCAGATGAAAATAATCGCCACCAAGAACTCAAACAATGACACTGTCGTGAATGAGAGCAAGCATTTCAAGGAGAATTTCATCGCAGCCCAGGCGCTGTCCTTCCCCAAAGAGCTTCCGCTGCTGCTGTTCGTACAGTCGAATAATACCGATGTTGAGGGCTGGATGCAGCTGCATGAAGAACAGGTAAAGGATTCCGTGTACGGTAAGCTGGTGCCGCTCAAAGGCGGCCATTATCTGCATCATACGCTGTCCAAAGAGATTGCCAAGGATTACAGAGAGTTCATGGCAGGTGTGAAATGATATAATTGAACAAGAGCTCTTCGCCGCCGCAGGCTTCTATCCAGAAGCTTGCGGTTTGTTGCATTCTGCGGACTCTCTGATTCAAACCTGAAGCACATGGGCTATTGTATATAGATTGCTATTACTAGGGAGGCATGCAAATGCTGAAATCATTAAGGGCTATAGAGGCGTATCGTGAAGGAGGGGGGCCTGCCGGAGAAGGCTATCCGTGGCTGGAGTACATCGTGCAGGCAGAGCAGACGATTGTGAACCTGGAGCGGGTAGAATCGCTGCAGTCGCTTGCGCAGCAGAATCCGGTGCTGGATTATGTAGAGCGGAGCCTGCGGGTGCTGGACAGTCTGCCGCTGTCGTATTGGATCAAGGAGCTGGCCGAGGAGACGCTGATCTGGTCGGAGACGGCCAAGGGCGGGACTCTCCGTCAGCGCCGGAGCTGGCAGGAAGAGGGCGTGAATATCTTCGTTCATAACATTGGCTCCGCGGAGTTGTACCAGCGATATGCGGAAGGTGTGGAGCAGGAGGAGGCAGGCTCTGCTGAGAAAAGACGGGTTATACATACGCTGATCGAGACTCATGGGTTGATTGGACAGCAAATCCGCGGCGAGGTTCCGCCTTCCGTCAATCTTCCGTTGTCCGCAATGGTGGAGCAGGGACTGCTGGGCGCAGAGGAGCTGGAGCGGCTGCTGTTCGCACTGAATCACTGCATCATTGCTGCGGTGTCCCCGGAGCTGTGGCAGGAGGTCCGCCTGCAGGTCATGGAGCTGATTGCTGTAATTGCTTCAGGAAATCTGCAGCCTGAGATCCCGATGAAGGAGCGTCTGCGGAGAATGCGCGCCGGGTCCATTGCGCAGGGGGAGGATTATGAGACGGACTGGGACGGACTGGTGCAGGAGGGCTTCCTGCCTGCTGCGCTGGAGCCGCTGCAGCCTGCCACCTTCTGGTATGTGGAATCGGCGCTCCAGACCTTCTCGCTGGAGCAGTTCCTGAAGGTCATGAGTCTGGTGGCCGGCAGCAGCCCGCTTCAGCTAAGCCATTTGAGCCATCTGAGCTTCGAGGCGGTCATGAACAGTATTCATTATGACTATAAAGGCAGCAAGAAGATCAACGTCTATAAGAAACGGATTATTGAGAAGTATCTCTCGGAGCTGAGCTGGGAGGAGATCTACAGCGGCGTGAAGCCTTCCGGCGGCAACCCGCATCTTACGCACCGGCTGCTGGGCAAGGAGCATCTGCCGGATACGCTATTCTTCCAGTTCGAGTTCTCAGCGGCAGCGGAGAAGCTGATTGAGTTCTGTATGGAGGCGGAGAAGTCAGCACTGTATGAACGGGCAGTCCTGCTGCTGTTCGACCTGTTCGATCTGCGGCGGGATGCCTTCGACCGCTTCCACAATGAAGACACGTACCTAAGCCAGATGAATGATACGGCAGATTATAAGGCGGTCATTCTGGACTATGTCACTGGACGGAAGGTGCTGGATATCGGCCCTGGCGGCGGGGTGCTGCTTGATCTGATTGAGGAGCGGATGCCGGAGGTGGTGCCGGTGGGAATTGATATCTCCAGCAATGTGATCGAAGTGCTGCGGCAGCGCAAGCAGCGGGAGGACCGCCGCTGGGAGGTGCTCCAGGGCGATGCGCTGAACCTGAAGGATTACGTGGAGCCGGGCACGGTGGACACGGTGATCTTCTCATCGATTCTGCATGAGCTGTATTCCTATGTGCCGCTGGACGGCCGGAAGTTCAATTACGGCACGGTGGCAGCAGCCCTGACCAGCGCCTTCGATGTGCTGGCAGACGGCGGGACGATCATTATCCGCGACGGGATTATGAGCGAGCCGGAGGAGGAGCGGCGCAGAGTGCGGTTCCTGGAGGGGGACGGGATGGCGTGGCTGGAGCGGTACGCGAAGGATTTTGCCGGACGGAAAATCCGTTATGAACAGCTGGGCGAACAGGAAGTCCTGATTCCGGTGAACGATGCGATGGAATTCCTCTATACCTACACTTGGGGGGAGGAAGCCTACATTCATGAGGTTCAGGAGCAGTTCGGTTACTTCACACCTTCGCAGTACACCGCATTTATTCAGCAGACGCTGGGGGACCGGGCTAAGATAGAGGTCTTCCGTCATTACTTGCAGGAGGGGTACACGGAGGCGCTACAGGACCGGGTTGTGATCATGGACGAGAGCGGAGAGCCGGTGCACTTGCCGGATAGTACTTGCTTCATTGTGGTTCGTAAGGCGGGTTGAACAAAAAAAGGCTGTCCCTAGTCATATCTGACTTACGGGACAGCCTCTTTTGTTAGGGAGGAACACTATACGCTTATTTTAGCGTGATGATCAGCTCGCTGATTGTACCGCCGTGTACCTTGAATTCATGGGTGAACTGCTGCGGGGCGGGAACACGGTTCTTATTGAACTCTCCCTCCATCTCAGCGGTCACCGCAATGCGGCCCTGGATTTCTTCAATTTCCATAATAGTAAAGCGGACTTTAGCAGAGAATAGCTCGGATTCTGCCCAAGCCGCAATGGCTTCTGTGCCTTCGGCCGACTTCCCGTTATCCTTCACAGTAGCGCCGGGAGCGAACAATTCGATCAGAGCGTCGGGCTGGTATTGGTTCACTGCGTTGTAGAAGTCCTGTACCTCAATTGGCAAGGTAACATGTTGATTCATGAAGATCTGCCTCCTGTAAGTAGATTAGTGGGGACGGCATGTCCACCGGAATGAGCCATTAGGCCACCGCTGAAGCGGCAGGTGCCGTGGTCATCCATACACTACCTTAAACGTATCCGGGCATCCGTAAGCAGGAAAAAGTATGCGGCGGGGTTCAGCCTAAGGATAAAGCTGGTTCTGCCCGGCGAAGGGACCGGCGTCCTTGCGGAATTCCGAAGGTGAGCAATTCATGACTCTGCGGAACACTTTGATGAAGTAGCTGACGTTGTCGAAGCCGACATCCATGGCAATATCGGAGATTTTGCGGTCCCCCTGCTTCAGCAGGGCTGCGGCCTGGCGGACCCGGTAGGAGTTGATGTAATCGACGGGGGTCTTGCGGGTCATGCTTTTGAAAAACCGGCAGAATTGCCCTTCGCTCATCGGAATCAGCCCCGACAGGTCACGGGTACGGATCGGCTCCTGGTAGTTGTCCTGGATATAGAGAATTACCCGCTTCAGGCGGTCAATCTTCGTGGGTTCCGCGCCTTCGGACTGGCTGTGGTTGACGAAGCGCCCCGGCTGCGCAAGCTGTGAGAGCATAATCAGCAGGGTTCCTTTCATAAAGGCTTCGAATCCGGGCATTTGTTGATCATAGGCCTTCATCATGTGGTTCAGATGCAGCAGCAGCTCCGCCTGCCAGGGAACGGAAGGGGTGAGGTGGCGCGGAAAGCTCTGGCGTTTCTCCTGTAGCGGCAGAATAACACTCTGCTGGATGGTATCATATTGGGCGCTGGCCAGCAGGTCGGGGTGGAAGACAAGGGCGCAGAAGCGGCAGGGGATCTCCGTAAGCGCGTATGCAGCATGGATATCCCCGGATTCAATGAACACAGCCTCACCGGGGCGAAGCGTGAAATAGTCGGTGTCCACCTGAAACAGAATCTCGCCTTCCAGCAGCAGGAAGAACTCGGCTTCCTCATGCCAGTGGGTGTCCAGGACATGTGCTCCGGCGGGAAGGTCGATCCAGTAGGCAGCCAGGGGGAACATGATATCCCCGTGTTCGCGGTCTTCTTTGAGCAAGCGCTGCGAGGTACGGTCCATTAGGGGCCTCCTTGTCTGATGACGTCAAAATAGTGTTATAAATGAGCTATATATTATTAGTTTTGGGATTTTATTATCGGTATAATGCAACTATATACACCAAATCGAAGGGTGGCAAGTGCACATATGAAATTTACAGACGGCTTATGGCTGGTTCGTGACGGAATTACAATCAATGGTGCAGTGCAGAACTATGTGGTAGAAAAAACAGAGGAAGGCCTGACTGCGATCACACAGACGACTCCCATCACGGGACGTTCGGCGACACTCAACTCCACACTGCTGACTGTGAAATTCCATTCCCCGCTTCCGGGCGTGGTAGGCGTCAAAATCATTCATAACGACGGCGTTATTCCACGCGGACCTTCGTTCGAGCTGACAGAGGGAACCGGCGATCATGTGGAAATCGAGGAGACAGAGGCGCAGACGGTGCTGATCAGCGGCGGACTCCGCGTGGTCATCAACAAGGGCACTCACTGGTCTGTGGACTTTTACCGCGGCGACGAGCGGATTACCGGTAGCGGTTACAAATCGATGGCCTACATCACGGATCAGGACGGCAACACGTTCATGCGTGAAGAGCTGGATCTGGGCATTGGTGAATTTGTGTATGGTCTGGGCGAGCGCTTTACGGCTTTTGTCAAAAACGGCCAGGTGGTTGATTTGTGGAACAAAGACGGCGGTACAAGCTCTGAGCAGGCGTACAAGAACGTTCCGTTCTATGTGACGAGCAAGGGGTACGGCGTTTTCGTGAACCAGCCAGAACTTGTATCGTATGAGATTGCGTCTGAGAAGGTGAAGAAGGCCCAGTTCAGCGTAGCCGGAGAGAGCCTGGAATACTTCGTGATTGAAGGACCGACGATTAAAGAGGTCATCACCAAATACACCTCCCTGACCGGCAAGCCTGCGCTGCCTCCGGCTTGGACCTTCGGCCTGTGGCTGACGACTTCATTCACTACAGACTACGATGAAGCTACGGTGAACTCCTTCGTGGAAGGGATGGCGGAGCGCGATCTGCCGCTGCATGTGTTCCACTTCGACTGCTTCTGGATGCGTGAATATCAATGGACGGATTTCCAGTGGGATTCCCGTGTATTCCCGGACCCGGTGGGTATGCTGAAGCGTCTTCATGACAAAGGCCTGAAGATTTGCGTATGGATCAACTCCTATATCGGACAGCGCTCCCCGCTGTTTGAAGAAGGCCGCAAGAACGGTTATCTGCTCAAAAAAGCCAACGGCGACGTCTATCAGACGGACCTCTGGCAAGCAGGTATGGGACTGGTGGACTTCACGAACCCTGCGGCTTGTGAATGGTATGCCGGTTACCTGCGTGACCTGGTGGATATGGGCGTAGACAGCTTCAAGACCGACTTCGGCGAACGGATTCCGACCGATGTTGTATACTTTGACGGCTCCGATCCTTACAAGATGCATAACTACTATACCCAGTTGTATAACAAGGTTGTCTTTGAAGTGCTCGAAGAGAAGCTCGGTAAAAATGAAGCGGCCGTGTTCGCACGTTCCGCTACCGCTGGCGGCCAGCAGTTCCCGGTTCACTGGGGCGGTGACTGCTATGCCGACTATGAATCGATGGCAGAAAGCCTGCGCGGCGGCCTGTCACTCGGCCTCTCCGGCTTTGGCTTCTGGAGCCATGATATCGGCGGGTTCGAGAACACCGCTCCGGCGCATGTGTTCAAGCGCTGGCTGGCCTTCGGCCTGCTCTCCAGCCACAGCCGCCTGCACGGCAGCACCTCGTACCGTGTGCCTTGGGCTTACGATGACGAAGCTGTGGATGTTACCCGCTTCTTCACCAAGCTCAAATGCAGCCTGATGCCGTACCTGTATGATGTTGCCGGACAGGCGCATGAGCAGGGCTGGGCCTCGATGCGGGCCATGGTAATGGAATTCCCGGAAGATCCGACCTGCGAAGTGCTGGACCGCCAGTACATGCTGGGGGATTCCCTGCTGGTGGCCCCGATCTTCCAGGAGAACGGCGAAGTGAAGTACTACCTGCCGGCTGGCCGCTGGACACACCTGTTGAACGGTGAGACCGTACAGGGCGGGTCATGGCGCAAGGAGAAGCATGACTTCTTCAGCCTGCCGCTGTTCGTCCGCCAGAATTCCCTGCTTGCTGTGGGCAGCGAGGACAGCCGCCCGGATTATGATTTTGCAGACGGTGTGAAGTTCGGCCTGTATTCCCTGGAGGATGGCAAGTCTGCTGCGGCTACTGTACGCGATATCCACGGCGCTCCCGAGCTGAAGGTAGAAGCTGTACGCAGCGGCAGCACTGTAAAAGTAACTGCCGAAGGCAGCGGCAAAGCATTCACCCTGGCGGTGAAGGATCTTGGCGCTATCGCCTCCGTGGAGGGTGCGGAGCAAGCAGATGAGACTACAGTGACAGTGGGCGCGGGCGAGAAGTCAGTATCGTTCACGATTACGCTGAAATAAGTGAACTATAGACGGAATTAACACACCCGCAAGACTAAATTAACACAACTATAGACCAAATTAACACACCCGCACGCTGGCTTAGCATATGGCTGTGCCCTTAAGTAACCAAGCTCTCTGATGACAGGGGACATTCGTCTCCTGGATCGGGGAGCTTTTTGAAAATTGGCGGCACGCTGTCTGGTTGTTGCGCACATTGACCCACAATGGACTAATTCCTGCACGAAATGTAACAATCCCCGCAGCAGGAGCAGGGCTATGGCAAATTGTTGTCAAAAAAGCAGCATTTCGGCTTACCTGAACGAATCAGGGGCGAAATTACTGCATTTTGTCCAACATTGCAATGGAATAGCCGATTTTACAGGCATCATTGTTGCAGAGAATGCAAGATTAGTGGTTCCAAAGGAATGCTGAAGGGATGCTTAAGGGTTGCCAAGTTACTGTTAAGTTACTGTATAGCATCAGCTGTACCACCCGCCGCAGCCCATCAGCCAGAGAAGCAGTACCAGAATAAAGGAGTGGATGACTATGAACAATATTGAGGATAGTGGGACAGTGAACGGTGGAGAGGAGAATTGGGAGAATAGTCCAAACGGAGTGCTGAGCCAGCCGGAGTTCACCTCTGCTACTGCGCTGTCCACTGCCGCTAATTATATTATGAACGCGGCGGAGCCGTTCACTCATACGTACCGCACCTATATCCGTCTGCGGGAGAACGGAAAGCTGACGCTGAAGTTCTGGCACAGCAATGCGGTGGATTCGACCTGGGACCTGGGAGCGGATGCCGTAGCCAGTGAACCGGGGGGCGAGTGGAGCATCGAAGCAGCATATGTCGCCGATGGCGGAGCCGCGCCGGACGGCAGCGTTGTGCCGGGCTCGCGGGTTCCGGTTACTTTTGGCGGCGAATTGTCGCGGCATGTGAAGCCGGGTGAGCAGTTCTGGAGCGACGAAGCGCTTCTGGAGCTGCCGGAGGACCATATGCTGGCCTTCACCTGGACCTTGAAGACGGCTGGCGCAGGCAAGTCTTTCCCCTTCAATGTGGAGGGAATGCTGGCCTCCGGTTACGATGTGCCGGGCATACTGGCAGCGCAGGAGTCAGCGGCGGGGTTCAGCGAATCGGATAAGCTGCAGGTGCTTCCAAGCTTCCTGGGCTACAAGAAACAAGTGGCGAAGAGACTGGTATTCCTGGGCGACTCGATCACGCAGGGGGTACGGACCGCCAAGGATCAATATGAGCACTGGGCGGCAAGAATTGCGGAGGGGCTGGGAACACAGTTCGGAGTGTGGAATATCGGCTCCGGCTGGGGCCGGGCTTACGATGTAGCCACCGATGGCCCCTGGCTGCATAAGGCGCAGCAGGGCGATGAGTTGCTGATCGTGCTGGGCGTGAATGATCTGGATATCGGCCAGCGTTCGGCAGATGAGTTGCTTCTGGACTTGGCGCACATTATCTCCCGGATCAAGGAAGCACAGCCGGAGGCAGCGGTAATTCTCAGCACGGTGCCACCTTTCAATTTCGCGGGCGAACAGGAGAACCATTGGCGCAAAGTGAATGAATGTATCCGCACAAGCCCTCCGGCTGGGGTGGACCGCGTGTTCGACATCGCTGCTGTACTCTCTGTTGCGGCCCCCGCTGACCATAGAATTAAGCCGGAATACATGAGCGACGAGTTCGACCCGCATCCGAACGGTGCGGCGGGCAAGGCGGTGGCGGCGGCTTTTCTGGCGTGGTACGGGGAATCTGCAACAGGCAGACCGTAATACTGCCACACTGCCATACTGCCGCGGCATGGAAATTCTGCCTCGACAGGGCAGTTGGCAGAAATGTTGTACATTATGCAGCTTTGATTGTTGATAACCGGGGGTTAAAGGAAGAATGTTGCAAAAAATACAAGAATAGCTCCGCAGAACCGCCGGGAGGTGGAGAAATGCTGCCTTTCCTGCAACAATGCTGAATTAATGCGCCAACAGGAAGGAAATGTTGCATTTCGTGCAGGATTCCATCATTCACTTAATGCGCCGCCTGATCCCGGTAGTCCTTAGGCGAATGGCCGGTGTGCTTTTTGAAGACCTTGCTGAAGTATTTGACGTCGTGGAAGCCGATCATTTCCGAGATTTGGGCCAGCTTGAGGCCCGGATTCTGCATCAGCAGCTTGGCCTTCTCGATGCGGACGCTGACGATGTAGTCGGAGAAGTTGATCCCGTATTCCTGCTTGAACCGGCGTGAGACATACTCGCGGCTGACCTGGAATTTGCCCGCCACCTCCTGAAGGGAGAGATCTGACGGGTAATTCTGCTCAATGTATTTTACGATCTCCGTCATCGGGTTCCGCTCTTTCTGCTGTCTGTCCGTGAGCGCACGGGATAACTGCTGCATGAAGGCAAGGGACCAGTCGCGCCAGGCGAACAGGGAGAAGGAATAGCCGCTGGGCTGCGGAGAGGGGTTCTGCTGGTCCCCGTGCTCAAGCTCAGCCAGCACGTTAGCCGCCCGGCTGCCAAGCGCTTCCCGGACCAGACGGGAGCGCATCAGCAGCGCATCGGCCTTCCAGTCGTTCAGCATCTGCGGGGTAACCACCCCCCGGCGGCTAAGCTCCTGGGTCCAGTGCTGCGCCGCCGCGGTCAGGGCCTCGGGCGTCCCGCTGATGACCGCCATCCGCCAGTCCTCCTGGACATCGGCGAAGCTCAGCGGGACCGCGTTCTCCCGCTTATCAAGCTGCTTCCCGCCGAGCATCGCCCCCGGCCCCTTGCGAGTCCCCGCGCCCGCATCAGTCCCCCCGCCTGCTGACGCCCCCGCACCCCGGCCGCTTTCAGCTCCCGCAAAATGGCAGTAATCCTCATGCCGTAACAGATTCCGCCGCAGCAGGGCTTCGGCGGCTTCGACGCGTCCTGCCGGCAGATGCGCGGGGAAGGCGCCCGGCGTGCTGATTCCGAAATGCATGCGGAACTGCAGCGTCAGGAAGATGCCCTGGTTCATCCGGCTAATCAGCGAAGTGACAGATTCATGCGGCTCCCAGAGCAGGATGGCAATCTCCGGCGGCCCGCCCCAATAGCGGAACGCTATGCCCGTGCCCTGCTGTTGCAAAAATTCGTTGCAGATGTTCACGATGGCATAGTAGAGCAGCTCGCTGTCGCCGCCGAAGCGCCGCAGCAGCGGATTGTTGCCGCTGTCCGTCTGCACAAGGAGCAGGCGTGAAATCTTAATGTCCGGCGGAATGATGCCGTCATGGATCAGGCGGCGCAGCGAGGCCTCGGCATTCACCTTGTCATCGATCAATGCGGACAGCAGCTTCTCCCCGAAGATCGGCTTGATCTCATTCAGCCGGAGGCTCTGGTGCTGGCGGTGGCTGCGTTCCGCCTCCTCGGCCCGCCAGGCGGATACTGCCTTGGAGACCGCGCTGTTAATCATATCCGGCTCAATCGGCTTCAGGATATAATCGATGCCGCCATGGCGGACGGTCTGGCGGACGAAGTCGAAATCATTATGCCCGCTGACCACAATGAACTTGGTGCTGCCTGCGAATTCATCCACCCAGGTCATCAGCTCCAGGCCGCTCCCGGACTCCATCATCATATCCATAATGACCAGCGCAGGCTTCTCCTGGCGGATCAGGCCGATGGCCTCATTGCCGTTACCCGCCTCCAGAATCTCCTCAATCTGATGGGCCTCCCAGTCCACCAGCAGGCGGACGGCCTTCCGGACTCTTGCTTCGTCATCTACAATCAGTGCCTTCATATCCGTTCACTCTCCACTACGATATCGATTTCCAGGCGGATAATTACCCCGCCTGCCTTCAGATTATCCACGGTCAGCAGGGCGTTATCCCCGCAGACCAGCCGCAGTCTGGCCAGCACATTCCCGAGGCCGATGCCCGCGCCCGGAGCATCGCGTCTGCTAGGGCTGTCCTGTCCGGCATTCTGCAGCAGTTCCCGTTCCTCAGCGGTGCTGGACTGCTCCAGCTCCTTGCGCAGCGCCTCCAGCCTGCCTGCCGGAATGGGGAGGCCATTGTTGGCGATGCTGATCTCCATCCGCTCAGGGGTTAGTCCAGTTACGTTAATCTCCATGTATCCGTCCTGCCGGCCAAGCTGGAAGCCGTGCTTGAAGTAATTCTCCACAATCGGCTGGAGGATCATTTTGGGCATCAGCGCCTGAAGCAGCGGCTCCTCCACCTCACAGCGGAAGCTGAACTTGTTCTCAAAACGCTCCTTCTGCAGCTGGATATACGCTTTGACATGGTCCAGCTCATTCTGGACCGTAACCACCTTCTCATCATTGTACATGCTGTAGCGCATCATTTTGGCCAGAGCCGACAGCAGGCCGTAGATCTGCGGCACCTTCAGCTCCAGGGCCAGCGTACCGATAATCTGGAGAGTGTTGTTCAGAAAATGCGGATTAATCTGGGACTGGAGCGCCCTCAGCTCATTGGTCCGGCTCGCCAGCTCCAGTCTGTACTCCCGCAGAATGAGATTGTTGATCGTGTCCATCATACTGCGGAAATGCTCGGTGACCACCCCGATCTCGTCGTTGCCCGCCGGGCGGATCTCAATGTTGAGATTCCCGGTCTGGACCTGATTCATATACCGGGTCAACTGCTTGATCGGCGCGGTAATCCGGAAGGAGACGAGGATCGTCAGAACAATGATCGTCACCAGCAGCAGCGCCAGCAGCAGCAGGTTGATGGCGGCGGCCTCCTTGGCTTCGCGGAACAGGTAGGAGACAGGAATCTGCTTGACGAGCGTCCAGCCGAGGCCGATGCTGTCGATCTTTTGATAGATGAATACAGAGCTGTCCTGTTCAAAATAACCCTGCATCTGCGTGCTGTCCGCAATCTGGCTGTTATACCAGGCGGCATTCAGCGGTTTGCCGAGCAATCCGGAATCATGGCTGTAGACCAGCCTGCCGCTGCTGTCCACAAGATAAAGCTTCTCCTGATCCTGCTCGTACAACTGGTCTGCAATCTCACTGAGGGCAGCCAGCTTGACATCAATCGACAGATAGCCGAGTGCCTGCGAGGTAGGGATGCGCTCGATTCTGCGGTGCAGCGTAAAGACCGGCTCCGGTATGAACTGCGTTAATGGCAGCCTTAGCCCGTAAGCATTGCTCAGATGCGTACTCTGCACGCTTACCGGAGAGCTTCCGCTCAGACTGGACTGGTGGTAGGGTGCAGCAGCCAGCCAGCGCTTGGGTGTTGTGTTGTCGGTAATCAGCGTAGCCTTCGAGTCTTTCACACTGTACAGGTACACCTGCGAGAGGTGGGGCAGCGAGGTAGAGATATAGCTGAGCGAGTTATAGATGGCAATATCGGAGGACAGATCGTCGTACCCTGCTTCAAGCAGCCGGTAGAAATCGCCGTCAGAATACACGTTCAGCGACAGACGGTTGATCTCCTGCAGCAGACTGTTAATGTTCTTGTAGCCCTGATAGAGCAGATTCTTGTTCTCATCGACCGCCCGGTCCCGCAGCGACTTGGTGGTGTGGGAATAGCTGACATACATCGTAGCCATAATGCAGATTAAGGTGGGCACAAGCAGGAAGACGATCAGCTTCGTGCGGATACTGGTCCATTTCATGGGGCGGGTCACATCCAGGTCAATATTTTACACCCTAAAGATCACTTGCGTAGGTGTAAGAGGCTCTGCAAAAAACAGATAATATCTTTAGATCATAAACAAGTGAGTGAGTAAAAGAAAGGGGGGCCATACATGCGCAGCAATAAATTGTCCCAGTTCGGTCAGCAGGTATTTTTCGTTGGCCCGGCATTATTGTTTTTTACCTTGATCATGATTGTTCCGTTTCTGATGGGGATGTACTACTCCTTCACGGACTGGAACGGCGTATCCGGTAATGTAAGCTGGGTCGGCTTTGAGAATTTTAAAAGTATTTTTACGAATGATCACGACTTCTGGTCATCCTTCTGGTTTACCGTGAGGTTCACCGTGCTGGGTGTGATCTTGACTAACGTAGTAGGCTTCTTCCTGGCCTATCTGTTGACCAAACCTTTGAAGACACGGAATATGCTCCGGACCATTTTTTTCATGCCGAATGTGATCGGGGGCCTGCTGCTCGGGTTCATCTGGCAGTTCATCTTCATCAAAGGCTTCGCCACTATGGGCGATCTTACCGGCCTGTCCTTCTTCAACCTTCCCTGGCTCGGGGATGCGACCACCGGCTTCTGGGCGATTGTCATGGTCTTCATCTGGCAGTCCTCCGGCTATCTGATGGTCATCTACATCGCTTCGCTCAGCAACGTCTCCAAAGAGGTGCTCGAAGCTGCCGAGATTGACGGAGCCTCCCGGATGCAGGTGCTGCGTAACATCATCCTTCCGCTGATTATGCCTGCGGTTACGATCGGACTGTTCCTGGCGATCTCCTGGTCCTTCAAGATGTTCGATCTCAACCTCTCGCTGACCAAGGGCGGACCGTTCAAATCTACGGAATCTGTAGCGATGAACATCTATAACGAAGCCTTCCTGAACAACCGTTATGGTCTGGGTACGGCTAAGGCGCTGTTATTCTTCCTCATTGTAGCGCTGATCACTGTCATTCAGGTTCGTATAACGAAGAGCAAGGAGGTAGAAGCTTAATGAATGCCAAGACCAAAAGCAGATGGAATATCGGCATTGAAGTGATTATGATCCTTCTGGCGCTTCTGTTCCTCTCTCCGTTCTACTTCCTGCTGGCGAATTCGGTGAAATCCTTCGGCGAGATTCTGAGCGACGCGGCAAGCTGGCCGCAGACCTTCATGTGGTCGAACTATGCGAATGCCTGGAAGCTGGCCCGGTTCTCCGAGGCCTTCCGCAACTCGCTGATCATTACGATCATCAGTGTAGCACTCATCTCGCTATTCAGCGCGATGGCGGCGTACCGCATGGTGCGTGCCAATAACCGGTTCAACCAGATTCTGCTGCTGCTGATGGTAGCGGCGATGGTGGTTCCGTTCCAGACGATTATGATTCCGATCCTGAAGGTTGTGAATGTCCTGGGCGTGAACAACTCCTTCACAGGTCTCATTATCTCCCATCTGGGCCTTAGCATTCCGATGGCGATCTTCCTGTTCCACGGCTTCATCAAGTCCGTGCCGCTGGAGATTGAAGAGGCGGCTACGGTAGATGGCTGTAACCCGATCTCGGCGTTCTTCCGGATTGTATTGCCACTGCTGAAGCCGATGCTGATGACTATTATCGTGCTGAATGCCCTGGGAATCTGGAATGACTATCTGCTGCCGTCCCTGATTCTTCAGGCACCCGGACTGCGTACGATTCCGCTGGCGACCTTCTCCTTCTTCGGCCAATACACGAAGCAGTGGGATATGGCGCTTCCGGCACTGACCATCGGGATTGCCCCGATCGTCATCTTTTATCTGTTCATGCAGCGTTACATTGTTGAGGGAATAGCGGCTGGCTCGGTGAAGGGTTAATTCACCGGGCTCCCGTTCCACATAAGAAGCAGTTAAATTATTCAAGGGGGAAATATCAAATGATGAAGAAACATTCTGCACTGATGTTGTCATCCGTAATGCTAATGTCAGTAGTGCTCGCGGCTTGTGGCGGCAATGCCGATAAGTCTGCCTCAAATAATACTTCTAATGGAAGCGCTGGCAATAGCGGCGCTGTGAAGACCGTTAAGATTTTTCAGTTCAAGACCGAGATCGTGGAAGGCCTGAATGAGCTGAAGGTGGAATTCGAGAAAGAGCATCCTAACATCAAGCTGGATATCCAGACCGTGGGCGGCGGCGCAGACTATGGTGCAGCGCTCAAGACCAAATTCGCGTCCGGCGATGCTCCTGATATTTTCAGTAACGGCGGGTATGCCGAAATGGCACTGTGGGCTGACAAACTGGAAGACCTGTCGGACCAGCCTTGGGTAAAGGATCTGATTCCACTTGCAGCAGAGCCTATGACCAAGGACGGCAAAACCTACGGGATGCCAATGAACCTTGAAGGAATCGGTTATGTATACAACAAGGACCTGTTCGCCAAAGCCGGGATTACAGAGACGCCAAAAACCATTTCCCAGCTTGAAGAAGCAGCTAAGAAGCTACAGGCCATTAACGTAACTCCGTTTGGCAACGCCTATCAGGAATGGTGGCTGCTGGGGATTCAGGGGATTAGTGTAGCTTTTGCACAGCAGGATAATGTAGATGAATTCATCAAGGGCCTGAACGACGGAACTGCATCCATTGTGGGGAATGAGAAGTTCAAGGATTGGAGCAACCTGTTGAACCTGACGGTAAAATACGGCCAGAAGAATCCTCTGACCACGGATGCTAACACTCACCTGGCGCTGTTCGCCAAGGGCGAAACGGCTATGATGCAGGAAGGCAACTGGGCACAGACGCTGGTGGACAACATTACGCCGAACATGAACATCGGGATGTTCCCGATGCCAATCAACGACGATGCGGCCATGAACGATAAGCTGTCGGTGGGCGTTCCGGCGAACCTGGTAGTGAACAAGGAATCCGGCTCCAAGGAAGAAGCGAAGACGTTCCTGAACTGGCTGGTCACTTCGGATATGGGGAAAGAGTATATCGTGAAGAAATGGAAGTTCATTCCTGCGCTGTCCACCATTCCGGCAACTCCTGAGGATATCGGTCTGCTGGGTGCGGATGTCTGGAATTATGTAAAAGAAGACAAGGTCTATGGATTGCAAGCATCCAAATTCCCTGATGGCGTCACTCAGGAATTCGCCAGCTCCATTCAGGAATTGATTGCCGGCAAAGTGGATGAAGCCGGCTGGGAGAAGGGCATGCAGGCTGCCTGGGATAAGCTGAAGAAATAAGCAGCAGCGCTTAAGTAAGCGAAGCAATGAAGGACGCTCCAGTCTCCCTCCGAATAGGAGAGAAGACAGGGCGTCCTTCGTGTATCCGGTGGCGGAGGGCGATTCATCAGACGGAAGGATAGCGTTGATTTCCAGAGGTGCGGGAGAGGGCAGGGGTAATCTGCGGAGTCTGGGACTGTGCTTGCCGCAGCCTGTCCAGCAGGTCATAGACGGTGGTAATCTGCTTCGTATCTATAGCTAATGCGGTATCTTCCGGGCTGCCGGGGATCTTGAAATTCCACTGTTTATTTCCCATGAGTATCACTCCTTCTTTGGTATTTTTATCATAAGCTGTGGAGCGGATCATGTATAATGAAGGGAAATGATGGTGGCCATCACTGCGGCTGATGGGTGATCCGGGGGGAGCGATGCAGCATGGATACGGGTCTTCTCAAAGTGTTTCTAGCGGTTGCCGAAGAAGGAAGTATCTCAAAGGCAGCTCAAAGCCTGAACTATGTGCAGTCTAATGTGACCGCAAGAATCCAGCAGCTGGAGCAGGAGCTGAAGACTCCGCTGTTCTACCGGCATAGCCGGGGAATCACCTTGACCTCGGCCGGACGGACGTTCCTGGAGTATACGGTCAAGATTCTTAATCTGCTGGATGAGGCCAAGCTGGCGGTACTGGATTCGCCGGTTCCGACAGGCTCTATTAGCGTTGGCTCGGATACGACGGCGGCAGTGTGGCTGCCTGCTATCCTGTCCACATACCGCGGGTGCTACCCGGATGTGGAAGTTCATCTTAAGGTTGGACGGGCGGGAGAGCTTCTCGAGTCGGTTCTGCAGCATAACGTGCAGGGGGCCTTGATGGACGGACCGGTGGAGCACCCGGAGCTTGTTCAGGAGCTGCTCATCCAGGAACGGATCGGGCTGGTGATTCCTGATACGATGGACTATCAGGGTATCCGCTCTGTTCATGACAAGACCCTGCTGATGCTGAATTCAGAATGTCTGTACCGGAGCAGGCTGGAGAGCTGGCTGGCGGAAGAGGGCGGACGGCTGGGCAAGGTAATGGAGTTCGGGACAATGGAAGGACTGCTCGGCTGCGTAAGGGCGGGAATTGGCTATGGGGTGCTGCCGTTATCCTATTTCACGCGGATGAATGTCACGGAGGGGATCCGGATCTATCCGTTCCCCGAGCAGTATGCAGAGGTGCCGACGGTATTCATCCGGCGGCGCGACCTCTATATGACGAGCGCGTTCCGGATGTTCATAGAAGAGCTGAAGGCAGGGCTGCCGGAAGCGGTGAGCGGTACAGACAGGCTGCAAGGCAGCGGCGGTGCCGTGGAGGAACAGGCGCAGTGAAATTATACGCGCAGTATAAGATCATATATTCATGCCGCAAAAGACGGATACCCCACTTAGGTGGAGGGTATCCGTCTTTTGCATGTTCAGGGGTTAGTGCAGCTTCCGGAACTGCTCCGGCGTAACCGCCGACTGCTTGCGGAAGGTGGCGACGAAATGGCTGACATCGCGGAAGCCGACCAGCTGCGAGATGGCCTTGACGGTAAGCAGAGGCTGGGCGACCAGCAGTTCCTTGCTCTTGCGGATACGTAGCCGGACGAAATAAGCATAGGGCGAGAGCCCGAAGGTCTGCAGGAACAGGCTGTTCAGATATCTGCCGGACACCTCAAGCCGGGAGGCGAGATCACTGAGACCTATCTCGGGATCGCCATAATGGCTGTCCATCCATTTCAGCAGCGGCTGAAGCTTGTCTACATTGCGGGAGATCGCCGTGTTGTTATGCAGCTGCCCGTATTTGTTCAGGGTCAGCAGGAACCGGTAGGCATCGCTGGATTCGCCGAGGCTGAACATGTCATTCGAAGCATCGTGGCGGTCCAGCATCTCCTTCAGCATCCATTGCAGCGGCGCCCCGCTCTCCCAGCGGTAGAACAAGCTGGTGTTCATGCCAAGCGACTCCAGAATATGCCGGGCTGAAGTCCCGCCGAAGGTGAGATAATAGGTGCGCCATGCCTCGGATGAGAGTGCTTCATAGCGGTGCGGAGTACCGGGCATCAGCAGAATGCCGCTGCCTTCGGTGAGGGTGAGCTTCTTGTTGTCGAAGTGGAACATCCCTTCGCCATACGCCGTTTGCAGCCAGTGATAGGTGTGATAGCCTTGCGGCCGGGATACTTTTTCCTGATCGGGATTATAGCCCATACTATCCAGCGTGATGGGGAGCAGCTGGCCGCTCTCCTGGGCGAATACGATTCTGCGGACGGCATCCAGTGACATTCTGGTTCATCTCCTGTTGTTCCATATTATTATATTCAAATTCATTAATATTATATTTATAGCGATAGAGATAGAGATTAAAATAAGAATATACTTATACTATAAAGGATGTGCGTAGTGTGATCAACGAGAAGTTACCTAAGATCTGGTACGGTGGAGATTATAACCCGGAGCAATGGGAGGCCCCGGTCTGGGCGGAGGACGAACGGATGTTCAAGCTCGCGGGCATTGACGTAGCAACCATCAACGTGTTCTCCTGGGCGCTGATTCAGCCGTCTGAGGATACGTACGATTTCAGTGGTCTGGATGAGTTAATCGACCGCTTATATAAGAACGGCACATATGTATGTCTGGCTACGGGTACCGGGGCACATCCGGCCTGGATGGCTCACCGCTATCCGGAGGTAACCCGCGTGGATGTTCAGGGCCGGAAGCGTAAATTCGGCGGTCGCCACAACTCCAACCCGAACAGCGCAGTCTACCGCAAATATGCGTCATTGCTGGCCGGTAAGCTGGCTGAGCGCTATAAGGATCACCCGGGCCTGGTGGCCTGGCATATCTCCAATGAATATGGCGGATATGATTACTCCGAGCAGTCCGAGGCTGCTTTTCGTGTCTGGTTGAAGGACCGCTATGGAACGCTGGATGCGCTCAACAAAGCCTGGAACACCCGGTTCTGGGGCCATACCTTCTATGACTGGGAGGAAATCGTTGTTCCGAATGAACTCAGTGAAGAGTGGGGCGGCAACCGGACCAACTTCCAGGGAATTTCTCTGGACTACCGCAGATTCATGTCGGATAGCCTGCTGGAATGCTACATCCTCGAATATGAGGCCATCAAGGAGCACAGCAAGGATATTCCGGTTACGACCAATCTGATGGGTTTCTACCCGGAGCTGGATTATTTCAAATGGGCCAAATATCTGGATGTAATCTCTTGGGATAACTATCCGTCCTTGGACACCCCGGTCAGCTATACGGCGATGACGCATGATCTGATGCGCGGCCTGAAGAACGGCCAGCCGTTCATGCTGATGGAGCAGACGCCAAGCCAGCAGAACTGGCAGCCGTACAATTCCCTGAAGCGTCCCGGCGTCATGCGCCTCTGGAGCTATCAGGCGGTAGCGCGCGGTGCTGACACCGTGCTGTTCTTCCAGCTGCGGCGGTCCATCGGCGCTTGCGAGAAATACCACGGAGCGGTCATTGAGCATGTAGGGCATGAGCATACCCGCGTATTCCGCGAATGTGCCGAGCTGGGCCGGGAGCTGGAAAGTCTGGGCGGCGAACTGCTGGATGCACGCAGTGCGGCGCAGATCGGGATTGTCTACGACTGGGAGAACCGCTGGGCGCTTGATCTCTCCAGCGGCCCGTCTGTTGCACTGAAATATGTGGACGAGGTCCATAAGTATTATGATGCGCTCTATCAGCAGAATATTGAAGCGGATATGATCGGCGTAGAAGAGGATCTGTCGAAATATAAGATTGTCATTGCACCGGTGCTGTATATGGTGAAGCCGGGCTTCGCCGAGAAGGTCGAAGCCTTCGTCCAGGCAGGCGGCACCTTCATTACGACCTATTTCAGCGGCATCGTCAATGAGAACGATCTGGTCACGGTTGGCGGTTATCCTGGAGAGCTGCGCAAGGTTCTCGGCATCTGGGCCGAGGAGATCGACGCCCTGCTGCCGGGCATGAGCAATGAGATCGTGATGAACAAGGAGTGGGGCTCCCTTAACCGTTCATATGGCTGCGATCTGCTCTGTGACCTGATTCATACCGAAGGCGCAGAAGTGCTCGCTGAATATGGTACGGACTTCTATAAAGGAATGCCGGCCCTGACCGTGAACCGCTTCGGCGCAGGCCAAGCCTATTATGTGGCGACAAGCCCGGATGCCGCCTTCCTGCGCGGATTCCTGGGGAACCTATGCGCTGATAACGGCATTGCTCCACTGGTCAGCGCACCGGCAGGCATTGAATCCGTCCAGCGTGTGAAGGATGGCGTATCCTACCTGTTCCTGCTGAACCACGCCGCTGAGGATCTTAGTGCGGATATCGGCACCGGCGAGCGGACCGATCTGCTTACCGGGAAGAAGTTCAGCGGCTCCACTCCAGTTCCTGGGCGCGGCGTGCTGATTCTCTCGGATAAACAGTAACCGGCTACACCGACGTTAAAAAAGCAGCGATTCTCCCGTAATAGGAGAATCGCTGCTTTTTGTTTTTGTATACTCCAGCATGAAAATGAGCAGCGCGCCTAAAAACAGAACGTCATCTGTTCATCTATTTAACAAATTTTAACGAAAAACCGAACACAATTGGACTGGACGCGCCACGTAGGCCGAATGTAAACGAAAAACCGCTTAAACAGCGGAGAGGACGGAACGAATGTGAAAAAGCGATAGCGGTCGCCTTGGTCTCCGGATTTTTACCGATTAGGAAAATAAATAAAATCTGGAGACCACAGCGATTGGAACATCGGTCCGTTCACGCAGCGTCCATCCAAGTGCTTAAGTTGTTGATCCTGCTTGTGCTATAGCGTGAAGGAACCGAAGTCTGTAATCTTCAAATCCACTTCAAGATGAATGGGAGTCCGGCTGAACACCTCATCCCAGTGGTCCTCCAGCTTGCGCCATAGGGCGGGTTCCTGAATCTTGAGCATGCTGGAGAATCCGATGGCATCTGCCTTGTAATCGGACTGCAGCTTGTGGAACAGGCTCTGCATCATCTGCTCCAGCCGTTTTTTGAACAGCTTCTCTGTTTGCCCAGGCAGATGTGTGGCCGCAGGGTATTCCTCTTCGTTCCAGGTCTCACTCAGCCGTCCTTCCGTGGTAAGCTTGACGTCGAAGGACAGATGGTCACCGTCTACTTTGGCAGTGATTTTACTTTTCATGGCCTTGAGTTCATAGGTGATCGGCTCATTGCTCCAATCATAGGTTTTGATGACACCGCTCTTCCCTCTGTTGGTCAGCCAGGACAGGCATTCGGTGTCCTCCTGATTCAGCGCTCCCACCCAGTGCCCGGTATCTCCCTTGATCACCCCGGCTCCAGAGAACTCCACCTCGCCGTTCGCCGTCACCAGGTTCTGCAGCGCATAACTGCGTTTGGAGTACATGAAGGAATCCAGCTTGGATAAAATAACCGGGGCCAGCACCTTGCTGGTTCTCTTCTGATTACGCATCATATCTCTGATGTGAAAGGCAGGGATTACACTCTTTTGCTTGGAAATCATCGTCTCCTCAGCCCGGCCCTGGCTTATGAATACCATTGTACTGGGGCGGATGTCATTGTCCCGAAGCACGAAATCCATTAGCTGGTCCATCGTCTGCTGCTTAAGCAGCTCGCTGGACACGACAATCACCTTAAGGTGATGCCCGATAATGGGCCGTTCACGCAGGATGGAATACTGGCGGAAGATCTCCAGCACAGAGTCTCCGGTTCCTCTTACATTCATATAAGGAGCTTCGCTGCCGTTTGTACTCTCTACACCTCCTACAGAATTAGCCGGAACCATCTGAACCGTAGCTGTTAGCTTATTCCGCTTGGTATAAGTTGCGCCTAGTTCCTCCAGCTTCTGCTCTGTGGGCGACAGCTCCGCAGTATCCAGAGCCAGCCCGGCGTATAGAGCCAGATCCTCAATCTCCTTGCTGCTCCAGCAGGAGGTCTGTGTAGCAAGAATCATCAGGCTGCACAGCAGTACCAGGATTCGTCTACACATGCTGCTTCAGCCCCTTTGCACGGACGAGCCACACCATCGAGAGCAGGGCAGGTACGAGCAGGAACAGAAGCGCGCCCAGCCTGCCGATGGCATCCCCGAGTGCAAACAGGTCGTTTAAGGACTTCGGCACCATCGCCGAGATGAACAGAAGCGGAACCAAGGCATAAATAACCGGATGGACCTTAAGCTTGAATATCTGTGAAATGCCCAGCGAGGCCTGGAAGAAAAAGCTGCTGAAGTTGCAGAACATCTGCATCAGCCAGATGACCATGAACGGGAATTCCATCCGCTCGAAGAAAAATCCCGGCACCTCAAAGGTGCGCATCAGGTCGATGGTGGGCCAGGTGCTGGTGCTGGCGGAATTAATAGAAATCCCGCCGATGACTATAACAACGGTCACGAAGTAGATTCCTACCATAATGGACAGACCTCCAAGGATAGCTTTGACAGCTTGCTTAGGTTCCTGCATGAATGCTACAAGCGTCATAGTAACTTCACAGCCTGTGAATACAAGCACTGTGGATTTCAGTCCTGCGAATACGGGAGCCATTCCATTGCCAAGTACAGGCCGCAGATGCTCGATATCAAATATCCGCAGGCTGAGGACGAAGGAGATCAGCAGAATCATAATACTGATTGGGAACACAATGGTATAGACACGGGCAATGGAATTGATCCCCCCGTACACCAGATAGGTGCTCAGCCAGATAAAAGGCAGAATCACCGCCCAGATAGGGGTCCCTTCCAGCAGGAAGAACAGGGTGACCTCAGCCAGTGTGCGGATCTCAAAGCCGGCGATAATGATGAAATACAGAATGAGCAGCAGGGACAGGGCTCCCCCGATGAACCGGCCGGTGATCCGGCCGGCATATTGGAAGACGGTTTGTCCCGGGAACTGCTGGCTGATCTTCACCATGACTAGTACAGCGAGCATTACAATCGCTCCGCCCAGCAGGACGGAAATCCAGCCATCCGGAGTTTTGACACTCTCGCTTACACTGCGCGGCAACGTAAGAATCCCCGCGCCCAGCAGCGTATTGTTCAAGAAAACGGCGGTTTGTGCAGCTGAAATTTTGTCATCGGTGCGTATGAACATGATACGTCCCCTCCTTACGCGCAGGCGCGTTTATGACTTACGTTTGTTCTGCCGGGTCTTCATCATGAGAGGTCTGCGCTTCATCAGAGCCATCGGAGCGCGCAGGAACAGATCCTTCCAGTCACTGAGACGGAAGGGGGAGATCGGCGACAGATAAGGCACGCCGAAGCTCTTGAGCTTGCTCAGATGGCAGCAGATCAGCAGGAAGAACAGAATGGTACCGTACATCCCCAGCACAGCTGCAAACAGCATGCCGGCGAAGCGCAGCAGCCGCAGTGTGATCCCCGCGCTATACATAGGAATGGAGAAGGAGGAGATGGCGGTTACGGCAACCGTAATAACCAGAAACGGACTGACGATACCCGCCTGTACCGCTGCATCGCCGATGATCAGACCGCCGACGATGCCCATCGCCGGACCGATCGGCTTCGGCAGCCGGATACCAGCTTCCCGCAGGATCTCGATGGAGACCTCCAGAATCAACACTTCAATCAGTGAAGGGAAGGGCACGCCCTGCCGGGTCTTGATGATCGTAATCGCAAGCTCCGTAGGGATCAATCCCGGATGATAGGAGATGAACGAGATGTAAAGGGCAGGAGCCATCAGGGCAAAGAAGGAGGCGCCAAAACGCAGCAGCCGCAGCAGGGTGCCCGGAAGCCAGCGCTCGTAGTAGTCTTCCGGCGACTGCAGCAGCATACTGAAGGTCACCGGCGCGATGAGCACGAAAGGCGTACCATCCAGCATAATGGCAATCCGTCCTTCGAGCAGGGCGCTGATGACTCGGTCCGGCCGTTCTGTGTTCTGAAGCTGCTGGAAGGGACTGAGGTAATTATCCTCAATCAGCTGCTCGATATAACCGGATTCGGCCAGGAAATCAAAGTCGATTTTGCAGATCCGGTTCTTGACCTCCTCCAGCAGGTCGGGATTGACGATATCCTTCATGTAGGCGAGGACAATGTCCCGCTGAATCGTGTTGCCTGCCCGGTAAGACTTCATCTCAAGCTGGTCATTGAAGCCCTGGCGGCGGAGCATGGCCGTATTCTCGCTAAGCACCTCGGAGAAGCCCAGCCGGGGGCCGCGGAGCAGCGCTTCGGAGACCGGCTCGCCAATCGAGCGGTTAGCAGATCCGGGCAGCTCTACCAGGAGCCCGCAGGGCAGGCCTTCAATCAGCAGACCGCCATGTCCGAAGAGGAGGAGTTTATTGAAGTTGTCTATAGCCGCCTCTTCTTTAAGCTCACTGAAGGGGAGCAGCCGGCCGGCAATTTCTCCGGAAGACAGAGGACCGGCGGGCAAGTCGTACATCAGAAACTGCATAATTTGCATATTCAGCACCCGGTCATTCTGCATGCCGCTAATATGGATAAGCACGGCCCGTGCACCGGAATGGGCGATCGTGAATTCTCTGAAATGCAGATCGCTGTTGCCTCCGATGGCGGCTTTCACTGCAAGCAGGTCCGAATTGTAGTTACCGCTGAAGGAAGCAGGGCGTGGTGTGTCAGAATGCGCAGGAACCGGCGGCTGTGACTGGCGGGCGGTTTTGGTGCCATAGCCAATCTGCCCCCGGCCGCTTCCTACGAACCGGTAGAGCGATCTGTATATATATCTAAGGAACAATGGAACAAGCAGAGCCGCACCCGCCTGACCAAAGATTGCCCAGCCGGGTATAAACGATACAATGGTAGCGAACAGTGTGATCATCCCCAGCCGTAGAAATTAAGAATCCTTGACGCGAACATATCCTTGTTCATGAAGTTTTCCAAAGTTTGTTTGAATTTAGTCATTTTACCGAAAAATATAAATCAAAACCGGATGAGTTACAGGGTATATAATATTTAATAGAGCTAATTGTTCAGCACAGCGGAAATTATGCGTTCAGGAAAGAGGCAGCACATGAAAACTCTACTAGTCACAGGCTACCGTGCCCACGAGCTGGGTATTTATGACAGCAAGCATCAGGGCATTCCCTATATCAAAAAAGCGCTCACGAACAGGATTGTACCGCTGGTGGAGGAGGGGCTGGAATGGATCATCACGCCCGGACAATATGGCGTCGATCTGTGGGCCTGCGAGGTGGTACTGGAGCTGAAGCAGCAATACCCCGGACTGAAGCTGGGCATTATTACGGCACATGCGGCGCCGGAGGAGAAGTGGAAGGAAGAGAAGCAGAATGAGTACCGCCGTATTGTTGCCGGAGCCGACTACTACGGTGCCGTAAGTAATGCGCCCTATGACGGAAGCTGGCAGTTCCGCGCCAGAGATGATCTGCTTTTCCGCAAAAGCGACGGGATACTGTTGTTCTATGACGAGGACGCCGCAGAAGGCAGTGCGAAGTTCACTAAGGAGCGTGCCATGAAGCTGCATGCCGAAGGCGAGTACGAGCTGTATCTGATGCACGCGGAGGAGATTCAGAACATCGCTGACGAAGAGAGCCAGCGGCACTATGAATAAGGGGGACCAGCTATCCGCAGCTACGAGCTGCGCACCTGGGGCCTGTCCCATGAAGGCAACAGGCATATGGGTATAGCCGCAGATTAAGGCGGGGCAGGGTCAGATGAAGCTTTTCAGCGAGGGGGCCTTCCGCACCTTATAGTTCTGTTCATACGCGTAAGCGAGTCTGATCAGCACCGGCTCCTCATAAGCGCGGGCAGAGAAGGTTACGCCGAAGGGGGCACCGGCTGAGGTATAGCCTGACGGCACAACGATGGATGGGTAGCCGGCTCTTGAGGTAATCCGTGCGCCGAAGTCAGCGGGAAACAATAGGGCGTCGAGCTGATGCTCACGCATCGTGGCGTCGATCCCCTGCTCCTTGCAGAGCCGGAGATCCGTCATGCGGTCACGCAGATATTGCGGCTCGGTGAAGGTGCCCGAGGTCGTATATTCAGCATCCAGCAGCGTAGCTTGCCCGAACTTCAGCGTTTGCACCGGATGGGCATGGTTGAAGTCGATAATATCCTTCAGGGTGCGCATTGGGGCACCCGGACCCAGGCGGGCCAGGTAAGCGTTCAGCGAGGTTTTGAATTCATTCAGCACCACGGACGAATAGCCGATCTCCCGCGCCGTTGTAATCTCTGCCGGATCTATGATGGTTGCCCCAAGCTCGCGCATTCTCTCCACAGAAGCATTGAACAGCGCCAGCTGCTCCTCCGTCAGCTCCTCGAAGTAATAATCGCGCGGAATTCCGATTCTTGCTCCCCGCAGACCATCTGCATCCAGGAAGACAGTATAATCCTCATGAACCTTGCCTCTGTTAGGGCCCATGGCGGCATCCTTCTCATCCTGCCCGAGCAGGGCATTCAGCAGAAGAACAGCATCACGGACCGTTCTAGCCATAGGTCCGGCGGTATCCTGTGTACTGGAGAGTGGCAGAATGCCGGAGCGGCTGATCAGCCCCACCGTGGGCTTAATACCGATAATAGAGCCGAGATTGCCGGGATTGAGGATCGAGCCGGAGGTTTCTGTTCCAACGGATACCGTGCAGAAATTGCAAGCGACCGCTACCGCAGACCCGGCGCTGGAGCCGCCTGTCGGTGTGGAGATATTGTAGGGGTTAAGCACCTGTCCGCCCCGGGAGCTGTAGCCGGAGGGCATACCATTCGTCATGAAGTTGGCGAATTCCGTCATGTTGGCTTTGCCCATAATCACGGCCCCCGCTTCGCGCAGCCGGACAGTGATGAAGGCATCCTCTCCGGCAAAAGAATCCGCCAACGCCAGCGAGCCCGCGCTGGTATGCATGTTGTCCCCGGTATTAATGTTATCCTTCAGCAGCACCGGTATGCCGTGCAGCGGTCCGCGCGGGCCTTGATGCAGACGCTCGGTATCCAGGGATTCAGCGATGAACAGCGCATCCGGATTAATCTCCAGCACGGAATTGACGGTCAGGCCGCTTTTATCATGATCGGCAATGCGCTCAAGATACATCAGGACTAATTGTCTGGACGTAATCTCTCCGGAATCCAGAGCAGCCCCAATCTCAGCAATAGTAGCCTCTACGATTTCAAAACTCATGCGGTCCACGCTTCTTCCCTTTAGGATTTATATAGATTGTTCTTGTAAGTTTTTCGGACCGGGAATGCGTGACTCCAAAGAATGTTTGGCCCTCCGGCCGCTGTTGTCCCCAGATTTCTTAATTTACACCGCTGTATGCGGTAGAAATCCGGTGACAAAGGCGGACGCTACCGCTCCTACAGTTCCAAAATTCTCTTCTGTCACTTTCCTTGTCCTTGTGTTTCCAAATTCAATATATATATTGGTTTCTCCATATATAAGCATAGTTTTGCCTGTCTTCATAGTCTTCTTTTTTCACCTGGACGACCATGACTTTGGATGTAACTTTTAAAAGGCTGATTAAAAGGGGTACTCCTGTGGTTAATACATCACAAGATTTAACAATACTACTTGCTGATATTACTAGGAGGAATCGAACTTGAAGAAATGGACTACGATATTTATGGGTGTTATGCTAAGTGCTGCCTTGGCTGGCTGCGGCAATAATGAGGAGCTCAAACCATCGGAGGGGGCTGCAACGGCTGCGCCTGCTGGAAATGCAGCTCCGGAAGCGACCGCATCGGTTGCGCCTGCTGAACAGACATCGGACGGAGTTCCAAGTGTGGAAGAACTGATCCAGAAGACGGCTGAAGCGGGAGCTGAGCTGAAGGGCTTCGCCATGGAGTCGCAGGTGAAGCAGAAGATTATGATTAAACAAGGCGACCAGAATACAGAACAAGCGACTGATATGACAATGAAATCTCAATACACCAAAGACCCGCTGCAAATGCATCAGGAAGTGGATATGAAGACCAGTCAAGGCGACCAGAAGATGGAGCAATATGTTACGGCTGACGGCTTCTACTCGCAAGTGAACGGCCAATGGATGAAGATGCCTTCTTCCATGAGTGAGCAGGTCGTAACGGCTATGAAGCAGTCGGCTAGCCCTGAGAAGCAGCTGGAGCAATTCAAGGCGATTTCCGAAAAGACGAAGGTCACCGAGGATGGTGATAACTATATGCTGGAAGCAGAGGTATCCGGTGATGATGTCAAAGAACTGGCGAAGACTTATATGAACCAGGGCGGCAGTTCCGATCCGCAGATGGCTGCCATGATGGAGCAGATGAACATCAAGAGCATGAATATCGCGTATGCGGTGGATAAGAAGACTTACTTCCCGACCCGTACAGATGTTACCATGGTCATGGATATGACCAGCGGAGATCAGACCGTATCGATTGATATGAAGATGAATGCGACCATCAGCGATCACAACAAGGTGGATGAAATCAAGATTCCGCAGGAAGCGCTGGACGCGAAGGAAGTTGAAATGCCGGCAGCACCGGCTGCCCCAACCACTCCGTAACAGGCATACCCAGCTGAATACAAGTGCAACACATGCAACCGGCGCTGCCGCCCCTACTAAGGACGGCAGCGCCGGTTTTGGTGTGCGTTGTCATTTTACAGATTAAACGAGTTGCTTATCATACCAAAGGCTGCTCCGGCTATGACAGAGGTGATCAGCTTGTAGAAAATATATCCGGTCACAATGTTGGCGATGGCAATCGGGTATAAGGTATCAATTCCCCGGCTGCCGGCGGTGTTCAGCGGATATTGAAACAAAGTCGTGTTCATGCTGATGAAGACGAACAGGAAGGACAACGTCAGCAGTGTGGTCGAGAAGGAGTACAGGCTGACAGCGAGCGACAGGATCGCCAGCACCAGCAGCGCTACCGCCGGAACCAGCAGCGTCCCCATCCGGGTAATCAGCAATTTGAAATCGAAGCTGACCTTCTCCAGCCGGAGAACGGCATAAGTGGCTCCGCAAGCAACGGCAAGACCTGCCGCCGTCAATAGCAGGGGCTTCAGGAAGCCGGGGCCGAAGATAGCCGAGACATCCCATTTAATGAACAAGGTGAGGAAATATAAGGCCGTCAGTAATGCCGTAAGCCCCATAGTGATCAGGCTATTCATGAAATGGGCCACAGGAATTTCCCTCATTGTACTGTAAGGGCGGGTAAGGGCTCTCAGGTAAAAGCTCCAATACTGCTTGCCTACCGCCTGTGCCTGCTTTACACGTTCATCCTTGAGCAGGTTATTGAACTGTTCACTTACCTTGCGCTGGGGCTGCGGTTGCGGTTGCCCAGGTTGGTTGTTTGGCCCCTCAGGATTCGTGAAGGGTGCTCCGCCTTCCGGATTGTTCATTGTGATTCCTCCTTGTGAAATATATGGAAAATGCCATTGGCTCTAGTATAAGGGGACTCACCGGGAAATTCTATAAATTTGCCGGAATATGCAGAAATTCATGCCAAAAAGCCCGTAAATCGTCGATAGACGTCGATTTACGGGCCCGGGCTATTTCTATTCGTGTGGTTCGTCCGCCACCCGGGCAAAGCCCTCTTCAGCGAGATATTCCTCCGCTTCAGCCGTCGTCTCGAAGGCCATCTCAAGCTGCAGTCCGGCATAGAGATACCACAGATCCTCCTCGAATCTCAGGCTCAGCGTATGCCCGTCCTCATTCGTCCACAGCGACTGCGCTTCAGCTCCGCCAGTCTGTGCTTTTTTCTTTCTTTTGGAAGGAGCAGGGGCCTCGGGAATGTACATCAAGAGAGAAGTGATGGACGCATCCAGCAGCTCGCGCAGTGCAGTCTCCGAATAATCGCGGATATTAACCAGTCCCTTATCATCCGTCTCATAGCCCCGCAGCAGCCCTGCATACACGAAGCCGTTCCCGTTCGGGTGAATATGCGAAGCCACGGTCTTCTTGTCGTGACGGCTCTGCTCCAGGTGATAATTCACCCTTCCCAGCGAGACCTTCCGCGCCTCCAGCTGGGGATAGGAATCAAGAATAGCTATTTTCTGTTCAAAAGTAAGCATATACGCCTCCGGTTTCCACTTGAAATATAAGAATTTATATGTTGCACACGATATATTATCCTTCTATTTCTCACTGAAACGGTCCCGTCCTCTAAAGGACGGCAATGCCGTTTCCACTTGTAGTCAGTTGATTATACCATGCAGCGGGGTGCTGGACTACCACGCGCTTCCCCGGTTTATGACTCTGCCAACGGGAGCCGCAGCACGAAGGAACAGCCCTGCGGCGGATGGCTGCCCAGCTCCAGACTGCCGCCCATAGCCTCGGCCAGCAGTCTGCTGAAGGTCAGGCCCAGCCCGAGTCCGCGAAGCAGGCTCTGCTTGCCCGAGCTGCGGTAGAAGGCTTCGAAGATCCGTTCCCGGCTATCCGGATGGATGCCCGGCCCGTTATCCGTAACGGTGATTTGGGCCTGTCCCTGCGGCGTAGCCGTAAGCTCAAGCTTCAATTGAAGCTTGCGGTCCGGCATCTTCGCCTGCAGGCTGTTGCCCAGCAGATTCACGATAATCTGCTGGATGCGCAGCGGATCTCCCCGCAGCACAAGCGGGGTCTCCGGCAGTAGCAGGACGGGCTTACTGACCTCTTCGCTCTGGGTCAGCATCCATTGATAGAGGATTTCCTCCAGCAGCGGGGCTGCTTCAAGGTTATCATGACGGACGGCAACCATGCCCGCTGTCAGTGCGTTGTAGTCCAGCAGATCAGCGACCATGTGCTGCAGCCGATCGGTCTCAAGCAGAGCGATATCGAGGAATTCCCCGGCCTCCTCGCCTTCGACAACCCCCTCGCGTACCGCATGGAGCAGTCCTTTGATCGAGGTGACCGGTGTCTTCAGCTCATGGGATACGCCGGCCAGCATGATGGCCCGCGATTGCTCGAACTGCTGCAGCTTGCCCGCCATCTCCTGGAAGGAGACGAGCAGCTCCTGAATCTCGCGCTCCCTGGCCCCGGTCTCAAGCACGATATTATACTGGCCGCTGCTGATCTGCGCGGCGGCGGCAGCCACCCGCTGAACCGGCTTGGCCAGCTTGATCGACAAGAGATAGATCGTCAGCCAGCTTAAAATAATCAGGAAGACGATGATAATCGAGAAGAAGGTGATCTCCTCCGTCGGAATGTGGCGCAGGGAGCGCTTGGACTGCATAACCAGCACTTGCCCCAGCGTGCCCTGATCCCCCTGGATCTGTGCGGCAGCGGCTTTGTATTCAGAGGTCCGTGAATCAGTCAGGCTATCATTGAGCTTGTACCGCATCTCCTCGTCTGTCATCGGGGGCTGGGAGTACAGCAGCTCGCCTTCAGGTCCGGTGATAATTACACACATCTCCTCGGTTACCTTGAAAAAGCGTTTGCGGTCCTCCACCAGCTTATTCAGGCTCGGGGTAATCGCTAATTGACCGTCTGTGTCCACGCTGCGGTCAGCGATCTCCTGCGCCAGCAGGCCGGTCGTCTGCATCCGGTTGTTCATCGCCTCCTGCTGAATCCACCAGAAGGTGAACAGCGCCGTCACCAGCAGCCCGATGCTGATGATCAGCAGATACCGCAGAGTCCAGTAAGTGAGGATGGAGGTGGTCTTCTTCTTTTTGTCGTCGTTCTTCTTACTCTTATTTATGTTGTCCATAATTGATAACCTGTTCCTCTCAGTGTGCGGATCTCGCCTTCACGGTCCGGCCAGTGCGACAGTGCCTGACGGAGCCGCTTGATGGAGAGATCAACGGCCCGGTCGCTCCCATCGTAATCCATCTCCCACACATGCTCCAGCAGTTGGTCACGGGTGCAGATCTGATTCGGGCGCTCGGCCAGGAACAGCAGCACCGACATGTCGCGCGGGCTGAGGCTGACCTCCGCCCCGTTCAGAAAGATGCTGCGCGCCGAGAAATCGATGAACAGGCTGCCGAAATGGCGCTTGCGGCTGCCGTCCGACCACTGCGAGGGACGGCGCAGCACGGCCTTCACCCGTGCGACCACTTCCTCGGGAATGAAGGGCTTGGACATATAGTCGTCGGCCCCGCCGTCCAGTCCCGCGAGCCGGTCGTGGATGCCGTCCCGGGCGGTGAGCATGATGACCGGGCAGCTGCTCCGCTCACGGATGAGCCCCAGCAGCTCGAAGCCGTCCATCTCCGGCAGCATAATATCGAGCAGGACCAGCGAGGGAGGCGCCTCCTCGAAGGCGTCCAGGGCACTCCGGCCGTTTGCGGCCCGGGTCACGTGGAAGCCTGCTTTTCGCAGATAGGCACTAAGCACCCGTGCGATGGCTTCTTCATCCTCTACGATGAGTATCGATTTCATGAGCTTCAGTCTCCTATTTAAAATTACGACAATTCTATCACATTGCAGGACGGCGTGCTTTGACTTATTCCCGACATATTCCTTTGTTAGAATGGGAGCCAAGCCAATAGAGCAGAGATAAGAATATGGAATGGAGGAGATCGTATGAAGAAGAGAACCATCGCTATAACCGCAGCCATTGTAATTATTGCAGGAGCCATCACCGCCTTCATCTTAGTGAATAACAGTCTTGGCAATAAGGTGGAGATTGAATCGGTAATTCCTGAGCAGGCCCAGGACAGCGGAGCCCGGAAGGAAGGAACGGCCAATGCGGCTGCGGCCGCTGCTGCTGTAAGGCCGGAGCAGTTGAACGGAAACTGGAACATTACAGAGCCGTCCAAGGTCTACTTGTCCGTGACCACATCCAAAGAAACCGTGAACTTCGTAGACCCCTCCGTTAAGGGAACCTGGAAGGTGAATCTGGAGGATGCCTCCGCGATGACCGGGGAAGGGACGGTCGACATGAGCGCGCTTGATTCGGGAACCGCCCAGCGGGATGAGCATGTCAAGGGAGCGGACTTCCTGTCTGTTACGGAGTTCCCGCAGTCCACCTTCGCAGTCAAGTCCTTCTCGGAGCTGCCGAAGGAATGGACAGAAGGCACGGCGGTGCCGGTGAAGCTGCAGGGTACATTGACGGTTAAAGGTATCGAGAAAGAGGTTACCTTTGATGCACAAGCCTTATACAGCGGCGGACAGCTGAAGCTGTCAGGTACAACCATGGTTACCTTTGAAGATTTCGGCATGAGCAATCCGCATTCGATCGTGCTGGATACCGAGAATGACCTTGAGGTGCGTCTGGAGCTTACACTGAGCAAATAAGATACGCTGAGCAAAAAAGATTAGCTGAGCAAAAATAATACAAGACTCTCCCTGTTACCGTGGATTTGCGGCGGCGGGGGGAGTCTTTTTGTTTTTAGAAAATTATAATTTCCGTCCAAAGGCTGGATGTACGCGGAAAACCGAATACAATCAGTGCTGTTGCGATTAGATATGGGCCCCATGCTCCACAGCACGTAACTTTTTAGAGAAATCCTGCAAGAAGTGCAGCAATACTGCCTAATAGAAGTGACCTATGCGGAAATCCTGCATGAAATGCAACAAAGCCAGCGCTAACTTGCTCTAAACACCGGAATTCTTGTAAAAGATGCAATAATGTACCGTAGCCAGTAACATTTTGTAGAGAAATCCTGCAAGAAGTGCAACAATCCATCCATTACAAACGGCCGGTGAGAGAAGACTCTCAGAACTGGCGAGAGGGTAGGCTGAGCACCGCCATTCTTTCAAAGGACGGCAAAGCCGTTTCCACTTGTGACGGTGCAAATCCCGATCTCCAGGTTAAGTATAAGAGATACATAATTAAGGATCAGGACGGGAGCTAGTGAACTTGGATAAAAGAGCCAAAACTATACTGCAAAAATCGTTCTGGAGCGCGAATGGCTGGAAGGGGACGTCCGGGCCTTTTTCCGGTGAGGATTTCGACTATGCCAAGAGCAAGGGGGTCATGTTCGATCCCCTGACGATCACCCATGATGAGCTGGTGGAGAAGCTGCGGGAGCTGCACAGCGGAAGCGTGACCCGGGACAAGGTGGCGGCCGCCTTCCTGCACAGTCTATCTACCCGGAAGGTTCATCTGCGGAGCGCCTTGTCCAGTTGGGCCTTGACCTCGGAGCTGCCAGCGCATGCCTACGCCCAGCCTCCTGCTGAGCAGCCAAGGTATAGCAGCTGTGCAGCCTGTGATGCCGGGCATCTGATGTCTGACGGGCAATATACACATGTGGATCTGAATGTGCTCAATTTCGAGCGTGTCAAATGGGGCGGCATCCGCCTCAATAAGCTGCTGTATTGCTGGCTGGATCTGGAGCTGTTCAGCCGGGAAGAGGAGGTGGAGGCTACTCCGCAGGATCTTCGTATTTTGCAAGACATGGCCGAGGCCGTTAAGCTATGCGGCAGCAAGGACGGGGCACGGAAGCTGGAGAAGCACTGGAAGAATATTTTCCCTTCTAATCAATATGAGCGGGATGTGGTGATGGAGATCTGGGGATATGCTGGTATTCTGGTTCCGCAGGAGGAGCCGCGTCAGGGCCGGGGCGGAGGCAATGACTTCAACGCTGTAGCCAACTGGCGCGGGGAGGACGGTTATTCGGAGGAACGCCTGAATTTGTTGTTCGGGCTGTAATACACACTTGTATGGAGCTGGAGGGTTCTGGCGGGAGGCGGACATGTACACACCAGGGAGATTTTGATAGAATCAGAGGGACCTGAGCTTCATTAAGAGGAGGATATTACTATGGCAGAAGATAACGCTTACACGATAAAATGGGGCATTCTCAGCACAGGCTGGATCGCCCATCAGTTCGCAACGGATCTGGCCCACGCCAGCAATGGGGTGGCCTATGCAGTCGGCTCGCGCTCACAGGAGAGCGCGGATAAGTTCGCCGCGGATCACGGCATTCCTGTGGCATATGCCACCTACGAAGATCTGGTGAACGACCCGGAAGTGGACGCGGTCTATATTGGCACACCGCACCCGTTCCACCGGGAGAACGCGCTGCTGGCGCTGCGTGCAGGTAAAGCTGTGCTGTGCGAGAAGCCTTTTACCGTTAATAGTGCTGAACTGGAGGAAGTCGTGGTCTATGCCCGGGAGCATAAGCTGTTCCTGATGGAAGCGATGTGGAGCCGATATATCCCGGCGCATGTGAAGGTGCGGGAGTGGCTCGCAGCCGGGAGAATTGGTGAAGTGCGGCTAGTAAAAGCGGACCTGGGCTTCCGCGCTGACTGGAACCCGGAAGGACGTCTGCTGAATCCGGCCCTTGGCGGCGGAGCGCTGCTGGATGTCGGCATCTATCCGGTCTCCTTCGCCTCAATGGTCCTTGGACCCCATCCTGAGAAGGTCAGCAGTACCGTTCATATCGGAGAGACTGGTGTGGACGAGCACTTCTCACTGCTGTTGTCCTACGGCGATGGCGTGTCCGCTTCCCTGAACGGGGGCGTGCGCCTGAATATGCATGAGGAAGCCTATGTCTACGGAACGGAAGGGCATATCGTGGTCAAAGGAACTCTTGTGAATCCGAAGTCTGCTGAGCTGTACGTGAACGGCGAATTAGCAGAGATGTTCGAAGATGACCGCGCTTCGGTCGGCTATGCCTTCGAGGCGGAAGAGGTGGGCCGCTGCCTTCAAGCGGGACTTATTGAGAGTCCGGTAATGACCCTGGATGAATCCTTAGCCATAATGAAGCTGCTGGATACAGTCCGGGCACAGTGGGGGCTGAAATACCCTGGGGAATGAGTGTAGGGATGAAGCTTCCGGGAAGGGGGATACACAAGTGACATTGATGATTGACCGTTATCAGGGCTGTCTACAGGGGCTGGCCGCCGGAGATGCGCTGGGCACGACTGTAGAATTTCAGGCGCCTGGCACCTTCAAGCCAATGACGGATATTGTCGGCGGTGGGGTATTCGCTCTGCAGCCGGGTCAATGGACGGATGATACCTCCATGGCTCTCTGCCTTGCGGAGAGCTTGCTGGCGGTGCAGGCCTTCGATCCGGCAGATCAGATGCAGCGGTATGTGAAGTGGTACCGCGAAGGCGCACTCAGCAGCACCGGCAGATGCTTCGATATCGGGAATGCAACGCGCGAAGCGCTGCACCGGTATGAAGCAAGCGGGGAGGCGTACAGCGGTTCAGAGGACCCGTTCTCTGCCGGGAACGGCTCAATTATGCGTCTGGCTCCTGTAGTAATGTACTACGCGGAGCAGCCCGCTGAGGCGATCCGCTATGCAGCGCTTAGCTCAAGAACAACACACGGGGCCGCCGAGTGTCTTGCTGCCTGCCGCCTGCTCGCGGCGTATATCCTTGCGGGGCTGCATGGCTGGAGTAAGCAGGAGATGCTGGCGCCGGATGCCTTCCGCGAATGGCTGGATGAAGATACGCTGACCCCGCATATGCTGAACATCAAGCAAGGCTCCTATAAGGTGAAGGAGCCGCCGCAGATTCAAGGCTCGGGTTATGTCGTGGAGTCGCTGGAAGCGGCACTGTGGGCGTTCCATAAGTCGGCCAGCTTCGCGGAAGGTGCGCTGCTCGCTGTGAATCTCGGCAATGACGCCGACACCACCGGGGCCATCTACGGTCAGATCGCCGGAGCCTACTACGGCCTCAGCGGCATTCCGGCCGAATGGAGCCGCAAACTGGCGCTGCGTGAGCTGATTAGCGACTATGCGGGGCGGCTGTTCACGGAGCGGTGCAATAGGCGGGGATAAGCTGTGTTAGATAGGCTGGGTGTGTTTGTTGAGCGCCCAGCCTATTTGTTGTGCAAAGTATGAGGTTACGTTCGAAGTGTATCTCCAGAGATAGGTGTATTGTGTACAATTAAAAACCGTGAAAAGGCAGGAGTTCCTCTTCTAACTGTAGTCTACGCTTGAATTGAAAGTAGCCGATTGTATTTCCTGCAATAGAAAACGCATAGTTGACTGAGAAATGAGGTTCTGTTGTATTTCTTACAGTAGAATGTTGCGTAATGGGCGAAAAGTGGCCTTTTTTCAACATTCAAATGTACCGAATACAATAGAATCTATTTCGATGCCATTTTTACAGCATTCCATTGTACAAAATATAGTTACTACTGTTCCAGCGCCTATAGCATACGTATGACTGTTGTGGGAATGAGGCGCTAGTCATCTTTTTCGGAACAAGGCTGTCCACAGTAATCCATAATACACTTTGAGACAATCCAGACAGTAACCCTCCTAAATTATGTTATAATATTCCGGAAATATGTTCTGTGCGGTTGGTTGCAGGGAGCGGGAATTTTATGAGAGGGAGGGAAAAGTGTGCTATGGACGGCAAGTCTATCCAGTCTGCTGCTGAAGCCTGAAAACCGGCAGCGGTATAGCGAATTACTTCAGGAAATCGCCAGCTATATTAGCATCCATATCCTGAATCACCCGCTGCTTGCGGAGGATTGCGGGCATATCAGCATCCTGCTGGATGGATCAACAGCCTTGGGGATTGTGGACGACAGCTCGGACATCGATCTGATCCTGGTCTGCCGGGATGAACACTATGAGCCGATTACGAGCCGGTTTGCACGGGCGGGGCTGATCCCGGAGAGAAGCAGCTTGTTTGTAGATGTTCATCTGCCCAGCGGCAAAATCGGACACTACACCCTGCTCAAATTATCGGAGCTGGAGCAGGCTCTGGGGAAGGGGCAACTGGACTGGCTGTGGAATGCATCGGTCTCCTGTATCTATCATGATCCGCTGGACCTGAAGGCGCTGTTCGCGCAAATGGTCCCGCTGCCCTCAGACCTTCTGATGAGCCTGCGGAAGAAGACCTACATAGACCTTCGGAGTGCTGCCAAAAGCCTGGATAATCCCGTGCGCCGGGGAGAGGCTTTTCCGGTTCTTTTTCAGGCGGTCGAGGTGTTCAAGCAGGCCTTACGCTGCGCCATCACGGTGGAGGGCTACCCCTATCCGTATGACAAGTGGCTTGTACAGGTAGCAGAGCAGCTTCCAGTAGGGAAAAGGGTACTTGATTGCATGAAGGACTTCCGGCAATTCCTATCAGAAGATCTGTCCTACGCGCCAATGTACCAGGAGGATAACAGCTTTGTGAAGATGGAGAAGCGGGTGCGCCAGGTGCTGCTGGAGGGATTCCGCCTGCGCGCCGTAGATGAGCCTTGGCTGGTGGAATGGTGGAAGTACTTCGAGGATTGACGGGATTAGAGATTAAGGGAGAGGTGAAATGATGAAGGACAAGGTGTGTATTCTGGGAGTCCCCTTCTCCAAATTGACGCTGGAACAGACGACTTCGCTGCTGGACGAGCAGATCATGGACGGGCAGGGAGGGCTGTTTCATCTCATTACGGCGAATCCGGAGATTACCCTGGCGAGTCAAACGGACGAACAGCTGCAGGAGATCATCGACTCGGCAGATCTGATTGTCCCTGACGGGATCGGCATTCTGATGGCTGCGCGAAGACAAGGCAATCCTATTTCGGAGCGGGTGACCGGCTACGACCTGCTGCTGAGTTTACTTGCGAAAGGGAATGAGCGGGGCTGGAGTTTTTATTTTCTGGGAACAGATGAGCCTACTAGCAGACTGGCGGTGGAGCAGATTAATCTGCGCTATCCGAAGGTGAAGATTGCCGGGAGGCATCACGGGTTCTTTGCACCTGACGAAGAGCCAGGGATTATCGCCAGTATTCAGCAGTCCAAGCCGGATGTGCTCATTCTTGCCATGGGTGCTCCGTACTCAGATAAATGGCTGTATAAGCACAAGGACGAATTGCAGGGGATTAAGCTTGTTTTTGGCGTGGGCGGAAGTCTGGATGTGATCTCCGGGAAAGTACGACCGGCACCGGCCATCTGGAAAAAAATGAATCTGGAGTGGGCGCACAGACTGTTGTTCTCACCCGTCGCCAAAGGCCAGAAGTCACGCTGGCGCAGACAATCTGCGCTGCCGAAGTTCGTCTACCGGACGATGATCCGTAAATGAAGTCTGCAAGCTTTAGAGAAAGGGGCTAAACCCATGTCCAAGAGCTTTGAAGTAACACTCCAAAAAGTAGTCGATCACTCTTACTTAATTGAAATTGGTGAGCATCTGTTTGCCTCATTGATCCGTGATTTGCAGCAGGGGCTGCTTATGGGGATTAGCAAATATGCGATTATTACAGACTCTACGGTGGAGCCGTTATATGGCCGTCCTTTACTAGAGCTGTTACGTCATGAGGGATTCCAAGTGGAATTGTTCTCCTTTCCGGCGGGCGAGAGCTCGAAGACCCGGGAGACGAAGGCAATGCTGGAGGACCAGTTGCTAAGCCATGCCTACGGCAGAGACTGCTGTATTATTGCGGTGGGGGGCGGAGCGGTGACGGATCTGGCAGGATTTCTGGCCGGGACCTTTGGCCGGGGAGTACCTTCTCTGAATTATGCCACCACCTTGCTGGCAGCAGCAGATGCCTCCGTTGGCGGCAAAACAGGCGTGAACACACCCGTCGCCACCAACCTGATAGGCGTCTTTCACCAGCCCCGTAAAGTATACATAGATTTGGCCGCTTGGCGCACACTCCCTTCCCGTGAGTTCAGAAGCGGTTTGGCCGAGACCATCAAGCACGCTTGTCTGGGCGATGAGCAGTTCTTCGGTTACCTGGAAGCGAACATGGACAGAATCATTACGGAAGATGGGGAGCTGATCCTGGATGCCGGGGTGTGCGAGCATATTGCGCTGACGAATTGTCGGATCAAATATGAAGTGGTAGAGCAGGACGAGCATGAAAGTAATCTGCGGCAGATTCTGAATCTGGGGCATACGGCAGGCCGGGCGCTTGAGGCGCTCAGCGGTTACCGGCTGCTGCATGGCGAGGCCATTGCAGTGGGGCTGGTCATCCAGGCGAAGCTGGGTGTGAAGTTTGGTTATATGACGGAGGAAGAGGCTAACCGGGTAGTGGCTTTGCTGAAGAAGGCGGGTCTGCCAACAGAGCTTCCAGAGTACATTTCAAACCGGGCGTTAGTGGACAAGATGTACACGGACAAAAAAGTGCGCAGCGGCCGCATCCGCTTCGTCTTCCAGGAAGGTATCGGGAGGATGAAGCTTTTCGCTGACGGCTCTTATTCGGTTCCAGTTGAAGAATCGGAGGTCATGGAGCTGCTGGAGGAGCTTCGTGGGAGCTGAAGCTGAAGCCGCATCCCTCCATTCTGGGTAATATAGAGAAATAGAGCTTAGGAGGGACGAACATGGGCAACCCGCTGAAGGAATTCAAGAACAGCATGGATGGGCTGAAGCAGTCACTGGACGGGGTAAAGCAATCCGTCGATGGACTGAAAGCTCCGATGGATGAGTTCAAAGCGAATATGCAGGAGACGGTGGAGTCGGCAAAGCTGCGGAGTGACGGGGTGAAGTCGGAGCTTGGGCGGATGAAGCAGTCGGTCAAGGATACTCAGGAGGTGCTTGGCGAGGTGAAGGAGACGCTGAGCGCATCGGCGGAGGTGCTGTACAAGAGGAAGCGATATCTAAGACTGTTCAGCCGCAAAAGAAAACCGCAAACCGCCAAGGCCCTCCGTTTGTAATCTACACCCCACTTGTGCTGGGACATATTCCACGCGCCAAAAGAAAACGCAAGAGTCATGCGGCATCCGTACCGTGTGGCTCTTGCGTTTTTGGTATTCCGGTCCATGCGGACTGAAGGGCCGTTTCCGCACATCAAGGCGGCGTCAAGCTTAAGCTTCCCATCGAATCGACTACAAACACAGGTACAGACTCCTCACCAAGCTCCGTTTCCACCGTTCCATAACCGTTCTCGAACTGGCCGTTGACTGTGGCTAATCCAGTGATTTGGCTTATCTCGCCCTGAAGCAGCAGATAGCGGCCGTTCGAATGGGCGACGGCTCTTCCGGCAGCGTCAATAGAGATATCGCAGGACAGCGTAACCTTCTCATAAGGAAACAGCTCAAGCTGTGTAGCATCTATAGGAGTGTATGTGAACTCCTGATAGAGTTCCGAGAATTCATAGGCCCCGTTTACCTGGCGGAAGATAGCAATCCTGCCCTCGACACCATTGGCCAGATCCGTGTTCATTACGCGGATGGAGCCATCCTCCGCCATCAGCTCATAGCTGCTGCCTGTGAAGCTGAACAGCAGGGAGATTCCCTCCGGCCGGATGGCATAACCTGTGAAGGTGCTGCGTCCGTCAGCCTCGCCGCCGTTAGCTGCAACTACGGGAACTTCGGAGTAAGCAGACAACGCTTCGTCAAAAGAAAGAGCGCTCAGCATCCCCGAACCCGGGATCACCTCCCCGGTCCGGGTGGAGACCGTGCCGTCCCCGCTCATCTCGGCGTAGACCAGCTTGCCGCCAGCGTCTACTCCGGCTACGGCTACCTTGGCACCGTACTTGTCAGTAACGGAGGCTGTAAGGGAGTAGCTGCCCGGCACTTCGCCGCCCGGCAGCAGCCGGACAGGTTCGGCCGTATTCCAGGCCAGTGTTGCGGCAGCGGTCTCCTTGGAGGTATCCTGCACTGGAGCCAGCTCCGCATAGAGCCTGATGGCATCCGCATACCGGCCGCCGCGCACATGGCGCGCGCCCTCGCGGAGCAGTCGGGCGATGCTGTTGTCGATCAGCTTCAGTACCTTGGAGCTGGTAATGCCGGCTGATGCCGCATAGCTGCGGTAGTCTACCGCATGTCCGGCGAAGGCTGTGATATTGCTGCCGTCCAGATCCTTGTTCAGGATGAGCGAAGCGCTCTCCTTAACCTGCTTGCTAAGCCAGGGCGCGGTATAACTATGATTCTTATAAGCTTCTTCCATAGAGAGGGCGCTCTCCAGCATAGGCCCGAAGCTTCCGGCTGCGGCCAGAGCCTTGAGTCTCGCGGTATCATGGGCCTTGAAGCTCGCAGCCAGCATCTTATCCTTGGCGGCGGTTCCCCCGTAATAGTCTGCCGGAATCTGCAGCAGGCTCCATTTGAGACTGTCCGTACTGTCGCTGCCCGTCCCCGAATCTGCCCCCTTAGACGAATCTGCGGCGAGTCCGGCCAGGTACTCATCCTTGAACTGCCGGAACCCGGCTGTCATCTTGTCTGAGAGGCCAGAATCCGCCGAGAGCCGGCGATAATAGGCTTCATAGGGACCGCCCGGCGTCATATACTTGCTCTTCAGGCTGAGCAGGGAGGCATAGCTCTCCATCATCCCTGAGAAATCCTTCACAGTCAGCTGGTCCTCCAGCGTTAAGGACAGTCTGCTTAGACTGCTGCGGATGCTCGTGATGGGAGCAAGCTCTGCCAGTCTTGCATTAATTTCTTCTTCTTTATAAGAAATTGCGTGATTGGCCGCAGCCAGACGGTACCGGTTCTCGGCAGCGATAAGCTCCCCGGCAGCGTACAATTTTCCGGCTTCTTGTACATCCTGAAGCTTGTTCTTAATCCCCAGCGCCTTCTGTCCCAGCGGGAGCAGCATCAAAATACACAGAATAATCATAATATTCCGCAGGGTTACAGCCCGTATGATCGTCATATAATATAGCCCCTTTATTTCATAGATAAGGATTAGAGCGACAGTCCGTCTAACCTTATACTTCAGGGTCCCAGCGGTACTTAAGCTCACGGATCTCCTCCACCTTGGCATCCAGGCCGTTCCACGGCTCATAAGGGTTCGCGGCAATGAGTCTGGATAAGCGCAGGAAGCGGTCCTTGGGCAGCTCCTGCACATAGCGGCCGATCATGCCGGAGTAGAGCAGCGCGTATCGCTTCATGCGGACCGCAGCACTGGCAACGGCGGCCATAATGACCAGCCCCGTATCCATTTCGAGAATCTGCACCTCGTAATTCTTGACATAGCGCAGGGTGCGGTCTTTGATCAGCTCGGGGCGGACCCTGGCGATCTCACCGATATATTCAGCCAGCAGCGGCTCGAAGTCCTTCAGCAGCAGCTGCTCCAGCTCCAGCGTCATGTCCTTGCGCAGCTGGAAGCCGTGCAGCAGGGCGACACGCTGGCGGGAGATCCGGTCTCCGCGCAGCAGCACGGAGATCTCGCGCAGCTTCTCATAAGCGAGCACATCATTCTCGCGCAGTACCGTCACGGCTTCCTGGCGGTTCAGCTCCAGATCTTCCTTGATGCTGAAAATATTGCGGCCAAGCAGTTTGTTCAGCGCATACAGATTTTCGTTCTGACGTACTTTCCGCTGCGTATAGTAGACCAGTCCGGCTAATATTAGGCCGCCTGCGCCGCACAGCACCATCTGCTGCAGATTCTGCCCGAAATAGATTCCAGCCAGGGTCAGCAGGAGAATAACGAGCAGCCGGGTCTGTACCCTGCGCCCGGCCTGAGACACTGCATACTTCTCTACCGGAGTCAGCGAGGCGCGGCCGCAGCGGGTGCAGCGTTCCTCGCCCAGCGCGGTGTAATGGTGACAGCGGCGGCAGATGCGCAGCTTCTCGAAGGAGTAGCGGGGAGCTTTGAAGGGACGGAAGATCACCGGTTTCTTTTTACTCACGGGCCGTATCCCCTCCGTTCAATGCAGCCAGCAGGCGCTCGTCGATATCCTCACGGGTGAGCGGCTTCCGCTGGCGGGAAGCATATAGAATAATCTGAATCACAGCATAGAGAAACGTTATCCCGAGTATGGCGTATGTAATCATGGAACTCTTCCTTTCTGCTCTGGTTACGGTCTTTTAATCAAATATTCAGGATTGCGGCGTATACTTAGAATAGTCTATCCGGCTCAGGATGGCGATTGCCACTAGCGGAAGTGCCGGTCCAGCGGTCACTATGTTGAAGTTTACAAGGTTTAATTATATCATAATGGCATGCTATTGACAGAATTTAGCTATGCGTTACGGATCTGCCATATCCGCCTAATTTCACACAAGAGGAGCCCAATTTATGCTTCGTAACGAACGTTATTTCAGCAAGGCCAAGAATAGACTGCAGCGCATATTGCCTGTATTGCTCATGATCTTATGCATCACTGTATCTCCATATGCTGCTTCGAGAGCCAGCGCGGCTTCGGCCGCACCCTCACATATCGATGCTGTGCTGCTGATCGATGTCAGCAACTCGATGAACAAGAGCGACAAGAACAAGATAGCCAATGAAGCGATGAAGATGTTCATAGATATGCTGTCCACCCAAGGCGATAAGGTAGGTATTGTGGCCTACACCGATAAGGTGCAGCGCGAGAAGGCGCTGCTTGGCATCAAATCCGCCGGCGACAAGGAGGATCTGAAGAATTTCATCGACGGGCTTAGCCGCGGACCCTACACGGACCTGGCGGTCGGGATGGAAGAGGCGGTGAAGGTGCTGGAGAACGGCAGCGACCCCGGCCATGAGCCGATGATCGTGATGCTGGCGGACGGCAACAATGACCTGAATGAAGCCAGCGGCCGGAAGCAGTCTGATTCCGACAAAGAGCTGAAAGCGGCAGTAGAGGCTGCTAAGCAGAAGGGGTATCCCATATATACCATAGGGCTGAATGCGGACGGCAAGCTGAACAAGAATATTCTGGCCGGACTGTCCAGCGAGACAGGCGGCAAGGCGTTCACCACGAATTCTGCCGATGATCTGCCGCAGATTCTCAGCGAGATTTTTGCCAGCCACTTGAAGCTGAAGGTGGTGCCGGTGCCGTCCATTACGGCAAACGGCGATTATCAGGAAGTTACGGTCAATGTGCCCAACGGCAGCGTACTCGAAGCGAATATTTCCATCATGTCCTCTAAGCCGGTGACCGCAAAGCTCAGTAATCCTGCAGGGAAGGAAGTAGCAATTCCCTCCGATAAAGTGCTGTTATCCAAGTCGTCCAGCTATACGCTGATCAAGCTGCTGTCGCCGGAGGAGGGAGACTGGAAGCTCCAGGTCAAGGGAGTGCCGAAGGACAAGATCGATATTAACCTGGTATTCAACTACGATCTGGAGCTGAAGCTGGATGCCCTGCCCTCCAAGTCTTACGGCAAAGGCGACACGGTGGATATCTCCTCGCATTTGTTCAGCAACGGGACAGAGGTAACGGAGAGCAGCCTGTACCAGGATATGAAGGCTGTGCTGCTGGCTACAGATAAGGACACCGGCCAGGTCCAGGAGATTCCGCTGGATAACTCGGGTGCCGAGTTCAAGGGTGCTTTTGAAATCAAGGATAATCATGAATACGAGCTGAAGGTCCGGGCCGAAGAGAGCAGCTTCTATCGGGAGAGCGATGTGCTGACCATCAATGCCAAGACCGGAACGGTGGCGACTACCCCGCCGTCAGCAGGTACTCCTACGGGCGAAGAGCCTGCTGAGGAGAAGACCTCGAACACGCTGTACTATATCATCGGCGGGATTGTACTGCTGCTGGCTGCGGCTGCCGCATTCTGGGTGCTGCGCAGTAAGGCAAACCGGGGGTTCGTCGGACAACTGGTAGTGGAAGTGGTGGACGGCAACACCGGAGAGAAAACCTATCCGCAGTACAAGAAGCTCGCCGCCTTCCGCGGCAAATTCACCCTGCATCAGCTCCTGCAGCTTGCTCCTGAACTGAAGGAGAGCGAGAAGCTGATCTTCACCCCGGGAACCCATGACCGGCTCCTGCTGCGCGGGGGCGAAGGGATCTCGGTGGAACGCTCGGGGCGTGCTGCTGATACCTCGCGGGGCCTAGAGATGAAGAGCGGGGATCGGGTAACGGTCTCTCTGCAGACGGTAGACAAGACGATTCTATTGGAATATTTGATCTGATAAACAGGCTAAGTGTATGCTCCCGAAACGATTATGCGAAGTGATTCGGGATGCATAGGCTATCACAACTTTTGGGGGAGAACCTATGAAACCGGTAGTAAGAGAACATATTCAACAGCTGGATGTATCGCTTGGCGGAGGGATCGTCAGCGACAAGATTAGAGTGGATACCATCGACAATCCGATCCTCATTATTGGGCTTGGCGGCACGGGCATCGATGCCCTGCTGCGGCTCAAATACCAGATTAACCGCCGCTTCAAGCTGCCTGAAGATCCGTTGTCCAAGAAGAAGCGGGATAAGCCCGACAACGTGGAGTTCCTGGCGTTCGAGACCAATGAACAGGACCGCGGCAAAAAATACAAGGGCATCGGCCTCGACCCGCAGAATGAATTCGTGCTGCTGGCCAATGCCGAGATCGGCGGACTGCTGCAGAACCGCAGCATCCTGGATTCTTACATTACAGACTGGCTGTCGCCGGAGCTGAGCATCACAGACGGCATGAACGGAGCCGCCGGGGTGCGCCAGGCCGGACGCCTCCTCTTGTTCACGAAGATCAACCAGGTGGTTGCCGCTATCGATAAGAAGATCAAGACGCTGTCTGTCGGCACCAGCAAGAAGCTCATGGTCTTCCTGCTCACCGGTCTGTCCGGCGGAACCGGCAGCGGGGCGTTCCTGGATATTACCTACATCGTGCGCGGTATTATTGAACGTGACTACGGCGCAGCCGGGATCGACCGTGTCAATACGCTGGGTTATCTGTTCACACCGGACGTCAATTTGTCCAACAAAAGCCTCAGCGAGCATACCCGCGAGTATATCCGCAAGAACGGGTATGCCGCGCTCAAAGAGCTGGATTACTGGATGAACGTGGACAGCCGGGGCGAACGCTTCCGCCAGAAATACGGCAATATTCTGAGCGTCAACTCGCCGCTGCCGCCGTTCAATCTCTGTCATCTGATCTCCGCAACCAATACGGAAGGCAAGCTGCTGGAGAATGCCTACGATTACTGCATGAACGTGACGGCTGAGAACATCACCAACTTCATGGCCAGTGAAGAGAAGGCCTCCGGCGAGGAATTCGCCATCCATGACTATATCAGCAACATCCGCACGAATATTGCCCAGATGAACAAGACCTATCCTGCCAACTATGAATACAACATTATCGGAGCATCCTCGGCCGTGCTGCCGATTGAGGAAATGACAACCTACCTGGCCTACCGCCTCTTCGACAAAATGGACAAGATGTTCCATCACGCCCCGAATCAGGAGGATGTGGAGAAGATGGCGCGTAAGCTCGGCATTGATCTTGATACGATGATCAAGACGTTCGAGTCCCGTGTGCCGGAGCCGCTGCCGGGCTATCAGAACAGCGAGCGCCTTAGCCATGCGAATGTGGTCAAGAATCAGGTCGTCAGCATGGATACGGAGCTGGAGCAGAACTTCCTGGCCCGTGCGCGTGAGGAATATATCAAATCCAAGAAGCAGCTTCCAGGCGAGATTGCCGGACAGTTCGGCGAAGAGCTGGAACGCATCTTCCTGCATCCCGAGCAGGGGCCGTTCTATGTGTCGCGGCTGCTGTACACCGAGAAGGGCTTCTGCATCCTGAAGCTGATCCAGTCTTATATTGAAGCGCTGCGCGAGAGTCTCTTGCGCCTGCCGCGTGATATTGAGACCGCACAGGAGAGTGCAGAGGATAAGCTGGGCGATGCGCGGAGCGCTTTTGTGTCCAAAGAGAAGAAGAAGAATGCCTATATTGAAGCCAAAATCAATGAATACTGGCTACATGCCGATGTGGAGCGCACCGAGCAGATGATCCAGTTCTATGAAGATCTGTATGAGCTGCTGAATGAAGAGAACAGCCGGATCTACGGTGTGTTCACCGAGATTCTGACCGCGCTCAGCTCGATCTTCGAGAAGAACGGCGACATTCTGATTAACGGCGAAGAGCAGGCAGATCACAAGGGCAACAAAACCTACTACTGGAATATCGTCAATGTGCCGGATATTTCGGCAACCATCTCCAAGGTGATGGACCAGAAGGACGGCGACGATCTGATCCGTGATTTCACGCGCGAAATGCTGAAGCATTCTGGACGCTGGGTCAAAGAGCAGGAGATTGATATCGTCCGTTCGATCTCTGAATTCCTCAGCGACAAGTTCGGGGATCTGATTACCCGCTCGATGGAGGATTTCCTGGTGATGAAATACGGGCACGAGGAGCCGCTGGATAAGTTCGTGGAGCGGATTATTGCCGGACGTCTGGATGAGGATGCGGTACCGATTTTCCACCTCAGCAACAGCTCTGGCAGTCTGCACTTCCCGTCCTGGGGCTTCGTCTCTGTGCCGGTGAAGGCGCCGGGGATTCTGAAGGGTGTGCGGAATTATCAGAACAATGCACTCGGCAAATCGCAGTTCACGATCAAGGAGAGTCAGGTGAAAAACCGGATTTTCTGGCTGAATACACGCAACGGGGTACCGCTGTTCGTATACACGCCGCTGCGGGTTTTCGAGGAGAACTATGAACGGACCATCCTCGATAAAGAGGGTATTGGACGCCATCTCGTGATGACCGACAAGGACAACTGGACCTATCTGCCTTCACCGATCCCGGAGAAGTCATGGGGCGATACTTACGTGAATCCGCGCGTCCGTGATTATAATGCCAGAGTGCGTGCAGATTTCGGCCGGGCGCTGGAGTCCGGTGTGATTATAGAGAAGGGTGTAGATGAGAACACCAGCAGCCGCTTCTCGGTGATCTTCACGAAGCCGCTGGATCTGGGCAAGCTGCTGGGCGCTTATGATCTGCAGCTGGATGCGCCGCGTCCGAATCTGGGTGAAGTGCGCAAGGCTGCTGAAGAGCTCAAAGCGCTTCGCACAGGAGGTCTTGAACGCGAAGCCGTGAAGGATATCTTCGGCAGCATTAATCTGGAGCTGGCCCAGGAGAACCTGATCCGTTCCCCGCAGCTCATCGCCCGTGTCCGTGAGGAGCTGGCGAAATATGATGCGCTGGCAGCCAAGTCACAGGAGCTGGAGGCGCTGGTGCATCAGCATCTGGATGAAGACAAATGGCTGGACCAGTTCATTGAGGCGCTGTACACCGATACCATCGCCAAAAAAGGTGCGCTCTATGTCTATGACCGTGACGAGGACGAGGATGCCTGGGAGCCGTTCGCCAATCTGATGAAGGAACGCAGCTATGTGGAGTATGCCGTCTACCGCCATTTCCGTGAGCTGGATGAGAAAAGCCGCAGTCTCCTGCTCCGCAAGGCAGCGCGCCGGGCCGGAGAAATGACCGCAGCCGAAGATGTAACTCCGCTGCTGTATAAGCTGGAAGGGATGTATGTCTCGTTCCTGGAGGCACGTGACTCTCTGGAATATGAGCGGGTAGAGCATGCCAACGGAGATGAAATGTACGGCTTCTACAAGAGCCTGACCGGCAAGCTTGGCAGCATCCGCAGAAAGCTGAAGTAGGCCTATGATCAGAGATCAGGCCTTACAATATGCGGAGCAATACGCTGCCCAGGAGGAAGCGCAGCATAATAAGGGGGATGGGCGCAGCAGTATCCATTACCCTGCGCTGTTCCTGTTCCTTGGCGATAAGGTGACCCCGGCCATCGGTCCGGTGCTGGAACGCTGCCAGCGCAAATGGGACAATGCAGGCGGCGTCATGGCACTGCATGCCGGTTCGCATAACGGCAGCGGCAGTACGCAGGAGAAGGAGGGGGTCAAGGGGCGGATCGGCAGCGGAAACAGCAGTGTCCATGAACGCGTGATGCACATGACCCTGCCGGATACGGCAGGGCGTGATCCGCGTACGGTTCGGCGTGAGCTGTACCGTGAATTTCATGAGGATAGCCAGTATTTGGCCGGAATGAACCGGACGTTGCGTCAGTTAAGCAACAGCATAGCGGATTACGGAAGGCTGTATTCTTCTTTTGACGTCATCCATCTATCTGTCATTACACGGGTCGATGACCCGCAGAATGTTCTGTTGCCGGAGATCGTGCTGCTGGCCCGCGCAATTCTCAGCCAGTCGTTCAAGTCGGTACAGATTGATTTGTACGCGCTGATTAACGAACGTGAGCAGGGGGATAACTTCGGCTATTCCAGCTCGGTCGGGCTGGCCTTTCTGCGTGAGCTGGACGGGATGCAGGCGGCAGAGTATGCCTTAAGCGCTCCGCTGCTGGTGACGGAGGAGGGGCTGTCCATTCCCGTGACACATGGCCCTGCTCCGCTGTTCGACCTGGTTTATCTGCTCTCGGACAAGAACGAGCGCGGACTGATGTCGGTCCATGGCATGGACGACAATTACGAGATTATCGCCCACATCAGCTTGCTGAAGAACCGGGTCCGGCCTGCGGCCGATCAGGCCTCCGGGCACGGCGGCTACAATAATATGACGTTCAAAAGCGGCATCCGAGGCAGCACAGGCAGACAAGGCTACGCGTCTGCCGGCTTCTCGGCGGTGCGGCGGCCGAACCGCCAGATTGCGCTGGCGGTGCTGTACCATGCACTGCATTATCTGTCCGGGCGGCTGCGTACAGGCCATACCCGGAGTCTTAAGGAGCGGCAGGCGATGCTTGGCCTTGGAGCGGATACCCTGCGGGACCGCGCGGCGGAATTGCTGCCGGAGCAGTCCGCTCTCGCGGAGATGACCGGGCTGATGAGCCACGGACGCCCGTCCTATTCACAACTGCGGATGCTCTCGCTGCGCGAGGCTGAGGAGCTGCTGTTCGGGGAAGGGGCGCAGGCTTACTTCCGCAGTAATTTTGCGGAGGTGTCTGCTCGTAGGGCTGCCGGGATTGATCCGGCCCGGGAGTGGGCCGGAGTGCTGGCTGCCGGGGAAGCGGGAGCCTCCCCGGTCACCTTCTACCAGCTGGCGGAATGGACCAGCGAGAAGACGGGTGAGGGCAGCGTGCTGCAGGCCTTGCGCCAGCATATGGGCGGATTGCGTTCCGCTCTGCTCTCCGCGCAGGAGGAGCTGGAGCGGCTCTATGCGGAGAGCGTGGAGCGCCAGCCGTTCCAGCGGGTGCCGCTGCTGGACAAACGGACGGTGCGCAATTTCATTCATTACCTGTTCGAGTCCGTCTACGGCAAGAAGTATGAGATTCTGCTGCTGGAGAGCGAGCTGGCCCTCTGTCTCCGCTATGACGCTGCACTGGAGCAGCTGCACGCAGACAGCAGAACGAAGGTTGCGGCGATGGACGCTTTGGAGGAGGAGTTGCACAGCGTGGCCCTCGTCAGCATCGGCCGCAGCAAAGAGACCGTGGATCAGAACATCATGGAGTATTACCGCAGTGTGACGGATGAGGTCATGAAGGACATCGAGACCCGGCGCGGTGCGGGGATCTTCTTCAGCGAGCGGTTCATGGGCAGTCTCTCCGGACTGCTGGTGCACGGAGGCGGCCAGACGGTGGCCGAGCGGCTGATCGAGCTGTGCCGCCGGGAGCTGCTTACGGCGGGGCCGTTCACGCTTCCGTTCGAGGAAGAGCTGCTGCGGCGCGCTAATGTTGCAGCCGCTTACGAGAACCGGGACATCGTCTCCAAGGAGGAGCTGTTCAAGCAGCTCTACCGCAGTCTGGAGGAGGAGGCGGCGATGAATGTCCGCCTGTTCGAGTATACGCAGGAGCACCGCCACGAAGAGAAGTACTTCTTCGGCGACAGCTCCTCCGAATTCCTGCGCTATGCCTTCAGTGCAGACGAGACCACCCGCATCTACCGGCTCGGCTTCGTGCATGAGCAGCGCCGCAGCGGCGTGGAGAAGCTGAACCTAATGGGCGGCTTCCACCTGGAAGACCTGCTCTACCACCGCAACGGTAAGGTCTATTACGAGACATATGCCGGCAACGGATACCAGCTTCACGGTCTGGAAGAGGAGCAGCTGCCGGAGATGAGATGAGTGGAGACTAGATGAGTGGAGTGCTGATGTGCGGAAATGAGATTAGATGAGTGGAGTGCTGTGACTAACTATTATATTTGGTCAGGCTACCACAGCCTCAGGATCTATAGTTCTGGTGAATGTGGGCCGGATGGCGGGAAAGAGAGGGATAAATCCCTTTAATGCTGGTGGAAATGGGCCGGATGGCGGGAAAGAGAGGGATAAATCCCTTTAATGCTGGTGGAAATGGGCCGGATGGCGGGAAAGAGAGGGATAAATCCCTTTAATGTTGCTGAAAGTGGGCTGGATGGTGGAAAGAGAGGCATAAATCCCTTTAATGTTGCTGAAAGTGGGCCGGATGGTGGAAACAGAGGGATAAATCCCTCTAATGTTGCAGAAAGTGGGCTGGATGGTGGAAACAGAGGGATAAATCCCTCTAATGTTGCTGAAAGTGGGCTGGATGGTTGAATGAAGGGGATGAATCCCTCTGGTGCTGACGTGTGTAAGTAATAGTGATCTCGATTTCGCCGTACGCGCGCCAGATGAGCAAATGAGGAGCATTAATGCCCCTGATTTCACCGAAAGTGTGTAAAACCACCAAATGAGGAGCATTAGTGCTCCTGAATTCTCCCGAGAGTGGGCCGAACCACCAAATGAGGAGCACTAGTGCCCCTGATTTCAGCGAAAGTGCGCCAAACCTCTTAAGCCCCCTAATCAAAGTGGAGACCTTGACATGTAAGAGGTACACTAAGAAGAGGGAGTGGAGCCGATGAGAAGCAACAAGTTGTATGACGAACAGCGGATCAAAGTAGCCCAAGAAGCGATCAATGGAACCAAGGTTTCCTTCCTGGCCCGAAAGTATTCCGTCTCTCCCAGCACCATTGCCAATTGGGTGAAGTTCTACAAAGAACGATTTGGAGAAGAGGCCACTCCGTCCGTCCAAGAACGGATTGAAGATGCGGAGCGTGTCCAAGATCTGGAGACGAAGATGGAGACGGCCATTAAGTTATTGGGTGAAAAGGATCTGGAAATCGAACTGCTGCGTGAACTCTTAAAAAAAGCCAACCCCGCTTACAAGACAAACTCGAACTGGCCGACGAAGCGATAAAGCGGGGTTATTCGGCTACACTGGTTCTACGTATCGTGGAGGTTCAACCTTCCACCTATTATGCGCATAAAAAACGTTTCCTGGGGCTTTGGAGTGCCCCGGATGCGGTCGTGACTTCGGGTCGTCCGATCCCCGCCTATTCCCTCACTACCGGCGGTCTGCGGGTCAGTGACCTACAGATCGAGGAGTGGCTGAGTGAGCTGGTAGAGGGCGAGGAGAACGGCTATGGCTACCGGAACCTGGCGTATGCCCTATCGGTCCAGCAGGGCTTAATCCTCAACCACAAGAAGGCGTACCGGCTGTGCAAGAAGCTCGGATTGCTTCAGAAAAAGCCGGTGAGGAACCTAAAATACCCTCGACGTTTAGCGCGAAATCGAGTGGTCACCGGCCCCAACCAACTCTGGCAGATTGACATTAAATATGGATACATTCATGGCTACGACCGCTTCTTTTTTATCTTTGATATGATTGATGTGTTTGACCGCTGTATCGTCGGCTACCACGTGGGCGCGAGCTGTACAGCGAAGCAAGTCTGTGCCACGTTAAGGGAGGCGCTGGGCCGACGTTTACAGCCTGGAGATCCCTCACCGGTGATCCGTTCCGATAACGGCCCGCAATTCCTAAGCGACGTCTTTGGCGAGCTGTGTGCGGAAACGCAGCGTCCTCTGGAGCATGAGCGGATTCCTCCAAAAACGCCGAATATGAACGCCTACATTGAGTCGTTTCACAGTATTTTGGAGAGAGATTTGTACACGAAAAGGTACTTTGAAACGTTTGAAGAAGCCTATGAAGCGGTCGCAGTTTATATTAATTTTTACAACGAGCGCCGTTTTCATGGCAGTTTGCAGCGCATGAGCCCCAAGCAATACCACGCCGCATGGAAAGCAGGCAAGCTAAAACCGATAGAAATAAAGCTGTAAACAAGATCCTGCGAAAACACGAGTTTTTAGCAGAATGTCTCCATAATTAGGGGGCCGAACCGAAACCAGCAAATGAGGAGCATTAGTGCTCCTGAATTCTCCCGAAAGTGCGCCGAACCACCAAATGAGGAGCACTAATGCCCCTGATTACAGGGGTGCGGCCGAAATCCGAGGGTTCACCATAATAATGCCCAGGCTCCGGGTCTCGGACCTGGGTACGGGCCTACACTAACAGGCTTTGTAGGACAATTCTCATTCATTCTGCTGCCGGATGTGCAATAGAATGGAATGGGGAAGCGTGTGTTGATCAAGCTTTTCCCGGAAAGGATGAAATGCAATGCAGCGAAAAATCAATCTGCTCCTGCTGCTGTTCAGTCTGCTCGGCGCGGGTGTAGCGTTTGTGCTCGGTGAGCTGCTGCTGGACCGCAGGCCGTATGATTTACCTCAGATGGTGCTGGTCGGCATTTATTTTGCCATCGTGGCCTTATGTGTTGGAATAGGCGCTTTGGTCGCAGAGACGATCTCGCCGAGGCTGAACGGACAGTCCTGGAAGCTGCGTTACCTGGGCACCTCGTGGAAAATGTTCCCGCTCATGGTCGTGCTGCTGCTTGGCGTGGGCACGCTGACCGAGTTCGTGTACGAGCTGAACTTCGGCGGCAGCAAGCCGGTTAAGAATGTCGTCATGGTGATCGATGATTCCGGCAGCATGTCGCAGAGCGACCCGTCAGACCGACGCTACGCGGCGGCCAAGAATCTGGTGCAGCAGCTCAAAAAAGACAACAAAGTCGCTGTAGTCACCTTCAGCAATGAAGCTTCCGTGGTCCAGCCGCTGCTCCCGCTCTCCAAAGCGGCGAACCGTGAGAAGGTTATGGAGGTCATCAGCAGTCTGAAGACAACTGAAGGCGGAACGAATATCAGCGGCGCGCTGGCCGAAGCGATGAAGGTGATTCATGAAGACGGCGCGGACCGCGGGGCGATGGTTATTCTTTTATCCGACGGCGTCAGCCAGTTCAATACCTCTACGGAGCTGACAGATTATGTGGCGCGTGGAATAAAAGTGAATACAATCGGGCTGGCCCTGGATGATCCATCCGGCGCAAGTCTGCTCCAGAATATCGCCAGCGGTACCGGCGGACAGTATTATGATGTGGCCGATGCGAACCGGCTTGGCGATGTATTCCAGCAGATTTATGACCGTCTGGGAGACCGGACACTGCTAACCGAACGCAGCGACCAGACCGCGGACAGCCCTTATTATGCTGTGGTGCGTGTGCTGGCCTTGATGCTGCTCGGCACGGCGCTGGGTCTGGGCCTTGGCATTGTGTTCGATAACCGCCATCTGGCCCGGAGCTTCAGTATCGGGGGCGCGGTATCGGGACTTATTGCGGGGCTGATTCTGGAATCCGGCCTGAATGGCGATACACTCTGGGACCCTATGACCCGGCTGATGGCGCTGCTCGTTCTGGCGGCCATTCTCACCTTGTTCACGTATATCGTGCCTGTAGGGGAAGGGCGCTTGTCGCGCCGGGGAAGAGCTGCCGGAGCTGCTAATGCGCCGGCGGACAGTGTTCATTCACCCCGCCGTAACCGCGGCAGTAAAGGGTTCTAAAGCCAGATGCAGGGAAAGGGGCAGGTTGCCATGAAGTACGCCGAGGCAGACGCTGGAGCACCGGTGATTACCGAAGTTGTATCCAGAGTGGAGGACCGGTTCTGTACGCTGCGCTGGCGCTGGCCGGACGGTGTACAGGCGGTATATATTCATAAGGCCTCTGCGGAGGCACCGGACAGTCAGGAGCATCCGCCCCCGGGCATGAAGCTCTATACGCGTGAAGAGTACAAAGCGAATAACGGGTACCGGGACCGGCTGGACGAGATCGGGATGGTGGCTTATACCATTTACGTGCGGCTTAGCGGTAATGGGGAGACGCTGCTGGTCCGCCAGCAGGATGGCGGTAACCGGGCGCTCGTCAGCGCGGGCAAAGCGAGGATCTACTACGCGGTCCAGCACAAAAAAGGGTTGTTCAGCAAGCTGAAAACCGTGCAGATGACGATTACTGCCGAGGTGCCGGTGCCGAAGGAAGTGCTCTGCTACGTCAAAAAGCGGGATGCGCACCCATCCTCCAAGGAGGACGGCGCAAGGTTCCCGTTCGTCCAGGACTTCGCTCCCGGGCGGAACCAGCTCCCGCCGATTGAGGTCGGCAAGGACGACTTTATCCGTATTTTTTTCACCGATGGGCCTAAATACGGGACGTATTATGAGCTGGTTCCCGAGTGAGCGGGAGCAGCATACCGGGTGCTGACACAACCCTGAGGAGGATGAGAGATGTCTTTTTTTAGCCGTTTCATGAAGAAGAATCAGCCCGCAGCGAGGCCGCTGTATTACGATATTGTCTGCCCGTTCTGCTTCACGCGCTTTGAGCCGGAGCAAGTGGTGTTCCGGGCCATGCACAGCCGTGAGGATGATGAGAATTATGCGCTCGGTGAGGATGATCTGCTGAATAAATACCGGGAGCGCTTCGGCCTCGATACGGTGGATGATATGGAAGCGGTTCTGCAGCCGGCGGATATCCCGGAGGAGTACCATCATTATACGGACCATGTGCTGACCGGGCTCACCGACCGCTACGGGGTGATGACCCGCAGACGGCTCTGTCCGTCCTGCCATAACGAGCTGCCTGTAACGGCCGGCAAGGTGCCTAGCAATATTATCTCGATTATCGGGGCTTCCCAAGTCGGGAAGTCTGTCTATATGACCTCGCTGATCCATACGCTCCAGCATACGACGGCAGGGCATTTCGACGCAGCCTGTATGCCGCTGAATGCCGAGATCAGCCGCAAATTCCGCACCCTGTATGAGGAACCGCTGTTCGAGCGGGGGGATCTGCTGGCGTCTACCCAGAAGGAGAAGATGCAGGAGCCGTTTATTTTCCAGTTCGTGTTCAAGGATGAGTCCAAGCCCCCGCTGACGCTGGTGTTCTTCGATGTAGCCGGTGAAGGCATGGTCGATCAGGATTATCTGGGCCTGCACGGCCAGCATATCAAGAACTCCGCAGGGATTCTGTTCATGGTCGATCCGCTGCAGATCCGTTCCGTCCGGGAGAAGATCCGCATTAATTTCGGTGACCGCCCAGGGGAGTGGGTATCGCAGTATGATGAGCCGCGTGATGTGGTGCTGACCATGTTCGGTGATTTCATCGCTTATCAGGAGAAGAGCAAGACTGAGATTCCGACCGCAGTCGTCTTGGCCAAAAGCGATATGCTCCACTCCCTCAAGGATGAGGATGGCGACTATATCAAGTCGAACAGCAATGTGTTCAACAACTATGTGCACCGCAAAACGCTGAACCTGGACGAGTTCCACAACATCGACGGTGAAATCCGGCGCTTCATTGAGAAGGTAGACCGTCCGTTCAAGGATACGATGGATGTTTATTTTGCCAATACGGGGTATTTCGCCGTGTCTGCGCTGGGCAGCAATCCGGTCAATCAGAAGGTGGAAGGCGTGGTCAGTCCGATCCGGGTCGATGAGCCGTTCATCTGGCTTCTGCACAAGCTGAATTATATTGAGGGGAGCGACGGGCCGTGAACAGATTGTCAGGGTCCATGATCACCCAGCAGATGTATACCCGCGAGCGCCGCGGTGTATACCGTTCGACAGAGGGCTTCGATACGGTGGCGAAATCGGAGAGTCTCGATAATAATTTTGTCAAAAAAATCCTGCACCCCTTCTGCCTCTACGATGCCCCGGCTGAGCTTACGGCACGCGGCGAGAAGGATGAGGAGCTGTATCCGGCTGCGCTGCATCTGTTCCATACGGAGAGCAACGAGACAGTGATCGGAGAGAGCCGTTATCTGGCGGCGGATTTCACGGGGCAGCGGAGCGCTTTTTTTGCCCATAATTTCGTGGTGCCGCCTATCCGCTCCGAAGAGATTGTCGAAGGGTATGGAAGCTGGCTGCACGCGGGGTTTGCCCGGAGCTATGAGGGGGAGCCTGGCGGAACCCTGCCTGAGCTGGAGTCGATTCCCGTGGCAACCCGTTCGCTGGACGAGCCGTCAGATCCGCGTACGGTGCTGTCCGGTCTAGGATTCACAGAAGTGCTGTTCAAAGCCCTGCTGCAGGCGGTGATGCTGTCCGTAGCCGGGAAGAAGAAAATCTATGTAGCGCTGGATGTGCCCATCAGTGAGTTGTCGCAGCATGCGGTCCGGCTGACGGAGGTCATCTTCGCTGCGCTGCCGTATGACTTCCGCCGCAGGCTGGGAGTGATCACGTATGCCAAGGAGCCGCAGAGCCGCAAATATATTCACCTGACCTTCGTGGAGAAGGGCTCTCTGCGTCCGGGCGACCGCAATATCGAGAAGGATTATATCTTCGATCTGGCAGGTGCAAGGTTTCTGAATACCGACTTCGGCGAGTCGCGGCAGATCTATGCCGATCTGGCCTGGAAGACGCTGGTGGAAAAGGGCGGAAGCCTCCGTGATTTCGCTAAGTTTGCCGACAGCCTGCTGCTCGGGGAGAGTGCGGACCGCAAGCTGTCGCTGGCGCTCTACAATGAGCTGGCGGTTTTTTATGAAATCGAGCAAGGCAACGAAGCCTTATATACAGACAACAAGAATGCTATACTCGGCGGCCTGCTGTCCTATCTGAAGCCGGAGGGGAAGCTGGACTCGCGGGTGCGGCTGAATGATATGTTCCTGGAGCGGTTCGACCGCGAATATGATCTGATCCGTAAGAAGGGGATTCCGTCAGTGGAGATCCTGGAACAGTTCAAGTCGTATTACGCGCTGCCGGGCCATAATTACCGGGTGAAGATCGTCGATTACTTCATCAACGGGATGCTGAATTGCCAGTCCGGTGGCCGGGAGGATGTGCTGGCGGCGGCTTACGGGATTATTGAGAGCAATGCGGAGCTTAGTGAGGCGTTCTTCAAAAAAGTGCTGTCGCAATCGCTCTTCCGCAGAGCGCTGTTCGAGCCGTATCTGGAATCCCGGCTGGCGGCCGCTGCCGGAACGGCAGATATCCTCCGCCTCGTGGGCCACTTCGGCCGGAGCCTTCCAGAGGTGCTTCAGCAGCCAGCGGTACGGGATACCTTCAAGGAATATCTGCTGGAGAAGCTGCAGCGGGAGTCCGATCCGGTATCGGCGGTAACGGCTGTTCATGAAGCGGTCCAGCAGGCAGAGAAGCAGCGCCGCAGAGGCGGCGTATACCCGGAGGCCTTGTCCGTTATGGAGGAGCTGGGCACGGTTGCCGACCGCTTCCTGTTGAACCGGCTTTCGCTGGACGAGCTGACGATGGAGCAGCTGCTGGAGATCTCGTTCTTGCGTTACCGGGATACGGCAGACTGGCAGCCGCCGCTCGACGCGATTGCGAAGCGCAAAGCGAATGCGCTGCGCGCGGCCTACCGCTGGTTCGGGGAGGAGTCGCCGGACGAGGAGATTTTTGCGGGACTGACACCGCGTGAGCTGGACGATGTACAACTGCTCGGTGCGCGGTGGCTGAAGGAAGCGCGAAGCCTTGAGCCGTTCGACCGGCTGCCGCTGGCCTTCTATCACAGCAGTGAACGCGAAGGCGGACCGCTGGATTATGATGCGCTGCTGGATCTGGTGGTCCGCAAGGCGGGCAATGACAAGGAGACAGTGTACCGGTTCCTGGACTGGTCGCAGCATAGCTGGCTGTTCGCAAGCTCAGGCAAGAAGCTGTGGCCGAATTACAAGCGGGCCGTGCTGAGATACTTCCTGAAGAGCGACCGCGAGGCATTCAAGAACCGGGAATTCCGCAAAACCCATCTCGACACAGCAACGCCTGCTATGCAGACTGTCTACAATGAAGCCCGCGCCCAGCTGGCTTCGCCGCTGGCGCGGTGGGTCAGCCGCAGCCGATTTCAAATCCTGATCTCAGGGAGCATCCTCGGGATCATTCTGATTGCGGCGGTTATCCTGCTGAGCCAGCTAGGGGGACGCGGCAAGGATACAGCTGCGCCGGTGGCCAGCCCCAGCTCGCTTCCGGCAGTGACCGGACAAGCCGCTGTAGCGGTCCCGGTCTCTGTCCGGCTTGTCGGCGGGAATAGCGGGGGTGATGTAGGAACTGGCGGGGATAACGGCGGTGATGCGGGAAGCGGAGAAGCGGGCAAGAATAACGGCGTGAAGCTGTTGTTCAGCTTCACTGATGCGGCGGAATGCTCCGCCTTCAAGCCGGAGCGGATCGGCGTGGAGTCCGCCAGCGGCGTTACGGACTACGAGGTTAAGGCAACGGTTAACAGTTGCCAGGTTGCAGCAGGTGCCGGAGTAGACGGCGATGCGAAGGGTAATGCAGGCGCCGGAGCGGACGGCGATGCGAGTGGTAAAGCAGGTGCCGGAGTAGACGGCGATGCAAAGGGCGAGACAGGAGCCGGAGTGGATGGCGATGCGAAGGGCGAGGCAGGCGCCGGAGTAGACAGCGATGCGAGCGGTAGGGTAGACGCCGGAGTGGAAGGCGGTGCAGACAGTGGAGCCACCGCCTCTCCAGCGGCGGCAGGGACTCCTCCGTCACGCGTATACGAGGTGACGGTGGAGCTTTCAGCAGGCGCGAAGCTGGCGGTAGGTGATATGATCACCGCCGGAAGATACTCGCTGCAGCTGGCGGCAGATCCGGGCAGCGCCCCGGAAGCTACAGCTACCGCCGCGCCTAGCGCGGAGCCATCCGCTTCCGCAAGCCCGGAAGCGGACGCGGAATAACACAGCGGCCATAAGCAGGCCGCGTAAGCTTGTAACTATTGCGATCAGGTAACATTGCAGAGATAGGTGTACTCTATACAACTAAAAACAGTGAGAAGGAAGGCATACCTCTCTAAGTGTATTCCATACAACTAATTTTGCTCGAATGGGCGAAAAGCTGGGTACAGAAGCATTTTAGGTGTACGAAATACAACTAAAAGTACATTTGGTGGTAAATCAGACGATTTAGTTGTACAGATTGCATTTAAGAATAACGTTTGGAGCTAGAATAGCACCTTAATCGGGGTACGGCAGACCCTCAGCAAGCGAGGGGATTAAATGAATGCTGTTAGTTTAAACCTGATGATCGACTAGCTGCTCGATTGTACTTTGTACACTAGAATGAGGCATATTGATCCTTATATGGTGTTCTGTTGTATTCGGTACATTAGATTTTGGGAATTTGGCCCGGCGGAGGGGTAGTTGCCACAATCGATTGTATGAAATGCAGCAGAATGCGTTATCGGCCGCTTTTACACGAATTCTAATGTACATAATACAATCGCCTGCTGCCGCTGTCTCTGCTAGTACCGCCAACGTCTTAATTGACAACAGAAGAATGACTCCATAGTCCTGAATAGTACGATGTGCCGGGGGAGCGGGCATGTGCTGTTCAGGATTTTTGTGCAGAATGGGCTGAGCTTTGGGGGAGCTGGAATAGATATAGCTTGTCTATAGACATACAGGGGAATAGTCGATATGATGGTTTGAGAATATTAAAATTTAATAAGCTTGAGGAAAAGGTGCAGATTGCCTTAGAGACCGCGCGCTGTCGCTAGCAGATGCTGGCAGGGCTATGTCTAATAGAGGAATCTGCTTAAAAGGGAAGCCCGGTGCAAGTCCGGCGCGGTCCCGCCACTGTAAGTACGGAGCAACTCCTGAGGAGCCACTGTCTGCTAAGCGGATGGGAAGGCGGGGGAAGCGGTGAAGTATGAGCCAGGAGACCTGCCTTTTTCGTTGTTGTTTCTATTCTTCGGGGGTAAGAATGTGGAAGCAGATGCTGATATTGGCGAGGGCTGTATATTGCTGCATTGTATGTAATGTGGGAGAGCAATCGACTCCTTCAGCCGCCCTGTATTGTATTCTTCCCCGGCCGCCCTGCACAGGGCGGTCTTTAGGTTGCCGCTCTATTTGCGGAGGAAGCAGGATTCATCCATTCTATTTCAGGAAAGAGGTTAGTTATGAAGAACCATTCTCTATCATCCAGGTTCACACGGCTGGGACTTGCTGTGGTTATGCTGTTCGCAATGCTGGGAGCAGCCGTAGCCCCGGCAGGACAAGCTGCTGCTGCACAGGCAGGCGGGACTTCCGCACCAGCGGTATCCGCTCTGCCCGCAAAAGAGGCAGCCAGCGTAACCGCTGCAGTCTATGCTACTGCGGAATTCATGCTGAAGAACGGAGTCCAGTCGGACTGGCAGGCAATTGGCCTTGCGCAAGCGGGCTATAAGGTTCCTGTCAGCTATCTGAAGGCGCTTGAAGGTAAGGTGAGTGAGGCTAAGGGTGTTTTTGCCAGAGCTACGGACTATGCCCGGATTACGCTTGCCGTTAAGGCACTGGGCGGCGACCCGGCGAATGTGGCAGGCTATAACCTGATCGAGAAGCTCTACAATCACGATGCAATTACCGGCCAGACGCTGAATAATCCAGTCTATGCACTGCTGGCTCTGGATTCCGGCAGCTATACGATCCCGGCAAATGCAAATTGGACACAATCTAAGCTGCTGGCAGAGATTCTGGCAAAGCAGAACCCGGACGGCGGCTTCACCCTGACCACGGGTGCGAGTGATCCTGACATGACAGCGATGGTGCTGAACGCACTGGCTGGACACAAGCAGGAAGCAGCAGTGAATACTGCCGGTCAGCGGGCAGCAGCCTGGTTGTCTAAGGCACAGGACAAGAACGGCGGATATGGCGACAGCAGTGAGAGTGTAGCTCAGGCCATTATCGGTCTGTCTGCCTTCGGCATTGATCCGGCAGGAGCAGAGTATACCAAAGGCCAGATTAATCTGGTCAGCAAGCTGATGAGCTTCAGCGCAGCTGATGGAGGATTCGTCCACACTGCGGGCGGCAGCTCCAATGCTCTCTCTACGGAGCAGGCACTGGAGGCTATGGTAGCGTACCAGCTGTTTGGTACAGGCGGTAAGCTCTTTGATTTTAGCGGCACACCAGTGAAGAATCCTCAGGTAAGTGTCTCGGTTACTGTTGAAGGTCCGAATGGAACCTTGGCTGAGGGCAGCGTGTACGCCGGAAATGTGCTTAAGGCACTGGAAAAGACTGCAGCAGCCAAGCGCCTGGCCCTGGTCAATAAAGCAGGCAATTATGTGACGGGGATCGGCGGCGTGATTGCGGGTACTTTTGGCGGATATGATGGCTGGATGTATGTGGTTGCACGCGGCGGAGCATGGATCTATCCAAGTGTAGGGATGGGCGACTTCGCGCTGGAGGAGAATGACCGCATCGTGGTCTATTATGGCGGGGACAACACGCAGGTGGTTGATGCCGTAACCGTGACTCCCGCACAGCCGCAGCCTGGACAAGATCTGAAGGTGCAGGTAACCCAGAAGCAATGGGTCTGGAATGAGGCGACCTTCACCTCCGATCCGGTAACTTCACCGGCAGCAGGCATACAGGTAACCATCGGCGGCAAAACAGCAGTTACAGATGCTGCGGGTGTGGCTGTTGTGGCTGGTGGTCTGCCGGCGAATAAATATAACCTGACGGTTACGGGATATCTGAAGGATAAGACCCCTGCCATCGTGCGTCATACGGTCCCGGTAACGGTGGCTTCTGCGGCGGAGGACCGTCCGGCTTTTGCCGATGTGAAGTCGATCTCGCCTTGGGCGCTGGAGTCGGTATACACGGCGTATGACCGCAAGCTGATGAATGGTGTGAGTGAGGGCAGCCTGCTGTTTGCACCGAAAAAGAATATTACCCGTGCTGAATTTGCAGCACTGCTGCTTCGTTTAACCGGCAACGAGCCGTCTGTGGCGGCTTCCGCTGGGGCCTTCAGTGATGTTAAGGCCGGTACATGGTATTATGGAACAGTGAACCGGGCGAAGGAGCTAGGAATCATCAGCGGCGTGACGGCCACGACGTTCAAACCGGACGGACTGGTTACGCGCCAGGATATGGCTGTGATGATGGTTAGAGCTTTTAAGCTGGATGCGGCATCAGCTGGAGCAGGGGCTGGTAAGTTCAGCGACGAAGATAAGATCAGTGACTATGCATTGTCCGCTGTCCGTACGGTGACGGGACTTGGATATATGAGCGGCACCGGCGGCGCATTCGAGCCTTCCGCTGTGGTAACCCGTGAGATGGCTGCTGCTGTGGCGGTTAGATTGCCATAGTTCTTAGTTGGAGTTGGGAGCAGACAGTACTGCACGCTGGGGCCGACGATAAGTGGATAAATGACATCTAATTTAGCTGGATTTGCTGCAGAGCGGGAGCTAGTTGGATAAATGACACTTATTCAGGTCTAAAGCTGCAGAAGGATGAGGTATGGGCAGAATTAGATGCCTTAATTCCAACTAATTTCTGTACAGATGCGTAACCGGGAGAATTAAGTGTAGAAAATCCAACTAACGCACCCGTGCCGATGAGCCGTTGAGGCGTATAGGGTTGCCTAAGCGCTGGAGGCTCGTTAGATGGGCGGATTTGGTTGGAATTCGTTTGGATATGTGTTGAAAAGTAAGCATAAGGTGTATGAAGGAACGGGGAACAGGCTGACTGCCCCCGTTCTTTTCCCTTTTTGTGGAGGTGTGCAGGTAATGTTCAATCTATTTAAAATGGGCCGTGGAAGGCTGGCTCCGCTGCTTCTCCTGCTGATGGTATTGCTGCTCCCCGGCTGCTCCTCTGCGCAGCCGGATCAGGCAGGCGGCGGCCCGCAGCCGCCCGCCGGGACCCCGGCCGCGAAGACGCCGCGGCCTGGAGACGAAGCGGCTCCGCTGCCGGGAGCCGCTGAGGGCACTGCCGTACCATCCGCCCCGGCGGAAGGTACGGCAGCTCCAGCGCAGGCGGGCGCAAGCGAGCCCGCCAAGTCCCCGGCGTCGCCAAGCGCAGCCGCGACGCTGCCATCGGCGGGCGCAAGCGAGCCCGCCAAGCCCCCGGCGTCGCCAAGCGCAGCCGCGACGCTGCCATCGGCGGGCGCAAGCGAGCCCGCCAAGCCATCAACGGCGGCCACACCCAAGCCGCCGACCCCCAAGCCCGCTCCGGCGGCTACGGCCAAGCCGCCAGCCGCCACGCGCTCTCCGGCCGCTACACCCAAGCCGGACAACGTGGTCACCCTCTCCATTACCGGAGATGAGGAGCATGGCGTGATTCTGGCTGCCGCCCAGTATGAGCTCAAGAAGGGCGAGAGTGTGCTGGAACTGCTGAAGCGGATTACGCGGGGGCAGAAGATTCAGATGGAATATCAGGGCCGCGCAACATTTGCTTATGTGGAAGGTATAGATAATTTGTACGAGGGTGATCACGGGTCAGAGAGCGGCTGGATGTACAAGGTGAATGGAGAATTTCCGTCCAAGGCTGCGGGCAGCTGGATCGTGGAGCCCCGGGATACTATCGAGTGGCTGTATACGCTTGATCTAGGCAAAGACCTGGGGGCCAAAGCGCCATGAGCAGCGGCTTCCGTTCCATGCATCCTCTGGTAGCCCTGCTGTATTATGCAGGGCTGCTGCTGTTCGCCCTGCTGGTTTTCCATCCGTTATTTCTGGCTACAGAGATAGCCGGACTGCTGGCGCTGCTGCTGTTGCAGGGACAAAGGCGGTTGCTTATGCGCGGCTTGCCTTTTATGCTGCTGATGGCAGCCTCAGTAGCCTTGCTGAACCCGCTGTTCTCACATCGAGGGGCGCATATTCTGTTCTACTGGCTGGATCAGCCTATTACACTGGAAGCTGTGCTGTATGGACTGATGATGATGACTATGCTGCTTACTATTTTTATCTGGTTTATATCCTACAATTACACGGTGACTACAGATAAATTCATGTATCTGTTCGCGGCCGCTGCGCCGAGAACGGCGCTGCTGACGCTGATGGCCATCCGGTTCGTGCCGTTGTTCCAGCGGCGGCTGCGCCAGATTACCATGATCCAGCGTCTGCGCGGGGTAGATACCGGTACGGGAAGCCTTAAGAAAAGAATGACAGACGGAATGACGCTGCTCAAAGTGCTGCTGACCTGGTCGCTGGAGGAAGCCCTCCAGACTGGAGACTCCATGACAGCCCGCGGCTACGGCAGCACCAAACGCAGCACTTACACGATATACAAGGCCGATTCGCAGGATAAGCTGGTGATGCTGCTGTTAACCGTTAGCGGTGTGGTTACGCTGCTGTTCTGGGTGCAGGGCTACGGCAAGCTGGAGATCTATCCCCGGATGAGACCGGCGGACTTCGGCTGGCAGGAGGCCGTCATGTACGGCAGCTTCTGCCTGTTCGTGCTCATTCCTGCGGGGCTGGAAGGAAAGGAGAAATGGTTATGGAGATCCTCAAAGCACAGCAATTATCCTTCAGATACCCTGAAGAAGACAAAGACACACTCCATGAGCTATCGTTCGTCATAGGAGAGGGTGAATTTGTCGTGCTCTGCGGCCCGTCCGGCAGCGGCAAAACCACCCTGCTGCGCCATCTGAAGCGGGAGCTCGCCCCGGTAGGTTCAACCAGCGGAACTTTGACCTACAAAGGGCAGCCGCTGTCCGGGCTTCCGGCAGCGGTGGCCGCCGGGGAGATCGGGATGGTCTTCCAGAACCCGGATGCACAGATCGTGATGGATACGGTCTGGCATGAGCTGGCCTTCTCCATGGAGAACCTGGGGCTACCGCCTGCTGTCATGCGGACCCGGCTGGCGGAGATCTGCGGCTTGTTCGGGCTGGAGCCGTTGCTCTATCGTCCGGTACATGAGCTGTCAGGCGGACAAAAGCAGCTCATGAACCTGGCTTCAGTACTGCTGCTTCAGCCCAAGGTGCTGCTGCTGGATGAGCCAACCTCCCAGCTTGATCCTGTTGCTGCGCGGGAATTCATTATGGCGCTGCAGCGGCTTAACGAGGAAATGGCGGTCACTGTGATCATCAGCGAGCACAGGCTGGAGGAGGTGCTGCCGCTGGCAGATCGTGTGCTGATGCTGGAAGACGGCAAGCTGCTGGCAGATGCTGCTCCCCGCCTGTTCGCCCGGCAGACCGGCAGCGGGGCCTTGACCTCTGCTGCGCGTTACTTGCCAGCCGCCGCACGCCTCTATTTGTCTCTGTCCCCGGAAGCGGATTCGGCTGCGCCGGAGAATATTCCGCTGACCGTGCGTGAGGGCAGACGCTGGCTGCATTCCCTGATGGCAGGTACGGACGCTGCCGCAGGCGCTGAACTGGTTAATAACTTGAATAGTCCGGAAGCACCAGCTCCCCTAACTTCCCGCATACTATCTGCCCCAGGGGCGTCTGTACCTCCAATCCCCGCCGCATCGTCACTGCTTACCTGCCGCGAAGTGACCTTCCGGTATGAGAAGGAGGGCAGGGAGGTCCTGAAGAAGCTCTCGCTGACGCTTAACCAAGGCGAGTTCCTGGCAGTCATGGGCGGGAACGGTGCGGGCAAGTCCACCCTGCTGCATGTGCTGAACGGGCTGATGAAGCCGCAGCGCGGCAAGATAGAGCTGACCAAGGGCAAGACAACAGGTCTGCTGGCGCAGAATCCGCTGCTCTATTTCAGCTATGATACGGTGGCCGAGGAGCTGGAGCACATGGGCAGCTACGCCGGGTTATCTCCTGAGGCAACAGCAAGCCGGATTGAGGCTTTGCTCGAAGTGTTCCAGCTCCGGGAGGTGCTGCAGAGTCATCCGCATGACCTCAGCGGCGGGCAGCAGCAGCAGACCGCTCTGGCCATGATGCTGCTGATGAATCCGGATGTTCTGCTGCTGGATGAGCCGACCAAGGGGCTTGATCCGGCAGCCAAAGACAGGCTGGCCGCCTTGCTTCAGCAATTACGCGGGCAAGGGATCAGTATTCTTATCGTAACGCATGATGTAGAGTTCGCAGCGAAGCATGCTACGCGCTGTGCGCTCTTGTTTGACGGGGGAATTACGGCAGAGGGCACACCCGCTGAGTTCTTCAGCAGCAATTACTTCTATACCACGGCAGTCAACCGGATGGTGCGGGACTGGCTGCCGCAGGCATTGACCATAGAGGATGTGATTCACACATGGCCCGTTTCCGCATACCGCTGCTAGTTGCCCTGGGACTCTTCACCGCCGGGCTTGCGCTTACCGCAGCATTCACTGACCGGCATTATGTGCTGCTTAGCGTGGTGCTGCTGCTGGCCGCTCTCCTGCCGCTGTTTATCCGTTTGGAGCGCCGCCCGCGCAAGTCCCGTGAACTGGTACTGCTGGCTGTGTTGTCCGCTATTGCTGCGGTCAGCCGGATTCCTTTTGCCGCGTTGCCGGGGGTCAAGCCTGTGTCAGCCGTTGTCATCCTCTCGGCTTATGTCTTCGGGGCAGAGGCGGGGTTCGTCATCGGAGCAGTCGCTGCGCTGGTCTCCAATATTTACTTCGGGCAAGGGCCGTGGACGCCATGGCAGATGTTCGCCTGGGGCATGACCGGACTTACAGCCGGGTGGCTGCGGAAGAGTTGGCTATTGCGCCGGCGCGCCGGGTTGCTGGTTTTTGGCTTCATCTGGGGGTTCCTGTTCGGCTGGATTATGAATATCTGGGTCCTGCTCAGTCTGCCGGATGCCTTTAGCTGGCGGCTGGTTGCCGTTACGTTTGCTGCAAGCTTTTATTTCGATCTGGCCCATGCCTTGTCGAATGTATTCTTCTTAGCGGTGCTGGCCGGAGGCTGGACCAAGGTGCTGCAGAGATTCCGCAAGAAATATGGCTTGCTTCAAGAGTGAATGGAATTATAATTAATAGATATCGCTCTGCCAAAACGATAATTTTCTTCTTTTTTCGACAAATTTCTTAGCAGGGCCATCAACAATTCGATGTTATTCTCCGATAATTAAGGTTACAGCTAGATTCGATAAGGCGGGATAACGGGAAATGAGACATCTGAAGATTAAGCATAAAATGATTGTACTGATCGCAGCGGTTATTCTTCTGCTGATCGGGATTGGAACAACAGGTATTCTGACTACAACCAGAATGGCTGACAGGTCTGAAGAGACGTACAAGCAGAACCTGCAGCCTATTTATTTCGTAACGGAGATCCGCGGGAATAACCGGGCGATTGAGTCTTTTCTGCTGGAGGATCTGATCACCACGGATGACGCGAAGAAGCAGGAGCTGAAGGCGAGAATTCAGGAGAACATCCAGACGAACAATGAGCTGATGGCTGAACTGAGGAAGATTGATTTCAACAATGAGAAGATTGCTGCTTATGTGAACGAATATACCCTGCTGCTGCCGGATTACCGCTCACAGCGTGATAATATTATCCATCTGGCCGATAACGGCCTTAACGATGAAGGATATCAGGTGTTCACGGGCAAGACCTTTAACGAGCTGCGCGACAAAATGGTCCGGCTGCTTGAAGAGACAGCGACGTTATTCATTCAGGATGCGTCTGCCCATAATACACGGACGGCTGACAGTGCCGAGAGCTCTGTTACGCTTAGCAGCATTCTGGTTGCGCTGGCTTTGCTGCTCAGTATTGTCCTGAGTGTGATCATCACACGGTTGATTACGAGACCGCTGAAGGAATTGCAGGGGCTGATGAAGCGGGCGGAAGAAGGGGATCTGACGGCCTCTGCCGCTTACCGGTCCAAGGATGAGATCGGCCAGATCAATACATCGTTCAATACCATGCTGGACGGGTTGAAAAATATGATGCGCGGCGTTTCGGAGAGCGCCGAGATTCTCTCGGCCTCCTCCCAGCAGATGAGCGCCAGTGCCGACCAGACAGCGCACGCCTCACAGATGATCGCTGAGACCTCAGGCGAGATCGCAGCCGGATTCGATGTGCAGGCGGAGAGCATTACCCTTACTACGCAGTCTGTGCGGACGATGTCCTACGAGATTGCCGAAGCCCGGCATAGCGGAAAAGAAATGACCCGCTTGATGGAGCAGGCCGCCTCCTCCACGGAACGCGGTGTGGACGCAGTGGAGCAGATTCTGGCCCAGATGCGGGAGATTGATTCCAGTGTCTCGGCGAGCCGGCAGATTGTCGGCAACCTGGGCAGCCTGTCCGAAGAGATTAATACGATTATTACAACCATTAATGAGATTGCAACCCAGACCAATCTGTTGTCCCTGAATGCTTCCATAGAGGCGGCACGGGCGGGTGAGCATGGCCGTGGCTTCGCAGTAGTTGCCGGTGAGATCCGGAAGCTGGCGGAGGCTACCGGAACAAGCTCGCTGCAGATTACGGAGATCATTAACCATATCCGTCAGCAGACCGCCAGTGCCGTTGAATCGATGGAGCAAGGCTCCGGGATTGTCTCTCATGGCGTAGCGCAGAGTGAAGTGGTATCGGCAGCCTTTACGGCGATCCAGACCTCCATTCAGGCAGCCAGCGAGCAGACAGAGCAGATTACAGAAGTCATCGGCCATGTTGCGCAGGAATCGGAGGAAGCAGCCAAGTCCATGTCGACGGTGAATGAAATCTCGCGCAAAGGCGCCGCAGACGTTCAGGGCACCAGCGAAGCAAGCCTGGAGCAGTTGACGGCGATGGGAGAGATGTCCTCCTCCGCGCAGTACCTGGCTACCCTGGCCGAGGACCTGCAGAAGCATCTGGCGAGGTTCCGGCTGTAACACCCCAAGGAGGCGGTCTCTATAATGAACACTCGAACATGGAAGCTGGCGGTAGTTCCAGCTTTGTTAATGACACTTGCAGCTTGTAGCTCGAATCAGGCTAGTACACCGGCGGTTAGCCCCAGCCCACAGCCAACAGCGGCTCCTGTAGAAGCGTCTGCTCAGCCGACGGAAGGGCCGAAGATTACACCTGCACCAACAGAAGCTGCCGGTGTAACGGTAGGGGAAAGTAAACAGTATGAGAAAATAGCAATTTCCGACTGGAAGGACGATCAAACCGTTGTCGTGTCCAAGCAGAACGATAAGCTGGGGCCGATCAGCTCGGGAGAGCTGAAGGGTTCCTATCCGCAGAGCCTGTATTTCTTACATCTGGATACCGGCGAATACGAATTGATTACAGAGAAGGCGAACATGATGCTGGGGGATGCCAAGCTGTCCGCCGACCAGTTATTTCTGCTTTATAGTGAATTCTCCCTGGGTGATCCTGCCTACAATGTGATGGACCTGGGTTCCAAAAAGACCTTCACCATCAAGGGCGATAGCATTGCCGGAGCGATGGGTGCCGATTGGGCGGATAAGGATACTGTAGTGGGTCCGGCATACAGCGGCGGTGCTTATACAGCGACTACTTCCATGAAGATTGCGCCGGTGGAGGGACTGGGCGGGGAAGGCCTGATTGTTGTAAGACAAATTAAGGATAAGATCTATTACACCAGTAATTCGAAGGACTCGCTGCAAATGCTGGACCTGAAAACTAAGGCGAAGGCTGACTTGAATATTCCGGGTACCAACAGCGTAATCCCTTCACCGGACGAAGAACAAATGCTGATCCTGCAGTATAAGGAGAATACCCAGGCGCTGCTGCTCAGCGGCACAGACGGTAAAAATCCGCGGACCCTGGTGGAAGGCGCCGAGCTTGGGGCTGTCTCCTGGTCCCCGGATCAGCGGCTGATAACCTATAGTGTAACTATTGAGGAGAAGGGTACAACGAATAATACCTTATATGTCTACGATCTGTCTTCTGACAAGTCCGTCCAGATTGCGGAGAGCAACGGGACGATGACCACCTCATGGAGCCCCTCGGGCAAGCAGCTCGCTTATACGGAGCGGGATGACAGCGGCAGCAGCAGCAGTATAGTTCAGTTAAAGTATTGATCAAAAAAAGCGGTCCGTACCGGTAAATCTACCGGATACGGACCGCTTTTATTATAGATTACTAGAAGGAGCATAACGCCCCTCTGCTTCTTACGTTCTAAGCATACCAGCCCCATACGAAGATGAACAGGGTGCCGAAGATGGTGACCAGAGCCACGAACATGGCGTATGCGATGTTGATATACAGTTCTTTTTTGGAATCGGCCGATTCTCCGATGTGCATGAACACAAACAGCTGCAAGGAAGCCTGGATCAGCGCTGTGATTAGCAGCACCACCATATTGGCAGTGGAGGACAGGTCTCCGTAAATAACAATCAGTGCAGCGGCAGAGAGGACCAGAGAGGCTACATAACCCATCACATGCTTCATTGGGAATAGTTGCTTCATCATGTCACATCAGTCCTTTCAGGTAGACGAAGCTGAAGATAAAGATCCAGACCACGTCTAAGAAGTGCCAGAACAAGGAGAAGATGAACGTTTTGTTGGCGGTAGCGGGAGTAATGCCGCGCTTCCACAGCTGAATCATAATGCCAATTCCCCACAGCAGACCGAAGCTGACGTGAAGACCATGCGTTCCCAGTAGAATGAACAGACTGGAGAGGAAGCCGCTGGTCTGCAGGGTAGCTCCTTCATGCACGTAAGTGAAGAACTCGTCGATTTCGATACCGACAAAAGCCAGACCCATCACCAGCGTAATCGCCATGAAGACCATCATGGCTTTCTTGTAGCCATGCCGCATAGCATGGACAGCCAGACCGATGGTGAAGGAACTCGACAGCAGGAGGAAGGTCTCCATCAGCACCGGGCCGATCTCGAACAGCTCGCTGCCGCTCGGTCCGCTGGCGAAGCGGTTAACCATTACGAAATATACAGTGAACAGCGTTGCGAAGAGAGGAATCTCGGCTCCGAGAAAGACCCAGAAGCCGAAGATCTTGTTACTGTTCTCTTCTGTTGAATATTCGAGCGGCTTGGACGCATCTATTTTCATACAGTCTCACCCCGCATCAGTTTCTTTTCTGTAGCTATAACCTCTTCTACAGGAATGTAGTAGCCCTGGTCCTTATCGAAGGACATGAAGGCCAGCACGACCAGGATTCCAATCCCGGCGACAATTGCCGGAATCCACATGCTGAATACCAGGAAGAAGCCAAGGAAGAAGAAGACTACACCCAATATGAACGGCTTGCCGGTATTGCTTGGCATATGAATCTTGGTGTATTTGGTGTCTGTATACAGCGGGATATTCTCCTGCTTCGCAGACCATAGAGCATCACGCGTCTCAACCTTAGGCACAATCGCAAAGTTGTAGAGCGGGATCGGGCTGTGCGTAGCCCATTCGAGCGTCCGGCCATCCCAAGGATCGTTGGTTGTATCTCTTGGCATGTAGCGGGTACTCCAGTAAATATTGTAGACCAGGATCACGAAGCCGATGGCGAGACCGACAGCCCCGACGAAGCTCAGCATATTGAGCGGACCGAAGCCTGATTCCTTAGAGTAAGTATACAGACGGCGTGTCATTCCCATCAGTCCCAGGAAGAACATAGGGAAGAAGGTTACGTTAAAGGAAATGATGATCCACCAGAAGGCATGCTTGCCCAGCCGTTCATTCAGGCGGAAGCCGAACACTTTAGGGAACCAATAGTGGAACCCGGCGATGACGGCGAACACGGCACCCGGAATCAGCACGTAGTGGAAATGCGCAACCAGGAACATCGTGTTGTGATACTGGTAATCGGCGCTGGCCATCGCCAGCATGACGCCCGTTACTCCGCCGATCGTAAAGATCGGGATAAAGGCTAGAGTATATAGCATCGGGGTCGTGAAGGTAATCCTGCCCTTTCGCAGGGTGAATAGCCAGTTGAATATTTTGACCCCGGTAGGTACCGCTATGGCCATCGTTGTGATTGAGAAGAAGCTGTTGACCATGGCACCTTGACCCATTGTATAGAAATGATGCGCCCATACAAGGAAGGACAGGAGCGAGATGATCAGCATACTGAATACCATGGAGGTATAGCCGTACAGATTCTTCTTCGAGAAGGTAGCGATAATCTCACTATAAATACCGAAGGCAGGCAGGATAACGATATAGACCTCCGGATGTCCCCAAACCCAGAACAGGTTGGCCCAGAGCATATCCATCCCGCCGTTGGCCATCGTGAAGAACTGGGAGCCGAAGAGTCGGTCGAACATCATCATCGCCAGCGCTATGGTAAGAACCGGGAAGGCGAAGACAATAATAACGTTGGTGATGAGTACGGACCAGGTGAACATCGGCATCTTCATCAGCGTCATGCCTGGTGCGCGCATCTTTAGAATCGTTACGATAAAGTTAACCCCGGTGATCAGCGTACCGATACCGGATATCTGCAGAGCCAGAGAGTAGTAGTTGTTCCCTACGGTCGGGCTGAATTCAAGACTTGCCAGCGGGAAGTAGGCTGACCAGCCCGCATCCGGCGAGCCGCCGATGACGAAGGAAATGTTCAGCAGCATGGCGCCCATGAAGAAGAGCCAGAAGCTGACGGCGTTCAGCCGCGGGAAGGCAACGTCACGTGCACCGATCTGCAGCGGAATGATCACGTTCATCAGACCGATGATGAACGGCATGGCCATGAAGAGAATCATGATCAGACCGTGGGTGGTGAAGACCTCATTGTAATGCTGCGCATCGAGGAATTTCATTTCCGGCGCAGCTGTCTGCAGACGCATCATCATCGCATCTACACCGCCGCGGAACAGCATCAGCAGCGCCGCGAGGATGTACATGATCCCGATTTTTTTGTGGTCAACCGTGGTCAGCCATTCACGCCACAGATAGCCCCATTTCTTGAAATAGGTAAGCCCTACGAGAATCCCGATGGTTGCCAGTGCAATACTGATCATGGCCCCGTATATCAAGGGTTCGCCGTGAACCTTAAATTTGTCCAAATCCATTAGGGTAGCTCCTTTCAGTGTGTTGCATTAGGCTCTTCAGAGAGCTAGTGTCCTTCATGTGTGCTTTCATCCACCGGGGAGCTGGGCAGCGGCTGATCGACTTCCGGATCAGGCTTGCTGTCGAATTCCGTTCCGCTGGACGGCTCGGGAGACGGATGGATTTCCTTGTTATCCTGATGCTCCTGATTGCCGTTGTCCATATCCATCTCTTTGCCGCCACCGCTCATATGCTCGCCGTGGTCTCCAGGAGGCGGGCTGAACTCCAGATGAGTGGAGGAATACGTTTTGCGTCCGAGGTAATCCGTGGCCAGCAGGCCCTTGAATTCTTCCTCAGTCAGCTTAGGCGCAGTTTCCTTTACTTCCTTCACCCAGTCCTCGTAACCCTTGTTACTCAGGACAAGCGCTTCGAATTCCATGTGGGCAAAGCCTTTACCGCTGAAGTTCGCATTTTTCCCGATATAAGAGCCTTCGGTATCTGCGGACAGATGAAGCGTTGTCAGCATGTCGCTCATGGCGTACTTTTGACCGGCAAGCTGTGGAATCCAGAGACTGGTAATGGTGCCGAATGAGTACATTCTGAATTCTACCGCACGATGCACCGGCATATTCACGTAGTTAACCGTCTCGATCCCTTCCTCAGGGTAGCTGAAATGCCATTTCCAGTTGGAAGAGGAAGCATAGATGACCAGCGGAGTCTGATCTTGATAGTCCGCAGCCACATTCTCCACTTCGTTAGTCGTCTTGACGGTAACAACGGACAAGAAGGCTACGATAATAATCGGGATGATAATCCAGATGGCCTCCAGTACCTTGTTGCCTTCCTCATGTTCAGGGATGTAGCCCTCATTACTCTTCTTCGCACGATATTTCACCAGTACAAAGATATACAGAATGTAGACAACAGCCAGAACCCCGAGCATAACAAGAATAGAGAGCAAGATGGTGTCAGATAACGTCCTTGCAGACGGCCCCTTCGGGTTCAGAACAGCGATTGAGCTGCATCCCGGCAGGAGAAGGATCAGGCTTAGAAACAAAGCGTATAACGGTCCCTTTTTTTTCATATAGAACTCCTTCCTTCAATACTACTTTTCATTCGCCGTTCATTAACGGGAGTACATTGATCTGTATCTATAGTAAGAACTACTTACCCATAATGCAAAATACATATTTTGTATAAAAGTATAAAAAAGACCTTAAAAATGGCGAACAAGTTAAATATGTGTGATCAAATTGTTACAGCTATCTAAGAGTATGATAAAGATCACTGTAGTGGCGCACTTTAGCTAATTTTAAGGTTGTTCAATTTTTGTTCAAAATTCCGATATTGTTATTAATATTGTCACAATTATTCTGCGCCAAAAACCGCTGATTTAACCGCCCAGCGCCTGGTGTGACAGCATTCGACGATTATTGCGTTCTTTCTGAAAATACTAGCGCAACCTCATTTATCATTGCATAAGAGTGACAATTTCTTAGCTTGCGGTTACAATCTCTCAAATTACGTTAATTGTATATGTGATAAAGTGATAGACAAATATACATAGATTGGAGACTGCTGCTGTGCGTATCAAGAAAACTCTGCTTTTATTCATGTCTTTATTCCTAATTATGGGGCTTGTGCAGGTCCCGGCTAACGCCAAAGCTGCTAGCACTACACTTAAACTCGGAGTCAACGATAAATTAAGTGCGATTGAAGCTGTATCCGTAAAAGGCACCTATTATGTACCGCTGCGTAAGCTTGCGGATGAGCTGAAATGGACCCTTACCGGGCTGACGGACGGTATTCACGTAGCTGGCGGAACTGGTTCGCTTACCCTGCTGAGCAAGGACGGGGGTGCGGTGCTCAAAGACGGCACGACCGTGCCTATGAGCACTTTTGTGCAGGACGGCAACCTCATGGCTCCACTGAAGGTCAGCGCATACCTTGGGTATAGCATTTCCTATGCGGGAGATAAATATTTACTTCGGGTGAAGGACGGCTCGGCGCAGCTTACCGATGCAGCCTATACCGATAAATATGCTGCCGAGCTGAAGCCGAAGGCTCCAGTGGTTCCAGTGACTCCTGTCACTCCGGCTGAGCCGGGCAAACCGGGCCGGACCGTATACCTGACCTTCGACGATGGCCCGTCGGCAACAACTGGCGAGCTGCTGGATATCCTGCACAAATATGACGTACAGGCAACCTTCTTCATGCTGGGGAACAACATGAATGAGCATCCCGCCCAGGTGAAGCGGATTGCGAAGGAAGGGTATGGCTTGGCGCTGCATGGCGTGACCCACCGCAAGGAGAAGTTCTATGCCTCTCCTGCAGCGGCGCTAGCCGAGATGTCAGGGGCCAATGCGACACTGAAGAAGCTGACGGGAGTCAGCACCACTCTGATCCGTACGCCCTACGGAAGTAAGCCTTATTTCACCAAGTCCTTCCGCGATAAAGTCCTGACGCAGGGATATCATCTCTGGGACTGGAACGTGGATTCCTATGACTGGAAATACAAACAGAACAGCGACAGAATCTATAACACCGTAATGGATCAGGTGAATAAGCTGAAGGCGTCCAAGACCAACCCGGTAATTCTGATGCATGACCAGAAGGCTACACTCAAGGTGCTGCCGCGTATTCTGGAGAAGCTGAAGAAGGAAGGCTATACCTTCAAGCTCATTACGAAGGATATGGAGCCGCTCAACTTCTGGAAGGATAAACGCTGATCCGTAAGGGTCAATAGAGAAGAGCAAGCTGCGGGGTACTCTGCGGGCTTGCTCTTTTTTTGGCGAAAATGTAAAGAGAAAACGCTGCTGTTACTTGTACAGATATTGCACCAGCATATGAACCAGCTCTGATTTCAGCCGGTCCACAGCGATTCGCTGCGGCGAGAAGGAGATGAAGTCCACAATCGCGCTCACAGACTCGAACACAATGATCGACGCTGCCTCCGTATCTTCGGTCTTCAATTCATCCTGCCCCATCTGAAGATAGGTCAGCGTCTTGAGCCGGCCTGTCTCGTACTGGGCATCCATCAACTGCTTGATGGCCTCATCACTGTGATACATAATGCTTAGATCCTTGTGATACCCGATAAAAGCCTTATGCGCGAGCAGAAGCGTATCTATCAGATGCAGGATCAGGTCCGTACGTTCGATCGTATTGAAATTAATCTCAGACATTGAATCCTCGATTCTGGCAAGCAGCTCATCCCCGTACATGTGGAGCACCTCTATGAATACGGCCCTTTTATCCACAAAATAGGAGTAGAAGCTCCCGGTCGAGACCCCGGCGGCGGCGGCAATCTCCTTCGTGTTCGTCTGATAGAAGCCCTTGTCCGAGAACAGCTGCATCGCGGCCCGGATAATGGCTTCCTTCGTTCTAATACTGCGCTCCTGCTGCGGAGTTCTAATCTTGTCCTCTGTTTCACCCATATCGTAAGGTCCCCCTCATAGTACAGATTGTAGTGGAGCGGTTTTGAGCTGTCAATGAAAGTTGAACTATAGTTCATTTTTTCGATTGACAAATATGAACTATGGTTCATATAATTTGAATATGAACTCTATTTCATATTTCGGAGGATGATGAAGATGGGGATTGGAATGCGCAGAGCTTTATCTTTTACGGCGATTGTACTGGGCTTTTTCATGGCGCTGCTGGATACGACCATTATTAATATTGCCTTGCCGGAGATGACACGCCAGTTCGGCGGCAGTGTGTCACAGGTCTCCTGGGTGATGAACGGCTATAACCTGGCATTTGCAGTGTTCATCCTGACTGCTTCGCGCCTGGCCGATCAATTCGGACGGAAGAAGGTGTTTCTCATTGGAGTGGGGCTGTTCACCCTGAGTTCCCTGCTGGCCGGACTCTCCACTTCCCTTGGCATGCTGATTCTGTTCAGGGTCATTCAAGGCTTGGCGGGAGCGATTATTGTGCCGGTTACGATTCCGCTGAGCACCACTACCTTTCCCAAAGAAATGCACGGACTGATTATAGGCATATGGGGGGCCGTCTCGGGAGTGGCTGCGGCAAGCGGTCCGGCACTTGGGGGAATTCTGACACAGAAGCTGAGCTGGGAGTGGATTTTTTTTGTGAACGTACCGCTTGGGCTGCTGAGCATAGGGCTGACCGCTATGTTCATTCAGGAGTCACGGGATGATTCAGCAGGGCGGTCCATAGACTATGGCGGAATGCTGGGGATTACGGGAGGGATGTTCTGCATTACATATGCTCTGATTAAAGTGCAGGATTTCGGCTGGAGCTCGCGCCCGTTCCTGGGTCTGACGGCTGCGGGGCTGCTGTTTCTGGTGTTCTTTTTTCTTACGCAGTATAAGGGGAAAGAACCGATGCTGCCCCTGTCCCTGCTGAAAATCAGAGCCTTCAACAGTACCTCAGTATCGATGATCGTGCTGGGGGCGGCGCTGATGAATATTTCACTGCTGACCTCCTTTTATCTGACCCGGGTGATGGGGGTCTCGGAGCTGAGGGCAGGGCTTGTCCTCTCAACTATGGCCTTGGGCTCCATCGCCAGCTCAGCTGTATCCGGGCCGCTGTCTGCGAAATATGGCAGCCGTCTGTTCGCCGCAGCGGGAATGGTGCTGATTGGCGGTGCTACCTATTCCATGAGCGGACTTGAGGCCGATTCTACGCTGGGTGCGGTGATGCTCCGGCTTGCAGTGACTGGCTTTGGCGTGGGACTCTCAATGGCGCCTGTGATGTCATCGGCGATCCGGGTCGTTCCTGAAGATAAGGTGGGCATAGCCTCGGGGGTGACGAATATGGCAAAGGCGCTGGGGAGTGTGCTCGGTGTGGCCATCATCGTCACTGTGCTTCAGCATAATACTACCCAGGAGCTGGGCGCGGCGAACTCCGCAGGCACAGAGGCGGGGGCCGGGGTAATAAGACAGCAGCAGGCGGCTGTGGATGCGTTCAGTCAGACCTATAAGTTTGCAGGCTACCTGCTGCTCCCGGGTATAGGCGCTGCCCTGTTCAGCGATGAACGCAGACAGCGGCGGAGCAGCAGTGTCCATGTTCAATAGAACAGTCCCACTAAGCAATCATAACCCCCATCTGTCCAACAGGCAGGCGGGGGTTATTGGCGTGACACGCTGAAACTCTATAAGACACACTAAAGAATAACAAAAAGCAAAAAGAAGCGGAGGGGAAATTTAGAACTGGAGGAGCGGTAGCGTCCGCCTTTGTATTTGGATTTCTACCGCGAAGAGCGGTTCAATCGTTCATCGCAGCGACGACTAGGCTTTGAATTCTAATCTTAAGTGCGTCTTATATAGACAAAGTAAAAGTTAATCATTGACATTAAACCTCAACTGTATTAATAATAGTAGTACAGTTAACACAGTTTAACGGCCGGATCATAGATCCGAAGAAGGGAGGACTGTCATGTTCGAGTTGGATGTACGCAGCCGCAAGCCGATCTATGAGCAGCTGACCGACAAGGTGAAGGAGTTGATTATGCATGGTATTCTGCGGGCGGATGAACAGCTGCCTTCGGTGCGGGCGTTATCCTCGCAGCTTACCGTGAATCCCAATACGATCCAGAAGGCTTACAGAGAGCTGGAGCGCGAGGGGTATATCTATTCGCTGCAGGGCAAGGGCAACTTCGTAGCCGCGCTGCAGCAGGGGCAGAGTGAGAGCAAGCGGGCAGAACTGAAGGAAGAACTGCTGCGGCTGATGGCCGAAGCAGTCTACCTCGGGTTCACGGAGACAGAGATTAGTTCCCTGTACCGCCAGGCGCTGGATATGAGAAGAGAGGAGAGCAGCCATGATTGAGATACGCGGAGTGAGCAAGATTTTTCAGGAGGAAAAGGCTGTGAACGGCCTCTCGCTGACAGTACCCAAGGGGGCCATCTACGGATTGCTGGGATCTAACGGGGCAGGTAAAACAACGCTTCTTAAGATGCTTGCGGGCATCTATCGTCCAGATACAGGAAGTGTCGAGGTAGGCGGGCAGCCCGTCTATGAATCACCGGAGGTGAAGCGCAGTCTGTTCTTCATGCCGGATAGCCCATACTTCTTCCAGCAGGCTACGATGAAGAGTATGGCGGAATTCTACCGCTCGATCTATACACAGTGGAGTCAAAAAAGGTATGAGGAGCTGGTTACAGTGTTCCGGCTCGATCCCCGGCGCAGACTCAGCCGCTTCTCCAAGGGGATGCAGCGGCAGGCCGCCTTCCTGCTGGCGCTTAGCTGCATGCCGGATGCGCTGATTATGGACGAGCCGATCGACGGTCTGGACCCGGTGATGCGCCGCCAGATCAAGAATCTGCTGTTCCAGGAAGTCGCCGAGCGCGAGCTTACCGTGTTGATCTCCTCGCATAATCTGCGCGAGATTGAGGATCTGTGCGACCATGTCGGCATTATGCATGAGGGAAGGATGCTGGTGGAGAAGGATCTGGATGATCTGAAGGCCGACACGCACAAGATTCAGGTTGCATTCCGGGATGTGCGTCATGCGGCGGCGCTGGAATCCAAGCTGCAGATTCTCCATCAGGAGCAGCGGGGAAGCGTCAGCCTGTACATTGTAAAAGGAGAGCGGGAGCGGATCAGTCAGGCCTTTCATGTCTATGACCCGTATGTGTATGACCTGCTTTCGCTGACGCTGGAAGAAATCTTTATTTACGAAATGGGGGATGCAGGTTATGACGCGCAGCCGATTATTCTTTAACAGCAGCATTATCCGCCAGAACCTGCGCCAGTATGGCTGGATTGGAATTTTGTACACACTGGCGCTATTATTCATACTCCCGCTGCAACTGTTCATTAACGGTGACCGGCTTAAGGAGCCTGTCGTAATAGACGGACTATTCAATCTTGGCATGGACATTCCGGTAATCCTTATTCCTTTTCCGATCATCACCGGGTTGTTTCTGTCCCGTTATCTGCAGTCCAAAGGCTCCTCCGATCTGATTCACAGCCTCCCGCTGCGCCGCTCGCATCTGCTGTCTTCCTATACGCTGAGCGGTCTGCTTCTGCTTCTGCCGCCCATCTGGATTACAAGTGTGGTTACGATGCTGGTCCGCCCGCTGGAGGGCAATATGTATATCTATCACGGAGCGGAGGTCTGGCAGTGGTGCCTGACCCTTACTGTGCTGACCCTGTTCTTGTTTGCCTTCACTATTTTTGTGGGGATATGTGTGGGACAGACCGTACTGCAGGGAGTGGTGACCCTCATTCTGTTAGTCCTCCCTGCGGCAATTTTATTGTTTATAGATATGCATCTGAACAGATATTTGTATGGATACCCTGGTGGGATGGGGGCGCGGGCAGATATGACGGAATGGGCACCGATCCTGCGGATTGCAGATATGTCCTTCAAGCCTTTTGGCCAAACAGAGCTGTGGGTGTATGCTCTACTGTTTGCAGCCTTCTTAACGCTGTCCTTCGTGCTGTACCATAAGCGCCACAGTGAGAAGGCGGGACAGGCGATGGCCTTTACCTATTTCGATCCGCTGTTCAAAGCCGGGGTAATGCTCTGCAGTATGCTGCTTGCGCTCAGCTACTTCGGCAGTATCAAGCAGGGAACGGGCTGGATCATCGGCAGTGTCGTCGCCGGAGGAATTATCGGCTACATCGTAGTAGAGATGCTTCTCCGCAAAACCTGGCATATCCTGAACCGCAAGCTGCCGCTTGAATTGGCAGTATACAGCATCCTGCTTGGCTTGCTGCTCTATGTTCCTGTATCCGGCTTGACCGGATATGAGACTCGGGTTCCAACGAACGATAAGGTGAGTGCGGTATTCGCCGGAGGCAATTATGAAGACCTGATGCAACGCCCGTACAACGCTCCGAATACTGCACCTGCGGAGGAGGCTGATATCTATTCCAAGGACCCGAAATATATTGAAGCTGTAACCGCACTGCATCATGCTGCCGTAACGGCGAAGCCGGGACAGGACAATACTATGTGGGATTCTGTATATCTCTCTCGCCACCGTTTCACGCTATCATACCAGCTTAAGAGCGGAGGGATGCTGATGCGGACCTATATGGTTCCGTCAGCGGGCTTCGAGCCGGAGTTGAAGGCGGTCATGGGACATGTGGACTACAAACGTGTGCGATACCGGATATCCCAGATGAACAAGAACGCAGAGAGTATCCATATGAGTAATCTGGACAAGGCCTTCAGTATTTCTGATCCGCAGGAGGTGAAGGAGTTCAAGGACATCCTAATCCGTGAAGTGCTGAATATGTCCTACGAGGATCAGGTTTCGGATCAGCGGTCACGGGCGTCTATCCGCGTTATTCAAAAGCCGGATAAGTATGGAAATCATGCGTATTTCACTTATGACTGGTACCCGTCCTATCATGAATTGGGGGCTTGGCTGGAACAGAAGGGATATGCGGATAAAGTTCGGATTACCGCAGCGGACGTCCGGTCTGCCGAGATGTTCATAGATATGAATCACAGTAAGCTGCCACCCGGGCTGATGTATGATCCCGAGACCCGCCTGGAGTTAGCCCGCAGTGAGAAACGGGCGGTCATGGTCTCAGACAAGACGCTCATTAACGGTATTCTGGAGCATCGCCGCAATTACAACCGCAGAGAGGGAGCATATGCGGTGAAGATAGTATATAAGAATAATTCATCTAGTTATATTTCGCTGGATGAGCAGGAGATGTCTCCGGCGCTGAAGGCTCTTCTTCCTTAGTCAGTTTAATCTGTTGCAGTAACTAAACGCTCTATTCCCCCCGTTAACGGATGCAAATCCTGTGCGGGGGGATTTTTTTATGTTGCAGCGGGAAGCCAGTGTCGGTGCCATGTCAGCGCCATGTCAGTGCCAGCGTTATGTTCTCTGCTTCTGCTTCAGGTGTACCTGTGTCCATAGCATGGGTATATTAGATTAGGGTCTGCAAAATAATGCGGCCAGTGTAAGGAGGAACGAACATGGAAGAGGTACGGGATCATCTGGATCATGGACTCCAGATTGTCTTCATCGGGTTCAATCCCAGCATCCGCTCCGGCGAGTTGGGTCATCATTATGCCAATCCGCGCAATAACTTCTGGCGCATACTGCACAAGTCCGGGCTGACGCCGCGGTTATACGAGGCCTCCGAGGACGGGGAGCTGCTGAAGCTGGGATACGGCTTCACCAACATCGTTGCCCGCCCCACCGTAGGCGCTGAAGATATCACCCGGGAGGAGTACGCCAAGGGCCGTGAGCTCCTGCGGGATAAGCTGGAGGAGTACCGCCCGGAGATTGCCTGTTTTGTCGGCAAGGGCGTGTACACAGAGTTCAGCCGCAGGACTACAGCCGCCTGGGGCTTCCAGGAAGGCATCGCTCCCGTGGTGGACGGCGTCCGGGAGTTCGTCGCCCCTTCATCCAGCGGGCTGGTCCGCATGCCGATGCCGGAGATCATCGGCATTTACTCGCAGCTGCGTGACTTCACGCAGGAGCAGGAGCCTTGAGGCCGGAGAAACGCGTCAGATGGTTGCGTGGACTCGATGTATGCTAAAAACCGAACAAAATAGAGGCGTATGGGGGGCGCGGGCCCAATGTATATTAAAAACCGCATACAATGTGGAGGCGTGAGGGTGCGCGTGCCAAATGTATGTTGAAAACAGCACACAATGTACAGACGCGAGGGTGAGTGGGCCCAATGTATGTTAAAAACCGCATACAATAGGGGCGAATGGGGGTGTGCAGCCCAAATGTATGTTAAAAACAGCATACAATGTGGAAGCGTGAGGTTTGGTAGGTGGGGCCTAGGTTTTAAATCGTATCCCGCTTAAACAGCGGAGAGAACGGAACGATTGTGGAAAAGTGATAGCGTTCGCCTTTGTCTCCGGATTTTCACCGTTAAGGGGAATGAAAAAAATCTGGAGAGCACAGCGATTGTAACAACGGTCCGTTCGCGGAGCGTCCATCCAAGCGCCCACGTTAATCCTACTCGAACTAAAAGGCGTCCACCCCAGCGCCAAACTAAAAAGGCTGTCCCCGCAGCCATTTCATGACTTGTGGGAACAGCCCTTGTCATACATAGTAACTTCATTACGTCTGGATCAGCAGCAGGATGATGGACGACAGGGAGAGGCAGACGCTGGCCAGATAGAGTACGCCGACCACCTGTCTCTGGTTCAAGCCGGCCTTGAGCAGGCGGTAATGAACCTGAGTGGCGTCTGCCTGGTAGATGGCTTGTCCCTTCAGGAAGCGTCTGATGACGACGAAAATATTGTCGAAGATCGGTACGCCCAGCGCGAGAATCGGAATGAACAGCGATAATATCGTGGCCTGCTTGAAGGCGCCGTCCAGCGCAATCACCGCCAGGATGAAGCCTAGGAAGGTGGCGCCGGCATCGCCCATGAAGATTTTGGCCGGAGCCTTGTTGAAGCGCAAGTACGCCAGGGTAACCCCGATCAGCGAAACTGCCATGAAGGCTGAAGTGGATTGGCCCATGGTGAGTGCGACGACGAACAGGGTTACTGCCGAGATCGCTGTAAGTCCGCCGGCCAAACCGTCCATGCCGTCGGAGAAATTAATGACCGTAGTGACGCCGAAGATCCAGATGATCGTCAACAGGAACTGCAAAATGAACGGCAGTGAGATATAATCACCTGAGAACGGATTAATGAAGCCGGTAAACGCATTGCCGGAAAAGAACACCAGAACGGCGGCGGCAATCTGTACGATGAATTTGGGCAGAGCCGGGAAATCCTTGCCTTTGGTTTTGTACCAGTCATCGATGGTTCCTATAGTCAGCAGAAGCACACCGCCAATGAACAGGGCGAGCGTCTCCAGGTTGAATTCACGTGCGAAGAGCAGATATGTAATGAAAAAACCTACGAATATGGCATAGCTTGCCGTTAGCGGGATAGGCTCCCTATGGATTTTGCGTTCAACATCTTCCCTTGGCCTGTCCACGAAATCGAGCCGGAAAGCGAGCCTGGCCAGAGGAGGAATCAGCAGATAAACGATAAAAAATGACACAAGAAAAGCTAAACCGTATAAAATGACAATCACCCCGTTGATTTTTTTAAGGCCTATCCCAGATTATATCGCAGAAGGATGTATGTTGTCGAACTACATAAGCGAGATGGAGGAAATGATGAACTACGAATGTATCTTATTTGATGCCGATGATACACTGTTTGATTATGGAATGGCCGAGAGTCACGCCTTAAGCCATGCCTTCGCCCACTTCGGGCTGCCGACAGGCGCGCAGGAGTATGCGGCTAGCTACCAGGAGATTAACCACGCTTTATGGAAGGATTTTGAGCAAGGGAAGATCACCTCTGCCGCCCTGCGCGTGGAACGGTTCAACCGGCTGTTTGCCGCCCGTCAGCTCACGTTCAAGCCGGAGGAATTCAGTGAAGCATATCTGCGCTTTCTCGGGGAGGGTACCTTCCTGATTCAGGGGGCAGCCGAGCTCTGCGGCGAGCTTGCAGGGTGCAGGCTGGCAGTAATTACGAACGGAATCAGCGATGTGCAGCATTCCCGGATTAAGGGTTCCCCGCTCAGCGAGGTATTCGAGGCGGTAATTGTATCGGAGGAGACGGGCTATCAGAAGCCGGAGACCGGAATTTTTGATTATGCTTTTGCCAAGCTGAATCTGTCCGATAGACGCAAGGTGCTGATTGTCGGGGACTCCCTGACCTCGGATATCCGGGGCGGGAACAATTACGGCATCGATACATGCTGGTTCAATCCGCTGGGCAAGCCCGGTGATCCTGAGATAGTGCCTACCTATGAAATCCGCAGTCTGGACGAGCTGGTGGAGATCGTGAACCGCGAGTAAGCGGAATAAACGGCGGCAGGCAGGTTGAAAGTTTCGTTTTCGTGTTAAATATATAGGTACGCTAAGTTTATACTTTTTTAACAACAACATACGGGAGTGGATATTATGAGAAAAAAATGGCTGATTGCCGCGGTGGTCACAGGCATGACGGTAACAGGCTCGGCAGGGGTGTATGCGGGCACCAAGCTGGAGCAAATTAAGGCTTATCTGAACCATAGTCTGGGTATTGTGGTGGATGGTAATCCTTTTTGGATGAAGGACGGCAATGGCAAAACCCTGACGCCGATCACCTACGAGGGTCTCACCTACCTGCCGGTCCAGTCGATCGCTACGGTGCTGAAGGTGCCTATCAATTATGACTCGGTCAACTATAAAGTGAGAATTGGTGCCGGCAGCGCGGATATTCCTGCTCCGACTCCTGCTCCGGGAACCTCTACCGGCGGGGGGAAACCAACTCCTGCTCCTGTAGTGGAGGGAACGGCCAGACCGGTTAATCTGCCTAAGGATTTTCCGATTCCCCAGGATGCCCTGATTTCGATTACCCTGGATACGGATGCTGACGGTTTGAAGAAGGTAGCGTTCACTTATTCAACGCAGGAGACGCTGGACATCATGGGCTTCGTGTACAGTGAATATGCGCGGATTAAAAAGCTGGAGAATGCCTCAGAGTCGGTATCGGCCAGCAATGTCAAAATTTCAGGCAGACTTGGCGGGACAAGTCCTGTATCCATTACAGGCAAAGCCTCCACGGCCCGGCCCGGCTTCAACCTCTTCACGATCACCTGGTCGGAGAGCTGATCTGAGCCAGTAAGCCTAAGCTGTTATGCAGGCTTGGCTAACCCAAAAAGAAACTCCGGCTTGTACGACAGCCGGAGTTTCTTCATGTGCAATTTGCCAAGGCTATTTCGCCAGGGTGCTATAAGGTTAGTCCTGCGGGCGGGTATCCAGCGGCTTCAGGTGAGCCTCAATCTGTTCGCGCCTTGCTTCCAGGAACGGCGGCAGGGCCAGCGTCTCGCCCAGATGCTCGACCTCCTCATCCGTGGCGAATCCCGGTCCGTCGGTGGCCAGCTCGAACAGAATACCGTTCGGCTCCCGGAAGTACAGCGAGCGGAAGTAGAAGCGGTCTACAAAGCCCGAGTTCGGGAGCTGTACGCTGCGGATGCGTTCAATCCACTGCTTCAGCTCCTCTTCGTTGTCGACGCGGAAGGCTACATGATGTACGCCGCCCCGTCCCAGGCGCTCCTGCGGAAGATCGCTGCGTTCCTCCAGATGGATCTCCGTGCCGGAGCCGCCTTCACCGGTCTCGAACACGATAATATCCGGCTGGCCCGCCACCGGAGATGGATAACTTCCTGCGCGGCGGAAGCCTAGCAGGTCCTCCAGAATCAGGGCCGTATGCTCCGCGGTCTCGACAGTCAGATGTGCCGGTCCCAGTCCGACAATCGCATACTCGGCAGGAACCGGGCTCTTGGCCCATGGCTTGCCGCCGGGCATGCCCTCGTTATGTTCATCCGAGACGAGGATAAGGCGCTGGCCCTCATGGTCGGTGAAGGCCAGTGTCTTGCGGCCGCCGCGTTCGGTGATTTCCTCATGCTCTACGCCGAACACCGTGAAGCGCTGTGTCCAGAAGAGCAGAGCATCGTCCCCGGGAACGCGCAGGGAGAGCGCGGAGATGCTGTTATTGCCATCGCGGTTGCGCCCTGCGTTAGGCAACTCGAAGAAGGTAAGCTCCGTACCGGGATTCCCGGTCTCATCCCCGTAGAACAGGTGATAGACGGATACGTCATCCTGGTTGACGGTCTTCTTGATCAAGCGGAGTCCGAGCACTTCGGTATAGAATTTGTAGTTCTCCGGCGCTTTGGCGGTAATGGCAGATACATGGTGAAGCCCTTTTAGTGTTAAACTCATGGGAATACCTCCTGAGATATGGGTTGATTGTTATATATAAAAATTACTTATTAATATTAAGTTACTATAATTTTAATAGTAAATGAGTAATTTTGCAAGGTGTATTTCAAGGTCTATTTCAAGCTGGTATTTATTATTCAGGAAAGCGGGGTTAATCATGCATACCAGATCAAGTCTGATGAAGCAGCTGGAGGGGATGGGAGTCGATCCGCAGGGGACACTGCTGGTCCATTCCTCGCTCAAAAGCATCGGTGAAGTGGAAGGAGGAGCGGATACCGTACTGGATGTTCTCTCAGAATATATGAAGGAGGGGCTGCTGGTCCTGCCCACCCATACCTGGTCTTATATTGACGGGCAGAATCCGCGCTTCTCGGTGCTGGAGTCACCCGTCTGCGTGGGCATTCTGCCGGAGTTGTTCCGGAAGCGGCCGCGCGTGATCCGTTCCTGGCATCCCACGCATTCGGTGGCGGCGCTCGGCAGGGATGCAGCGGTGTTCACAGCCGGAGATGAGCGCTGGGATACGCCTTGCGCACGCGGGTCGGTCTATGGCAAGCTGCTGGACCGGGGAGCGGAGATTATGCTGCTCGGTGTGGATCTGCGGCGGAATACGTTCATTCACGGCATTGAAGAGTGGGTGGATATTCCCGGCCGGATGACGGACGGGCATGAGGATCTTTATACCGTGACACCTGAAGGGGAAGAGATCGCGGTGCCTTCGCGCAGACACTGCGGACTGTCCTGGTCGCAGCATTTTTGGAAGGTGGAATCTGTGCTGGAGGATGGCGGAGCGCTACGCAGGGGCAGCTTCGGTGATGCGGAGGTTATGCTCTGCGGCACCGTGGAGACCACCCGTATCCTGAGCGGCATGCTCAGAGAGAACCCGGATCTGTTCTCGGATAACGAGCCGCTCTTCGGGGAGAATGCGCCTGAGACGCTGCCGAAGACGAAGCGGGGGCTACTTTTACAGCCAGTACAGGAGCCTACTCGGGGTTAATCTTAGGCCGATATGTACAGGTCTCTGGCAGGTCTCTATCAATGTATGGTATATTATTCTCACAAAAAACATAGTAAGGAGATTGGAAATGACAAAAACTTTGATCTTTGGTCACAAAAACCCGGATACAGATACGATCTGCTCGGCCATTGCTTATGCGGCACTGAAGAAGGAACTGGGCTGGGATGCCGAGCCGGTCCGGCTTGGAGATATCAGCGGAGAGACGCAGTTCGCCCTCGACCACTTCGGGGTAGAGGCGCCGCGTCTGGTGGAGAACGTAGCCGGCGAAGCTGAACAAGTGATTCTGGTTGACCATAATGAACGCCAGCAAAGTGCGAATGATATCGATCAGGTTCGTGTGGTTGAGGTTATTGATCATCACCGGATTGCGAATTTTGAGACGGCCTATCCGCTGTATTACCGGGCTGAACCGGTGGGCTGTACGGCTACCATTCTGAATAAGCTGTACAAAGAGAATGGCGTGGCCATTCCTAAGAACATCGCCGGTCTGATGCTGTCCGCTATCATTTCCGATTCCTTGCTGTTCAAATCGCCGACCTGCACGGAGCAGGATGTAGCTGCTGCGCGTGAGCTGGCGGTCATTGCCGGAGTGGATGCTGATAGCTATGGGCTGGACATGCTCAAAGCCGGTGCAGACCTGAGTGACAAGAGCATTGCTCAACTGATCTCTCTGGATGCGAAGGAATTCAAGATGGGTGAATATAAAGTCGAGATTGCCCAGGTTAACGCTGTGGATGTGAATGATGTTCTGTCCAAGCAGGCGGAGCTGGAAGCGGCGCTTACCGCGATTATTGACGACAAGGGACTGGATCTGTTCCTGTTCGTGGTTACCGATATCCTGAACAACGATTCCGTGGGCCTCGCCCTGGGCCGCGTAGCTGGTGCTGTGGAGCAGGCTTACAATGTGAAGCTGGATGACAACAAGGCTGTGCTGAAGGGTGTAGTGTCCCGTAAATCACAGATTGTACCGATTCTTACCGAGACGATCGCTAAGCTGTAAAAGGGTCTCCTAAAGTAACCGGAGGCGTACATCCTCCATTATTTCCCGTAACCGGTTGTGCCTTTTCCTCAGGAAATTGTACAACCGGTTTTATTTTACAATTCACAGCAACTCCTTGCCCCCTGAAGGGTATAAACAGCATAGGACATTATAGAGGAGGACGGGAATAATGGGGAAGATGCGCAAGCTGGCGATTTCAACAATGTGCCTGATGCTGGTCTCGGGAGGAGGCCTGCTGTATGCTGCTGCGGGCAAAACAGATCTCTCATTCTATGTGAATAATACGCTGCTTAAGCAGCCTGCATTATCCTCGGAGGGCGGGGTCTATGTGCCTGTGGATCAGGTTTCTGAGAATATGCAGGCGATTGTATCCGTGGACGAGTCAGCGGGGACGGTCAAGATCTACAAGCCTAATGTGAACACGGTGCTGCTGGATGAGCAGGGCAAGATTTTCGGCAAAGTCAGAAGCGACACCAGCAATACCTTCTCTGCCCTGGTGCAGGTGGATGATCTCAAAACAGATATAACCGATCTGAAGATCACCATCACAGACCCGGCAGGCAAGACGGAAGTTGTGGATAACCAGCCGATCACAGAGAAGAAGGACAGCTTCTGGTTCAAATCGGCAGCGTATAATTATAAGGTTACCGACAAGGGGAACTATACGATCCAGGTGTATTTCAAGGATACTGCGTCCAAGAAATGGTTCATCGTTTCTGAATTGCAGATATCGACCACTTCATAATAACCATTAGGAGGCGATTCCATTGATTAAAATCTACCCGGCTGCGTCTGCGCACCAGTTCGATCTCGGCTGGCTGAAGGGCAGTCATGTATTCTCCTTCGGGGATTTCTATGATCCGGACAACACGGCATTCGGGCCGATGCGGGTCTGTAACGATGATACGATCGCTCCGGGAAAAGGCTTCGGCGCCCACCCGCACAGTGACATGGAGATTGTCTCGATTGTGCTGTCCGGCGTGCTTCGTCATGAGGACAACCTGGGCAATGTTGCGCAGACGTCCTTCGGCGGGATTCAGCGGATGTCGGCGGGCACCGGCGCGATTCATACGGAGCATAACCCTTCGGACAGTGAGCCCGTCCGTCTGCTTCAGCTATGGTTCATGCCCCGGACCCGTGGAACGGCTCCCTCCTATGCAACCGGACGCTTCGATCCGGCCAAGCTTGAAGGAAACCTGCTTCCGGTAGTAGCGGCTGAAGCGTCGGAGGAGATTGTCGATATAGCCCAGGATATGACGATTTATCTCGGAAAGGCTGGGGCAGGAGGGCAACTGGATTTCCGGCAGGAGCCGGGGCGGCGCAGCTTTGTATATCTGGTCGAAGGACAGCTTACCCTGAACGGGGATAATGTGCTGCAGCCGGGAGATTCGGCGAGAATCGAGGACATAGCACAGCTTGAGCTGAAGGCTGATGAGGATATACTGGTCATGGTGATTGATCTGCCGTAATGAGCGGCGGGATACAGACATGAAGGAGGAGCTAGGATGGCAGAACAGGAAAGAGTGCTGGTGAAGCATTCCGTCACCGGACGCATGCTAGTGAACAGCATGGAGGGAGTAGGGTACACCTTCGATGAGCAGGGCGGGCTGACCTTGATTACCCTGACGAATGTGGCGGCAGATAAGGGCGCTGCGGTAGTTGAGCTGAAGGCGGAGCTTAATGTATTCCGCTTCGAGGAGCCTGCGGACGGGCCGGTCATCAAGCATTGGTACTACGTTGGAGATCAGCCTGTAACCTATGATGCTGACTCCGGGCGCTTAACGATAGCTGTGCAGTCCGAAATCGAATACCGGCCAGATCAATACTGGGCCTGATCCCTTCGCAGACTAGACTCCACCACATGTGCTTACAACAGGCGTGAGGTTCGGGGTCTGCTGCACAAGATGGGGATTGTCTACGCTCCGGGTTAGAATTGTGAGAAATGTAGTAGTGCTCGCCGTGGATAATAAGGAAAATAGAACCAGGAATAATTTTGCATGAATGAAAGGCGGAGACCCATGGGAGCACTGCATATGAATACGGCTGCGATGAATTATGGAAGCAGGGAATCTTATTTTGACGGGAAGCTTATTGAGTACATTGGCTGGTGTCTGGCCGGCTGGCTGGTTACCGTATGTACCTTCGGCATCTGCTATCCCTGGTCTGTAGTAATGCTCTACCGCTGGAAGGTCGAGCATACCGTGGTGGAAGGCCAGCGCCTGCGGTTCGACGGTACAGCCGTCAGCCTGTTCGGACAATGGATCAAGTGGTTCCTGTTGACGGTGATTACACTCGGGATCTACGGCTTCTGGGTTGTCATTAAGCTGGAGCAGTGGAGAACGAAGCACACCCACTTCCAATAAGAAGTCGCGTGCTTCAAGTATACGCAAGATGCTAAGAGCCATCCTCCGGTTATGGAGGATGGCTCTTCTGCGTAGATTCTTGGAGCAAGACACGGCCTGTACAGCCAGCTTGCGGGTTGTTTATTGAGCTTTTTGCGGTTCGGGATAAGTAACGCCAAGGGTATCTACCGTTACCTTCTTCATCACCGGCGGCTGATCCGGCCGGTCATTCTGGCCACGCGGCAGACTGACGATAGCTTGGACCGCTTCGAGTCCTTCAGTAACCTTACCGAAGGCAGCGTAATCGCCGTCCAGGCTTGGATAAGCAGCGGCCATAATGAAGAACTGGGAGCCAGCAGAGTTCATATCCTTGCTTCTCGCCATAGACAGCACACCCTCTGTATGCAGCAGATTGTTAGTGAATCCGTTGTTATTGAATTCTCCGGCAATGCTGTAGTCCGGTCCGCCCGCTCCTGTGCCATCGGGGTCCCCGCCCTGGATCATGAAGCCCGGAATGACCCGGTGGAAGATGGTTCCGTCATAGAAGCCCTTCTTGATCAATGAAATGAAGTTGTTGACCGTATTGGGGGCAACCTCGGGATACAGCTCGGCCTTAATGACGGCGCCGTTATCCATCTCAATCGTAACCACCGGATGACTGGCAGTGGCTGAAGGCACACCTTCTGTAACGGCGGCGCTCTCCTGCGGTGCTGCTGTAGCCTCGCTGCCCGCTCCGGTACTGCTGTTACCATATCCGGCGGCATTATTATTCACTGGCTTGTTGCCGCAGCCCGCCAGAATGACGAGCATCAGGCACATCATCGCAAGCAGGATGACGGGTTTTTTTGTGATAGACTTCACTTCAGAATCTCTCCTTTTATCCAAATATAAGAATTTCTATGTTGCACACGATAAATTATCCTTCTATTTCTCGCTGAAACGGTACCTTCCTTTAAAAGGACGGCAAAGCCGTTTCCACTTGTTGAATAATCTGGTGCATTCACCTCTGTATCATACCTTCTTTGTCCTGCTTCTGGCAAAGCCTGCTTCTGCGGCCGGACGGATGCGGTTATTTGGGTGCGGGCTGCTCTTTGGCGGCGGCGAGTGTCGTTCCTTCAGGAACCGGCAGTAAGGCGCTTTTGGAGATGCCGATGAGCTGGGAGCTGTAGATTCCGCTGTGCCCGGAGAACAGATAGCTGATGACGCAGGCAATGAACATATAGACCGCTCCGCCGGAGCCGAACAGCTCGATGCCCATAATGAAGCAGGCAAGCGGTGTATTGGTTGCTCCGCAGAAGACAGCGATGAAGCCAAGCGAAGCCAGAAAAGGCCCATATAGATGAAGCACTCCGGCCAGTGTGCTCCCCAGAGAAGCTCCAATAGCGAATAGCGGCGTCACTTCGCCGCCCTGGAAGCCGGCCCCCAGGGTGAAGGCGGTGAAGATAAGCTTCCACAGAAAGGCGAAGGGCGATACGCCGTCTTCGAAGGAGCTGCTGATCAGCGGAAGGCCCAGCCCCAGATAGTCCCTGGAACCGGCTATGTAGACCAGGGCGATGATGATCAGCCCGCCGGCGGCACTTTTGAGCATAGGATTACGGATTATGGCGGTGAAGGTCCGCTTCAGGTAATGGGTAAGCTCACTGAACAGCAGGCTGCACAAGCCGAACAGGATGGAGGCGAAAATAACCTTGACCAGCACCAGCGCATCCATACCGGGGAAGACATCCACCTGATAGTGGATATGGTGAACGCCCCACAAGCGGGAGGCAACCAGATCACCGGTGAAGCTGGCGGCAAAACAGGGCAGCAGCGCCTTATGGCTGATCAGCCCGATGGCGATCACCTCCAGGCCGAACACCGTTCCGGCCAGCGGGGTGCCGAAGATAGAGCCGAAGCCGCCGCTGATGCCGCACATCAGCAGGATTCGGCGGTCCAGCGGACCGATTCTGAGCCAGCGTCCGAGTGCGTCGGCAAGACTGCCGCCCATCTGCACAGCCGTGCCTTCACGTCCGGCCGAGCCGCCGAAGAGATGGGTAATCAGCGTCCCGCCAAGGACCAGCGGGGCCATACGCAGCGGAATCGCTTCGTTGCCCTGGCGGATCTGCTCCAGAATCAGATTGTTCCCTTTGCTGCTGCTCTTGCCGTAACGCATATACATTCCGCTGACGAGCGCGCCTCCCGCCGGAAGCAGGAAGAGCAGCCAGGCATGCTCCAGCCTTACCTGGGTGACCGCGTTCAGACTGGCCAGGAACAAGGCCGAGGCACTTCCTGCCAGCAGCCCGACCATTCCTCCCAGAATCACCCATTTCACGAATGTACTCCAGAGCGCAAGCTGGCTCCGGCGCGCTGCCAGCGCTGCCCACCGTTCATACTTCCTCTTCATTATGGCTAATGCCCCCTGACCCGAAATAAATAATACCCTGAAATCAAAACAGACTCCTACCAGCGTAGTTAACCACTGGTAGGAGTCATTAGCCCCGAAGGGCGGTTATGGCGAACTCCATCGCCGCAATTGAATGAAACTATCGTAAGCCGATTGTCTCCAAAAGTCAATATGGATCTGCGGACCGCTTAGCCGTTTCTACTCGTCACCGTTCGAGCCGTTCAGCACATCGGTTCCGGGCATGGCGTCAGGGTCCGGGGAGACCGGGTCGATGCTGCTTCCGGGAACCAGCTCGTCAGCATCCGGGACATCCTCCAGCGGTGCGGCTTCCTCCGCTTCTTCCGCCAGCCCTTCCTCAGCGTCAGCATAATTAATGACACTGCCGGTTAATCCAGCCGCCCCGGCCGTGTATATAGCCTCCGACTCCAGCAGCTCATCCCGCTGCGGACCGGGGGTGGCAGAAGCAGGAACAGGGCGGTCTGCCCGTGGGCCAAGCCCGGCGTCCGGTACATTCAGCCCGATATCGGCCGCTAGAATAGGGTCGCTCTCCAGCGCCGGATCAGAGCCGTCATCTACTACACCGTCGAAATCGATCGGTGTGAAATGGGCAGGGTCATGACTGGCCAGTGCGGACTCCAGCGGGCGGTTCCCGGCGGCGCCAGGGGTCTCCTCACTGGGGCTTTGCTCAGTAATCGTGCCAAGCGGACGTAATTCTTCCAGCGGGATATCCTGCTCGGGGGAGACACCGCCCATTTTGGTATAGCGCTCATATGCAAAGTCGGCTTCCGTCTTATTGAATTCATTACCCATCGTCAATCAGCTCCCTTTTCCCTTGTTGTAGGCCTTCTACATCTTATAGTACAACTATACCCTTTTAGGCAGCGGCTTAAGCGGCGGCGAATCTGCCAGGCATCCGGGCTGCTGTTCTGCTTAATATATTCATTCCTGCGGCAGAATAACCGGAATAGATGAATTAACCGAGCCGTTTCGAGGTTATTTGCAGTCTGATGGCAGGTATTGTGCAAACGTTGTCGAAAATAAGAGTCATATGGACTACATAAATACAACTAAGGATTCACTGAGGTGCCACAATGAAGTTAGCATCAACCAAAACGGCCGCAGTCTTCATTATGCTGCTGCTCGTGATCACCCTAATTCCGGTGGGAATCGCCATGGAATGGGACGGACATACAGAAGCAGAAATTCCGGCATGGGAGCTGAAGTGGGAGACGGCCGAGATCGACGGCATAGAAGCTGCAGCGGCATGGTCAGCTGCCGAGTGGACATGGGTGCAGGCCAGGAATGACAGACCGTCTCCGCCTTCAGGTACTGCCTCCGCCTGGCTGCGGCTAACCTTGCCCCCTGCCGGAGCAACTCCTGCTATTCTGATCGATAAAGTATTTGGCGACAGCCTGAAAGCATATATAGACAACCAGCTTATCTACGATTCCAGCGACGATGTGGAATATAGCGGCAACAAAGTGCTGATTCCGCTACCAACACATGGCAGTGCCAAGACGCTCTATCTATGGAATGCGGGCAGCGGAGAGTTTGGGATCGAAGGGGATGTAAGGGTCGGCAGCTACACTAAGCTGCTGTCCTTTTATGTGAAGCAGGATCTGGTGGATCTTGTGCTCGGAGCAGCCATGATCTTCATGGCCGGAGCCTTATTGATCTGCCTGTTGTTTCTTAAGCCGGAATTATTCTACAGCGGTTTCTATCTAATCCTGGTCATCCTGTCCTTTGGGGTGCTGCTGATTACCTACTCCCCGTTTCTGTCACTGATCCTAAGCGGCGGGGAGCGCCTGAGGCAGATTTGTTTTGATCTGGCCTTGTTTACGCTTCTGCCGGCATTCACACTCTATTTTGAACAGTTGTTCGGACCCGGCAAGCGGGGGTTCACTACCCGGGTGCGTAATTTTCAGCTGGCGTACTCCCTGTTCTGTGCCGCTGCGCTTATTCTGAATGCACTGCTCTCTTTCCGGCTGGACTCCCTGTATTCGGTGCTGACCATTAACGCAACCGGTGTACTAATGATTGTCCAGTTTGTTTACCTGCTGTATCTGTCGCTTTCTTATGCCCGCAGGGGCAATTCAGATGCCACCCTGTTCTCCGGCGGTTTCTCTGTGTTTGCCGTGGTATCCTTGGCGGAGCTGCTGCGGTACTTCATCTCTGCGGAGAGATATCATCTGTACTGGTGGAAGTGGGGAATGATGGTGTTTGTGATATCCCTGATCGTTATTATGGGGAAACGCTTTGCGGAGAGCCATGAGAAGGCGCTGGAATACGCCAGGGAGCTGGAGAAATTCAATAATGATCTGCAGCGTTCGGAGAAAATGGGAATTATCAGTGAACTCGCCGCCTCCGTGGCCCATGAGGTACGTAATCCGCTCCAGGTCACCCGTGGGTTCCTGCAGATACTGGGCGAACGCTCCGGCAATAAGGAGAAGGAATATTTGCAGATGGCTGTGGAGGAGCTGGACCGGGCCTCGGTAATCATTACCGATTTCCTGACCTTTGCGAAGCCGGGCGTGGATGCCGTGGATGTATTCGAAGTCTCGGGCGAGCTGAGGCATGTGTCGGGAATTCTGCTGCCGCTGGCTAATCTGCAGGGCGGTTCTATAGAGCTGCGGCTGCAGAAGGAGCTTCACGTGACGGGCAGCCCGGCCAAATTCAAGCAGGCGTTCATTAATCTGATCAAGAACAGCATTGAATCCCTGCGGGAGGAGGGAATGATCGTGGTAACGGCCTGGAGGACAGGCGGCTCGGTAATTATCAGCGTGAAGGATAACGGCGTGGGAATGAAGGTCACTGAGCTGGCCCGGTTGGGGGAGCCGTATTATTCTAACAAGACCAAGGGCACAGGACTTGGCCTCATGGTCACCTTCCGTATTGTTGAAGCGATGAACGGTACCATTGAGTTCAACAGCCGCAAGGGTGAAGGAACTGAAGTGCTTATTAAATTGCCAGCCTCCTTCAGTAATTAGAAAATATTTTTGTTTATTCCGTTTTTTTGAAGGGATGGGCCGAGCATGGGGCGAAATATTAACACTAACAGAACTTTGCTTCTGAAACTTTCCACTGAGGTGCGTGCATGTCTTTGATGGTCAAAAGTTTACATACAGCGTTAGTGTTTTTTCTGCTCAGCATTACCTGCGGGAGCCTTCTGGTGTCAGCGCAAAGCGCCTCCCCCGCTGGTGAGATCAGACATTGGCAGATGAAGTGGCAGGAGGGACCGGCGGATGGCGGACTCCGGGCTCCGGTAACGGAAGAGCAGGGGTGGATCGATGTGGAGGCGAAGGCCGAGATGCCGCAGAAGCCTCCCGGGGTATCGTCCGCCTGGACCAAGATTACTTTGCCTTCCTATCATTACGTGTCTCCTTCCGTCTATATTCAGACGATCTATGCGCTGCATGTGAAGGTGTACGTGGAGGACCGGCTGGTTTTTGAAGGGGACAGAGGCTTCATTATGGATAACTATTCCCTGCTTGTGCCTCTGGATATCCGGGATAATGGCAAGACGCTCTATATCTGGACGCAGACGCTCCAGGACCGGATCGGAATCAAAGAGCAGGTGATACTCGGGGAGCACAGTATTCTGATCAAGGATTATATCAAAAACGGACTCATAGATGTGATTCTGGGCGGCGCTTTTATCTTTGTGGCGGCGGTTCTGTTTGTGTGCGCATTTTTCCTGAACAAGGAGTATTTCCCGGTGGCGGCCTCGCTGTCCATTGTCATCGCCTCTACCGGTGTGCTGTCTGTAACCTACTCGCCCTTCATGTATACCTTCTACAGCTATTTGGGCGGGCTCAGTGTGTTTTTGTTCGATGTGGCGCTGTTGTCCCTGTTACCCGCACTGACCTTTCTGTTCGAGAAAATATTCGGCGGGGGCAAATACGGCATCATCCGCAGATTTCGTAAATTCCAGATGTTTTATTCCTTATTCTGCTGTGTACTCCTCATTATAAATGCACTCTCCGGGGGGCGGTATGTGGAATTCTACTATTTCATCTCGACCAAGATTGTCGGCATTATTATGATTCTTCAATTCATTCTGCTGATCGGCTGCGTCATCGTGTTCTCCCTGAAGCGCAACAAGGATGCGATCATCTTCGCATGCGGCTTCGGTACGGCTGCCCTTACCGGGATCTTGGAGCTGCTGTGGTATTATTTCAAACGCGGAAATTATGATCTCTTCTATTGGAAGTGGGCGCTGGTCGTGTTCATTCTCTCGCTGATTGTAATTCTGGGGCGGCGGCTCGCGCAGAATCATCAGCAGGTAGTGAAGTATTCGCAGGAGCTGGAGCTGTTCAACAACGAATTGCAGCGGTCGGAGAAAATGGAGATCATCAGCGAGCTGGCAGCATCGGTAGCCCATGAGGTGCGCAACCCGCTCCAGGTGACCCGGGGGTTCCTCCAGCTGCTCAGCGAGAAGTCGAGCGGGGACGAAGAGAGATATCTGTCCATGGCGCTCAGTGAGCTGGACCGGGCGGCGAGCATCATCACCGATTTCCTGACCTTTGCCAAGCCGGAATTTGAACAGGTCTCCCTGCTCCATGTGAATGAAGAATTCATGCATATCCAGAGCATTCTGTTGCCTCTATGCCATCTGAACGGAGGCAAAATGATTCTGGAGGTGGAAGACGGTCTGTGGGTCAAAGGGAATTCCTCGAAGTTCAAGCAGGCGATGATTAATATCATCAAGAACAGCATTGAATCCCTGGGCGAGGAAGGCACGATTCATCTGCTGGCCTATAGCCGGGGGGATAAGGTACATATTCATATTAAGGATAACGGGGCAGGCATGGAACCGGCTGTGCTTAGCCGTCTGGGTGAGCCGTATTTCTCCTCCAACAAGACGAAGGGCACGGGGCTCGGGCTAATGGTCACGTTCCGTATTATTGAAGCGATGGAGGGCGAAATCCGTTTTATGAGCAAAAAAGGAGCTGGAACCGAGTCCATCACCCTTCTGCCGCGTGCAGAAGGACTGGACGATTCCAACTCCCGATAATAGTATGACTTGAGTATGCTACCAGGTTCCCATTGGGGTGATACGTGTCTTCATTACATCCGAAGACGGGCTTGGGGGAATGACCAGGTAGAATTCATTCGAGCCTTCCTCCACGGTCTTCAGTGTAATGTTGTCAGGAAGGTTGATGCCCAGCGCTTCCTGGAGCGCTGCCTTCGGATCTTCAAGCAGTCTTTGTTTGAAAGCCGGATCTTCCCACGCCTTCTGAATCACCTGATTCTTAAGAACTCCTACTGACAATACAATCACCCTTTCAAAATGGTTATAATTGCCTTTTTAGTATAGCATAGGCCATTCTATAATTCTATTGCTTTATGTATAAATTATGAGAGATTTGCGTGCGTAGATAGCCAGTAATCGAGCCCTCCGCCTAGCAGTAATTGCTTCTGCGCTTCGATGGCTGCGGCGATCTGCTGGAGGTTCTGCACCAGCACCAGATGGAAGGATACCAGCAGGGGCAGCTGTAAGGTGGCTTCCTCCAGCATAAGGTGGTTGGCCTGGGCCGTTGCCGCATATCCCGCAAGCCCGCCTGCTACATATATGAAGTTCTTCACTGCTGCTTCAGTGAGCCGTTCTCCAGCGGCAATTCCGGCACAGGAGCGTGCCAGTGACAGCAGGCAGTTGTAGCTGCCGTCCTCCAGATCCTGTTGCCAATCCTCGTAGTCGTCAAGCATCTGCAGGGTCAACAGTACAGTGTGAATCATCTCCTCGGCCTCGTAAGTGGAAGAAGTCTGGCCTGAGAGCAGCAGCGCAGCCGTACTGCAGAGCTTGAGCGGACTGGCCTTATGGGAGAGACGGGTGCGGTCATTCAGGAAATAATCGCTGCCGGCTTCACCGCTCACGCTGTCTGCCCACTCCCGGATATAGCGGCTGAAGCAGGACCAGAACGGAGAGTCCGCCGGGAACAGTGGAAGGTAGGTAGCCAGAAACTCCACATAGAGCAGATTGGCAAGCGGGAGCGCCTGCGCAGCTGAGGCCTCCGGGCTGTCCATCAGATCATCCTGAAGGAAGAAGTAGAGCATGAGGAAGACGTTACCTGCGGACATCCTGCGGGCCAGTTCAGGACTGAGGCTACACGGATCCTGGAGCCAGAAAGGCAGCAGGTAACAGATGTAATTCTTATGGCTGTCCGGGTTGAACACGTTGAACTGATCGAGATACGCCAGACCGCGGGCGTTAAGCGGCTCTGGAAACGCTGCGATTACCCTGCGGTTCTCCTCAAAGACCACACGGAGCTTGTCCTCATAAGCATGAAGCCAATCCATAGGCTTGTCTCCTGTCAATTATGTATCGTCCTTCTAAAAATATACAAAAAGTGGTTATTTGATCATATTATAATCCTGCGCTGAGCCTATTACAATCCAAAGTTTGTTGCTGAAGGTCACATTTTTAACGGGGAAAACCAAAAGAAACCGCCCTTTGGTGAAATGGAGTAACCACATAACCATTTCAATGGAGAGGTTTCTTTTGTACGTTCCATGGTGTCTTACCTAATGTAGTCTACCGAACTGCTGCCGCGCCTAGTTTCGCGGCAAGATCGGCGTATTCTCCGCGCAGGCGGACCAGCTTCGAGACGCTGCGCTCCAGGCCGCCCGGCCGGTTGCGGCGGGTCCATAGCTGGCGGTACTGGTGGAGCAGCAGATCCAGATCCTGCATCAGCGCCTGAACCTGCGGTGCTTCAAGCTGCGGATCTCCGCCAGCGAGCTGTTGTTTGAGCCGGGTCAATTGCACGGCATGTCTCACGAAATGGATTCCGTTGCTTAGTTCTTCTACGACCAGACCGGCATCATTGCATTCCAGGGCAAGTTGTCCCAGCCTTACTTCAATGCCGCCGATGTACTGCTCCAACTGCTGAAGCTGCTCCCCGGAGAGCTTCGCGGCCAGCAGCGCATTATCCAGCTCGCTGCGCAGCAGCATGGACATCTCCGTATCATTCGGATGGCTGGTCCCTGATTCAAGCTTGTAGTAATTTCCCAGATCCAGAAGCAATTGTCCGATCAAGCCGGACCGGTCCTGGAAGATTGAATGATTCAGGTAAGGGGTTACATCCGTTTCCAGATTCCCCTCCACATTCCAGGCGAGTGCAGCACCGTATACGAATCCTGCGTAGCTGACCGGCAAATGCTGCCAGTGTCCGAAATCGCCCCAATCGGTAATCAGGTAACCGATTGCCCCGTTTCGTTTGCCGTGAACTGCAGCATTACGCAGATTGGCCAGCATATTATCGGTCCGTCCGGTAAGGGAGTTCCAGGAGCTGGTCCCGGGGCAGACATAGAACGGAATCTCTGCTTCACGGAATTTCAGGGTATCCGCTTCAAAGGGATGCGTGTCGCCGTAGCCCCATTCCATAGCGATAATGTCCTTCGGCAGCCGGGGAATCAGCTCCGGATGCTGGATAATGATATCGCCCCAGAACTGCATGGTTTTGCCGCGCTGCTTGACCAGGCCATGAATCTTTTGCAGGAAGGACAGATAGAGTTCTCCCTTTCCGGTTGCCTCAGCCAAGGCCTTGTTTTTCCCCAATCCCACTTCATAAGTCTCATCGCATCCGACATTGACTAGATTCGAGGTGAAGTACGGCAGGAGGTCATCGTACATGGTGTCCAGGAGCTTCAGCACTTCCGGATCTTCCGTATCGAAGGTTCCGGGATGCATGAACAGTCCGCCCGGATATAAATCGCTGTTGTACATATGCTCGGGGAGCATGAAGCCTTCGGGGGCTTCCGCCAGGTGATTGAACTCCGGCCGGGTCAGCCAGCCCTCCATATGGCCGAAGCTGTTCTGATTAGGCACAAGCTCGATATAGCGCTCGCGGCAGTACGCATCCAGCAGCAGAATTTCATCGCCGGTGATCGGACTTTCCAGCTCCCATACCTGGGGGAAGGACTCGTAAGCAAATGGAGCTCCTTCTATATATAGCTGCAACTGATTGAGCTTCAGATCGGCCATCAGATCGATGATCCGGTACAGCGTTTCCAGCTTGGGAATTTTGTTGCGGCTGATATCAAGCATCAGTCCTCTGGCCGCGAAATCCGGCTGATCGCGGATATGCAGATAAGGCAAAGTTCTGCCGAACTGCTCCAGGAGCTGCTTCAGCGTCGTGGCTGCATAATAAGCGCCTTGCGCAGAGCCATAAGCGGCAGTGATTCCCTCTTCATTAATGTGAAGCTCATAAGCTCCTTCTGTAAGCAGTGCGTTATAGCGGAAGGTACAAGCCGGAACTGTGGCAGAACGCAGCCCTATAGACAAAGGCAGGCTCAACCGGATCACCCCGGAAGTGATCTGCTGAAGCCTGCGGGCTGCGGGAAGTGCGGAGACCTGGGACTCACCGGCCAGAACAATGCTGCCATTGCCGGGAATGTGAAACAGACCTTCAGAGACCATGACCTTCTGCGGACGGGGAAAGAGCTGTAAATGAATAACCTCAGGCATAGCGTGACACCCCTTATTCATGTAAAATATGATCATCTTCATTACAAACATATCACTCCTGAATAGATGGAGGAATGCAATGTATGCCCAAGCTCATGGATTATATGATCAGTCCTTATCCGATACGTATTATTGATCCGAAGGTCGAGCCCTCCAGGCTCCGCTTGAAGTCGATTCGCATAGGGCAAGCCGGCCATCTGCCGGGAAGAACGCTGTTTCGTTCCGGTGCGGTGTTTGAACAATGGGCATTTGTGTATATAGTCTCCGGAAGCGGGACGTATATGGAGAACGGAGGACAAGAGCAGCAGGTCCGTGAGGGTAGCCTGTTTTTTTTCAGACCCGGCTGCAGCTACAGCTTCGGACCGCCGCCTGGCGGGTATTGGGACGAATATTATGTTAATTTCAGCGGAAGCCGTGTAACGGAGTGGTTGGAGGCCGGAATGATTGCCGGAGGAGAGGTGACCCGGGGGGATAAGGCGGAAGGGCTGGACGCGTCCTTTGAGCAGATTCTGGAGTTCATGGCCGGGGGAGTTCCCGGTGATGCGGACCGGGCTGCGCTGCTGCTGGAAGAGATGCTGCTGGAATGCTCGCTGCAACTTCAGGGCAGTAACCGCCTGTGGCAGCAAGGGGCGATGCCGCTGATCCGGGAAGCGCTGAATGCCTGCATCTATGAGAAGCCGGATCTGCAGCGGCTGGCTGAAGGCCTGCACCTCTCCATGTCTACACTCCGCCGCACCGTGCGGCGGAGCAGCGGGTACCCCTTGCATGAATATATCCACCGGCTGAAGATGGCCGAGGCCAAGCATCTCTTGCTCAATACCTCCCTGCAGGTGCAGGAGATAGCAGGGATGCTTCATTATAGAGATAGTTTTTATTTCTCAAGGCTGTTCAAGAAATATATGGGCCTCTCTCCACAGACCTGCCGGAATCATTTATGACTGAATTTACGACAAAATTCTACTTTTTACCGCAAAATCATCTCAGAACAATGTCGTATTTTGTATTTTTTTGTTGACATGCAGAAAAAAACAGTGATATGATTTAGAACATATTAGCAGTTCTAGATTAGTTCTTCTAGACTATGCCGGAGATGAGACTATTGAGAGAATATTACTGCATCAGTTGCCGCAGTCTCCATAAGGTGGTAGGACTTAATCATACCTTGCGTATTCTGTCCACCGGGTATCATATCGTTGGCGAACAACGCTACCAAATTTGTATATGCAATGAGACCAAGCTGGAGCAAGCCTTGCCGGCGGTGACTGAATAGACTGTAACGGGTGAAATGAACCTGATGAACGAAGACATCGCGTCTTTGAAGAGCCTGTCCCTGCTGGGAGAGGCTCTTCGTCATGCCCGGAGAGGAATTGGATAATATTGCATACGCTATCATTTTCGAAGTTGGATAGAGTTGGTTAATTTCTCTTGAAAAAACAATAATAATACCCATTTTATTTTTAAAGTAAACGCTATCATTAGAAAACGAAACTTGTTATTGTGATTTTTCTCATGTATGATGCTTTTAAACATAGCTTAGAATAAACTCGAATTTTCCACAAACTGGAGAATAGGGTGGTGGGATGAACATTAAATTAACCGTAGAAGATCGTACGATCGCCTTTTTCAGAATCTTTTCTTTGTCCCTCACATCATTTATGTACCTCATGGTTCCTGTGGGGCCTTCCGTAATATACAAATCCCTACTAATCATTGTGCTATTCTTATTTGCTCAACTATTCCCTTATTATTACCGGAGGTTCCAGACAAGAGCCCGTGCTCTCATGCTAATGATCAGTGTGGAGACGGCACTTATTGTGGTGTTGATGTTATTTACTGGAGGATACGACAGTCCTTTTAAGCTATATGTCCTTAACCCGGTGCTGTTTGCGGCGGGGGCACTCTCTTTTTATTACACATGGAGTCTGATCCTGGGCTATATTGCCATGGTAGCAGTATCCGGCTATATGACTTCCGATTCGCCCGGTCTTACGATTGCTGAAATTATACTTGCCAATGGTAACCTGTTTCTAGCCCTGTCTCTCGCGGTTATAGTTATGCAGATGGTTAAGGGGATAAAGCGGCAGCGGGAAGAAGCGAACGCGCGGACCAACGATACCATGGAACATATCAAATCGCTTTATCACATCGTGGAAACATCAAGCCAGCATGACTTCATGAATATAGGCCAAGTGATTACCGACTATGTAGTCAAGCTTACCAAGCTGGAGAAGGCCCTGTTCTGGTTCGCCAAAAAAAGCGGGGAACCTGCTCCGCAGAGCCGGCAGACGGGGTGGCAGCATGAAGAGGAGCGTCTGCTGTTCATGGAACTGGAGAAGCATGAGCATGAATGGAGGCTGCAGCGTGAACCGGTATTCAAGAGTATGCCGGGAATCGGCGACTTCCTGCTGATGCCGGTAAGAATGAGTACCAGGTTCGTCGGTATGATTGGTGTGAGGCTGGAAGCCTCAGAAGGGCTGGAGGGCCGCAGATGGTACATCCAGCAGCTGATGTTCCTGTCGGAGCTGAGTGCGATTATTCTTGAGCGCCATGAGCTGGGCGTGATCGAGAACCGGCTGATCATCACGAACGAGCAGAACCGGATAGCCGATGAGATGCATGACAGTGTCTCCCAGAGTCTTTTCGGCATTGTCTATGCGACTCATTCTCTGAAGCAGACCTGGCGCAAGATGTCTGAACGGGAGCTGGAGGAGCAGATCGAGCTTATCCACGATTCAGCCACGAAGGTGGCCAAGGAGCTGCGGATTACCATCTACAGCCTCAGCTCCAAGAAGAGCGGCGGCCCGAGCTGGCTTGGGATGGTGCGCTCGCATCTGAAGAGCCTGTCCAGGCTTAACGATGTTGAGATAGAACTAAAAATAACGGGGGATGATTTCAGTCTCCCTTATCCTTACCACAAGGCACTCTTCCGGATTATTTCCGAAGCTACCGGCAATGCCATACGACATGGTGCTGCCAGCCGGGTGGATGTCGAACTGTCACTTAAGCCGAAATGGATCAGATTATCGATTGTCGACGATGGTGTCGGCTTCGATAAGGATCTGATTTTGACCGAATCTGAGGAGCACTCAGGCGGACTGGGAATGAAGAATATGCAATATCTGGCACAGTCCCTTGGCGGTGATTTCCAGTTATCCAGCAGCGAGAATGCTGGAACCCGAATTATGATCTCTATACCTGTTGGTGTGGCTGAACTGAAAAATGCATAAACTTTAGGCAGGAGGTCGTTCAAGTGAAAATCGTCATTGTTGATGATCACCCTTTGGTGAGAAGAGGATTGGCATCTGTGATTTCCATGCAGTCCAATCTGCAGTTTGCCGGCGAAGCAACGAATGGCCAAGAAGCTCTGCTCGTGATTGAGGAGATACAACCAGATCTTGTGCTGATTGATCTGAAGCTTGCCGATGAATCGGGCCTGGATATTATCAAGGAAGCACGCGTACGCGGGTTCTCATGCAAGTTCATCCTGCTTACGTCCTCAGCCAGCCGGGAAGATTTCCTGAAGGCGGAGGAAGTGCTGGTAGACGGTTATGTACTGAAGGAAGCTCTGCCTGAGGAATTGCTGTTTGCAATTCAACTGGTTCACAAGGGCAGGAAGTATTACGATCCCGGGCTGATGGAAGACAAGATGCGCATGAGCGGCAACAGTCCAACCGATGAGCTTACACCCAAAGAGAAGGAAGTCCTGATCGAACTGGGACAGGGGGCCTGCAACCGTGAGATTGCTTCACGCCTGTTCATCAGCGAATTCACCGTCAAAAAGCATGTCAGCCAGATTCTGGCGAAGCTGCAGGTGGCGGACCGGACACAGGCAGCCTTATATGCCAATGCTGTCGGGCTTACCAAATATGAGATGTCATACGATTAATAATTATCCCTGTGAATGATCGGGGACGGAGCACGGACCACGTTGTCCGTGTTTTTTTGCGTCCAGGGACAATAACCATCACACGGGAAGAGTGTAAGGCTCACCAGTGATGTTAGCATTTTTCAGTCATATGGTACTAAAGTATACCATCCACCCCCTCTGGAGGACCGAACGGAGTCACTCAAAAGTGAAGTGTAAAGTGATGCGAGGGGGCATGTGATAAATCCTGCGCATTGTTAGAATAAAAGCAAGACATCTGAAACTTTCATGATTGCTTTCAAAACGAACACAAGCGGAAGGAGGGTTACTGTGGAAAAGACGATTTTGGATTACATTAACCTGATAAAGAAAAAATTATGGTTAATCATGGTATTTGTACTTATCTCCTGCGCCACCACCTTCTATGTCAGTAAAAACTTCGTTGCACCCGTCTACTCCGCCTCTGGACAGCTACTGGTCAACAACGTTGTGAATGTCCCCGAGAGCAATAATCTTAACGCACTGAACTTCAGTCTTAACCTCATCGAGAGCTATAAGGAAATCATGAAGTCCCCCACCCTTATGAAGAGTGTAATCGCGGAGCATCCCGAATTCGGCCTGACAGCGGGCCAATTGGCTGCCAAGCTGCAGATCAAATCCTCTGAGAAAAGCCAGGTGATTAATCTGAGCGTGGAGGATAAGGATTACGGTACCGCAGCTACGATTGTTAACGCGGTTTCGCAGACCTTCATCCGTAGCCTGCCGGCACTGATGAACCTGAATAATGTAACCTTCCTGACTCCGGCTGATCTTGCTGCCCAGCCTCAGCCGGTCAACGGCGGAGTGACCATGAATATTCTCATCAGCTTCGTGGTGTCGCTGATGGCAGCGGTCGGGATTATCCTGCTGATGGAGACGCTGAACGGTACGCTGAGAAACGAGAAGGAAGCGGAATTCGAGCTTGGCCTTCCGGTCATTGCCAGCATTCCGGCGATCCGCAAGCGCGATTTCGGCAAATCGGACAATGACAAGGCAAGAGTAGGGGAGGGCAAATATGTTACGGCTGAATAGAAGTCTAATCACAGACATGAACCCGTCCTCGCATATCTCCGAATCCTTCCGCTCGCTGCGCACGTATATCCGCCAGCTCGGCTTGCTGAAAGGGACGGGCGGACAGGTGCTGCTCTTCACTTCTGCAGAGAGCGGCGAAGGCAAGACCACCATTCTCGCCAATCTGGCCGTATCCTTCGTACAGGATGGCAAGAAGGTGGCGGTGGTGGATGGTAACCTGCGGAAGCCCGGCCTGCATAGCATCTTCGATGTGGAAGGCAGCCAAGGGCTGGCAGCTTACTTAAGCGGCTACGAGGAAGCCAAGGATATTGCTGTCTATGGCAGCTTGGCGAACCTGGCGGTGATTCCTGCCGGAATAACCCATGTCAGTCCGCCGGACTTGCTCGGCAGCGAAAGAATGGCCGGGCTGCTTACGGAGCTGAAGGCAAGCTTCGATCTGATTCTGCTGGATTCGCCGCAGGGCGTAGATTACAGCGATGCACGGATTCTGGCCCCCCTCTCGGATGGGGTGGTCATAGTAGCCAGACACGGCCGGACGAAGCGCGAAGCGCTCCGCAAGCTGAAAGGTCTCATGGAGCAGACAGGTGTAAGGATTCTCGGGATTGCGATGAACCAGACCAGATAGAACACCAAATCGGCAAGGTGAACAAAACTACTTGGGAGGTATGTGTGATGAAAAAGGTAAAAAAGGTAATTATCCCTGCAGCCGGGTTAGGCACACGGTTCCTTCCGGCGACCAAAGCAATGCCTAAGGAAATGCTGCCCATTATCAACAAACCGACGATCCAGTATATCGTGGAGGAGGCCATTGCCTCCGGGATCGAAGACATCATCATTGTAACCGGTAAGGGAAAGCGGGCGATTGAGGATCATTTCGACAATGCCTTTGAGCTTGAATCCAGACTGCTGGAAGATGGTAAGCTGGAGCTGCTCAGAGAGGTGCAGCGGTCCTCCAAGGTGGAAATTCACTATATCCGGCAAAAGGAACCCAAGGGTCTCGGTCATGCTGTATGGTGTGCGAGACGGTTCATCGGCGATGAGCCGTTCGGCGTTATGCTCGGCGATGACATTGTTACCGGACAGGTTCCCTGCCTGAAGCAGCTGATCGATCAGTATGAGGAGACCCAGAATTCGGTGATCGGGGTGCAGGTCATTCCGGATGAATTCACGAACCGCTACGGGATTATCGAGCCGGATATGCAGGACGGGAAGCTCTACCGGGTGAACAATTTCGTGGAGAAGCCTCCGCTTGGAACAGCGCCTTCTAATCTGGCGATCATGGGCCGCTATGTATTTACCCCTAAGATCTTCAAGTATCTTGATCTTCAGGAGAAGGGCGCGGGCGGCGAGATTCAGCTGACGGATGCGATTCAGAAGCTGAACCAGAGCGAACGTGTCTACGCTTATAACTTCGACGGTACAAGATATGATGTCGGTGAACGTCTTGGATATATTTTGACCACACTGGAATTTGCCCTTGCGAGCGAAGATTTACGCTATCAGGTCATGGATGCCATGGCAGAATGGCTGAATAAGGCGGGACAGAAATCGCTAAGCAGCTGAGACCGTCCCCCCAACCCGATGGTTACAAGCCGGAGTCAAGAAGTAAGGCTGCATAAACCTTTACGAGAAATGAGGAGAGATGAGCATGCAAAAACTGCCGGAAGACTATGAGGCCGTCCTGCCGAAACTTTACATGCTGCATTCGGGTGAAGAAAGCAAGGGAATGGAATCCTATCTGGTCTTGAAGCGGATCATCGACATCTTGTTCTCCGCCCTGGGTCTGCTGTTCCTGCTTCCGCTGTTCGCAGTGGTGGCTGTCCTGATTAAGCTGGAAGATCCGAAGGGCAAGGTGTTCTTCCGCCAGGATCGGGTCGGCAAGGACGAGAAGCTGTTCCCCATGTACAAGTTCAGATCCATGGTGTCTAATGCCGAGGAGCTTAAGGCCAATCTCATGGCCTACAACGAAGTAAGCGGCGCGATGTTCAAGATTAAGAATGATCCCCGCATTACGCGGATTGGAAGATTCCTGCGCAAGACCAGTATTGATGAACTGCCACAGCTCTGGAACGTGCTGATGGGGCATATGAGTCTGGTGGGTCCCCGTCCTCCGCTCGTTGAAGAGGTGGAGCAGTATACGGATTACGACAAGCAGCGGCTGATGGTTACACCCGGCTGCACCGGCTACTGGCAGGTGAACGCCAGAAACAGTGTCGGCTTTGATGAGATGGTTCAGCTGGATCTGACATACATCCATATGCGCAGCACAATGCTGGATCTGAAGATTATCGTCAAGACTGGCCTGATGCTGCTCGGTTCCAAAAATGCGTATTAAAAATATGGGAATTAGGTGATGCCGATGTTTGTACACGGAGATGTACCTGAGATTTCCATTATCATTTGCACCTATAACCGGTCAGCTCTGCTGGTCAAGACGCTGCACTCGCTGCTGCCGCTGGAGAATTTGCACCAGGCCGAAATCATCGTGGTGGATAATCAGTCTACGGATGATACGGCGGCCGCTATCAAGGGGTTCATCGGGACCTATGGTGATGATATGGATATCCGTTATTTGCTGGAGCCGGTTCAAGGGCTGTCAGCAGCCCGCAACACGGGCATTCTGGCTTCTAAATCGCAGCTCATTGCTTTCTTGGATGATGATGCGATTCCTTGCCGGACCTGGATTACGACGATTGTCAGCACATTTGCGGCTAGGCCGGAAGTGATGGCTATGGGCGGCAAAATCGCTCCGATCTTCGAGAGCAAACGCCCGGATTGGCTGATTAAGCCGTTCGAGCTTCCTTACACGATTGTTGATCTGGGGGGCCGGATCAGAGAGTATCCGAAGCGGCTTCATCCCTGCGGTGCCAACATGGCGATGCGCAAGCCGGTGTTCGATATCAGCCTGTTCCCGCTGGAGCTGGGCCGCAAGGGCGACTCGCTGCTCTCGGGTGAAGAGACCTGGCTGTTCAGCCAGCTCCAGCAGGAGGGACATTCCATTCTCTATCATCCGGAGATGGCTGTGGATCATTTCGTTCCGGCGAACCGGCTGACAGAGGACTGGATCATGAAGCGGTATTACAGCCAAGGCATATCGAACGCTATGAAAAGTGAAGGAATGAAGGGCCACCTGCTGCTCCTGGGCAAGACGGGGGCCAAAGTGATCTACATCCTGGCAGATTCTGTTCTCTCCCGCAGTAAGGGAAGAAGGCTGCTGAATAAGTGCCGGCTCGAGAGTATTCGCGGAACTCTCCATATGATCTGGAACCGGAAGAGGGAATCCGCAGCGGGGTGAGGGGAGGACGCGCGATGACCAATTTTGAGTGGGGCGCCAAAATAAATAGTCTGCCATACGGAATGCTCTATCTCGTAACTGCACTGTTCCTGGGAACAGCCGTCATCTTCCAGCCGGTCATCGCAGTAGCGGCCGTATTCTTCATTCTGCTGCTGGTTGCCTCCCTATCACGCCCAGAGCTGATCAGCTATTTCGTTCTGCTGACTACGGCAGTCTCGATTAACTTTTTGTACAGCGGGAGTATGTTCGGTATTGAGATCCTGTCGCTCTACAAGCTGGTTATTCTGATGCTGCTCGTACCGTGTATCCTGGTCAATGGCCTGAAGTTCAAGCTCAGCCCTCCCTTATGGGCGATGCTGGCCCTGATCCTGCTCACCTTCAGCTTCTCCATCTGGCTGCCGGAGATGAGCACATCCATTGCGGTCAAAGCCTTCATCGGGCTATCCCTGCCCTTTGTACTGCTTCTGATTAACTGGAAGAAGGAAGTCGCCGAGAAGCAGATCCGGATCATTACCCTGCTGCCTCTGGTCAGCATGTTGCTGGGAGTGGTGCTGCAGGCTGCGAATATACATTCACTGGTAGCCGTTGAGTTCACAGGCGCGGTGCGGGTGCAGGGGGCGAACATTCCGCCTCACCTGGCGATGCTGGCCTTCATGGGAGTAGCGATCGCGTTCATTGAGATCAAGCGCAGTCCGCTGTATACGCGGTTCAATTACATCATGCTGGGGCTGAATTTCTTCATTTTGGTAATTACAGGCACGCGCGGGCCGATTCTTGCCCTGGTGCTGATGGTACTCTATTATTTCTACGATATCTCCCGCGCCTTCCTAAAGGGCAAGAAGAAATTTCTGATCCCGCTGCTGTGTTCGCTGCTGGTCATTACCTCGGCCGTATACATGCAGATGGACAACATCAAGAAGCGCTCCTTTGAACGGACGACCGAGACCGGGATAGACCTGTCGGGACGGGCGGAGGCCTGGGAGTACTTTTTGAACAAAGCCGCGGATTCACCTTATGCCGGGCGGGGGCTTGGAGCGGTAACGGTGGCGAATGACGGTACGCTGTACGGCGGGTTTGTCGTTCCGCACAATGAGTATATCCGCTTCTACTACGACGGAGGATACATCGGTGCCATTCTGCTGCTGCTGTCCTTGCTCGCTGTGTTTCTTATGGTGTACAGGGTGCTTTTACCAGCGGTGAAACCTTATTATCTGCTCTTTATTGCAGCTTTTCTGATCTACTCTTTCACGGATAACACGCTGTCGACGGTCCAATTCATCATTCCGTTCTGTTGGTACCTGAACTGCCTGTACCGATCTTCACAGCTGGCCGATTCCCCACAAAAAGAAGTGATACGATGAACCAAGTGAATATGTTCGATGTCAATTTCGATAACTATGATTTCATGGACCTGCTTGATTACATAGACAGAACTATTCAGGAAAGGAGCCAATCCTACATCCTGACCTGCAATGTCGATCATGTGATCAAGCTCCGCAAGGACAAAGAGTTTCGGGAGGTCTATTCCGAAGCAGGGGCTGTTGTAGCCGATGGAATGCCGCTGATCTGGGCGTCCAAGATGCTCGGTAAACCGCTGAAGCAAAAGGTATCCGGGGCTGATCTGTTCAGCCAACTGGGTAACGCATTTGAACAAAGGCAATACCGGTTGTTCTTCCTGGGGGCCGCCGAGGGTGTGGCAGAGCAGGCAACGAAGAATCTGAAGGCCGCCTTCCCGGGCATTAACGTAGTGGGCTGTTACTCTCCTTCTTACGGCTTCGAGCACAACGAAGAAGAGAACCAGCGGATTATCCAGATGCTGACCGAGACCCAGCCGGATATTGTGTTCGTAGGCGTGGGAGCACCGAAGCAGGAGAAGTGGATCTACCGTCACTATACCTCCTACCAGGCGCCGGTCTCCATCGGCGTAGGGGCCACCTTCGACTTCCTGTCCGGCTCGGTGAAGCGGGCACCGGATTTCATGCAGAGAACCGGCATGGAGTGGCTCTGGAGACTTAGCCAGGAGCCGGGCCGGTTATGGAAAAGATACCTTGTCGACGATGCCCAGTTCCTGGTGCTGCTATTCAAGGAGATGCGCAAACGGGGCAAGGTGAAGAACAGCAGTGCCGATTGAATGAGAGCGGCGAAAGAGGGGGGCAGGGAATGAAGATGCTAAGCAGAGATGAGAAAAGTCTGAATCTTCCATCGGCACAAGCCGTGAAGTCGGCTGTAATGATGACCTTGATCTGCGCTTCGGCTCTGGCCCTGCCGCTTGCGATCGGCTTCGCCAGTGCGAATCTGAGCGCGTCGAACAGCCTGCAGGGCATCATTCTGGCAGGTATCCTCTTTCCGGCCTTGCTGCTGGCCCTGCTGAATACACGGATGCTTATTCCTTACACTTTGCTGATCTGGGCAGTTGCCCCGGAGCTGCGGCGGATTGCAGACTGGTACGAAGGCGTATATCACTCCGTCTCCCTGCTCAGTCTGGCCCCGCTGCTGACCGGAGCGACCTTAGCCATTCCCGTGCTGCGGGAAATTCACCGGATTCGCAAGTCCTCCACCCGGATCATGCTGCTGTTCTCCGTCGCACTGGCCTACGGCGCGTTGATTGGCCTGGCGAAGAACGGCATCGGCTCGGTCTACGATCTGGCGAATTACATCGTCCCGCTGCTGCTCATTCCCTTCTTCGCGGTCACGCCGTTTAAGCCGAAGGATATCGACCGGCTGCTGTACGCTTTTGCCAACATCGCCGTGCTGGTTGCGATCTACGGGATCGTGCAGTATCTGACCGTTCCCCCTTGGGACGCCTTCTGGATGCGGAATGCCGATATGATCTCAATCGGAACCCCGTATCCGCTGGAGATCCGGGTCTTCTCGACCCTGAACTCTCCGGGTCCGGCTGCAACCTTCCTGGTCTTCGCCCTGGTGCCGATGATTCTGGAGAAAAGATGGCAGGGTACGCTGCGCTGGCTCGGTGTTCTGCTCGTAGTGGTCTGCCTGCTGACTACGCTAGTCCGTTCTGCATGGCTGGTCCTGCTGGTGATGCTGCTGGTCTACATCGCTTCCTCTCCCTCCAAGGGCAAATGGAAGACGCTGCTCCAGCTCGTATTCGTAGCAGCCGCGCTGTTCTGGATTGTTCCCAAGCTGCCTGGAGCAGAGGGGCTGGTGGCCCGGATGGAGACCCTGACCTCCGTACAGGAGGATCATTCCTTCAATGAACGCCTCAGCCTCTGGACCAATATGCTGCCGATGGTGGCTGGCAATCCGGTAGGGCAGGGGATCGGCAGTGTAGGCCAGGGCACCAAGCTTGGCAACGGCGGAGAGCTGGGGGAATACGGGAATATGGATAACGGCTTCATCGCGCTGCTGCTGACCTTCGGCGTACTCGGTGCATTGTTCTTCTTCGGGGCACTCGGTGCGGTCATCAAGGAGATCGGCGTTAGAGTGACCCGCAGGAACGAACTTCAGCCTTACGCCAGGCTGGCGCTGGCGGCGTGGATGGGAGCTGTAGCCAGCCTGATATCGGATAACGGCTTTCCCGGTCTCAAGGGATATCTGATCTGGATGCTGATCGGACTTGGCCTCAGCGCCAAGGAGCTCACTCAAAGCAGAAAGAAGGGAATACCGCATGCAGCAGTCCAGCGCCAAATCACTACCCGCTAACCGGGTATGGTCCACCTTCCGGAGATTCACGAAGAGTAAGGACAATAGCTCGGCTGCTGTCAAAACGATGTTCGTCAGTGTGCTGATCCTGCTGGTCAATATGCTGACCGGCGTACTGACCGCCCGTTATCTCGGCCCGACCGGCCGGGGGGAGCAGACAGCGATGGTGAACTGGTCGCAGTTCCTGGCCTTCAGCATGAGCTTCGGCATTCCCTCGGCGCTGATCTACAATGCCAAGAAAAATCCGCAGGAAGCGGGAGTGCTGTACCGGATCGCGCTGCTGATCGGCCTTGTGTTCGGAACCATCGCCATGACGGTCGGGATACTCGTGCTGCCTTATTGGCTGGGGTCCTTCAGTCATGAGGTAGTGGTCTTCGCCCAGTGGTCCATGATCCTCTGCCCGCTGATTGTTATCTCGCAGATTAACAATGCGGCCTTCCAGTTCAGAGGGGATTACAAGACCTTCAACTGGATGCGGTATCTGGTGCCGCTGCTGACACTGGGGGCCATCGGCATTCTGATCCTGAGCGGCTACATGAATCCTTATACGACCGCACTGGCCTATCTGGTTCCGTCAGTTCCACTGTTCATCGGAATGACCATCCTGCTGCTGCGGACCTACAAGGTCAAGCTCCGGGATTCCTACCGCAATTTCAAAAGATTGTTCACCTACGGCCTGGGCTCCTACGGTAATGATCTGCTCGGCCAGTTCTCAGTATACATAGACCAGATCATCATCGCCGGACTGCTTAGACCGGCGGATCTGGGGCTCTATGCGGTAGCGGTTAGCCTGTCGCGTATGGTGAACTTCTTCGCGAATTCGATCACGGTGGTGCTCTTCCCGAAGGCCTCCGAGATGGCGAAGGACGAAGCGGTTGCCCTCACCTTCAAGGCTTTCCGGATCAGTACTACCTGTACTTTGCTTGGCGCAGTATTCCTGATGGTGGTAGCGCCGTTTGTCATCCCGCTGCTCTACGGCAAGGATTTCAACACCGCGCTCACCGTGTTCCGCCTGCTGCTGCTGGAAGTAACCATCAGCGGCGGGACGCTGATTCTGGCACAGGTGTTCATGGCACTGGGCAAGCCGAAGTTCGTATCCATCCTTCAGGGGGTCGGCCTGATCCTGGTGATTCCGCTGCTGTTCCTGCTGGTGCCGAAGTTCGGATTGTTCGGAGCCGGGGTGGCTATGCTCTCCTCCTCCGTGCTGCGTTTCCTGTTCATTATTCTTAATATCAAGTACAACCTGAAGGTTAAGCTTCCACGGCTGCTCATTAACGCCCAGGACCTTCAGTGGATGAAGACGACGATGAATTCGTATATTCGCAAGAAACCTATGGATGTGTAGGCAGTTAAGTAACTAGTTGTTTCGGCGAGCCGAGTACACGAGGCGAGCCCCTTATCTGCTTAAAAAACAAAGGGACGGTGCTTGGAGAAGCGGAGAGAAAATTTGGAGCTGTAGGAGCGTTAGCGTCCGCCTTTGTTCTCTGATTTCACCCGCTATCAGCGGTCCAATCAAAGAAATCAGAGAACAACAGCGGCCGGAAGCCCAAACTTTTCTCGCAGCGACGACACACGCCGGACCCTACCAGGCAAAGGAGGATACCTTCATGGATTCAGTAACAAGCGTGCTTGGCGGCCGGGGCAGCTACCCGATCTCGGCAGTCATCATCGCCCAGGACGACGAAGTTCGAATCACCAAAGCCATTCAGTCCTGCCGGTTATTCGCCGATGAGGTGGTCGTAATCGACGGAGGAAGCAAAGACGGGACCGTAGGGCTATCCGAGAGCCTGGGATGCCGGGTGTATGTCAACCCCTGGCCCGGATATGCGAAGCAAAGGGAATTCGGAGTGGAACGTGCCATCCATGATTGGGTCTTCCTGATTGATACCGACGAAGTGGTCAGCGAGGAGCTGGCCCGGGATATCCTGGAGCGCAAGCCGGGACTGACCGATGCTACGGTGGCGTTCTCGCTGTACCGGATTGGTGATTTTCTCGGCAAATGGCTGGATAAAGGCGAATATCTGGTGCGGCTGTATAACCGCAAGGAATACGGTATCCGCAATTCTCTGGTCCATGAGATGCCCGAGGTGTCCGAGGAACGGACGGTGAAGCTGAACGGAACGCTGTGGCATCAAGGCTTCCGCAGCATCAACGATCATGTCGCCCGGTTCAACAAATACACCGATCTGGAAGCAGAGAGTGCGTTCGCCAGCGGCAAGCCGTTTAAGCTGAGTCATCTGCTGCTGCGTCCGCCGGCACGGTTCCTGCAGAAGTATTTCCTGCATGGCCTGTTCAAGAAAGGCATCTCGGGCTTTGCGGTATCCGTCTTCTGGGTGATGTATGAATTCATGGTCGGCTTCAAGCATTACGAATTGCACAGCGCAGGAAGGCTGGCCCGGCATAACGAAGCGGGCCAGGCCGAGAAGGAGAACAAGGGGGAGAGAAGCTATGTCGTACAATGACGGACTCAACATTATGACGACCGGCCTCAGCTGGCCCTCGTTACAGCCCGGAGGACTGAACACCTATTTCAAATCCGTGTGTGAGCAGCTGTCCTCACGGAATCAGGTGCATGCCCTGATCTGCAGCCAGGAGACGCCGGAGACCGCGAAGGAACTGATCATCCATAATGCCGGAGACCCGAAGGAGACGATCTGGAAGCGCAAGGATGCCTTTCAGCGCAAGGCGGCGTCCCTGATGGGGGATGGCAGCGGGAGGATTGATATCCTCTACACCCACTTCGCACCTTACGGCATCGGGCCTGCGATAGAAGCGAAGAAACGGGGAATTCCGGTGGTGATGACCTTCCACGGGCCCTGGAACGAAGAGATGAAGATTGAAGGTCAAGGCATCAAGCATAAGGTCAAGACAACGATTGCCAAATCGATAGAACATAAGGCTTACAAGCTGGCGGACAGATTCATTGTCCTCAGCGATTACTTCCGTAATATGCTGCACGAGCTGCACGGCGTACCGCTGCACAAGATTACCGTCATTCCGGGAGCGGCCAACGTGGAGCGGTTCATGCCGGCCACGAACCGGCTGGCGATCCGCCGGACGCTGAATCTGCCGGAAGGCGCAACCACGGTCCTGACGGTCCGGCGGCTGATGAACCGGATGGGGCTGCTGCAGCTGCTTGAAGCCTGGAAGCAGGTGAGCGAGCGGTTCCCGAACGCGATTCTGCTGATCGGGGGCAAGGGCCCGCTGCGCGGGGAGCTGGAAGAGAAAATAGCCGATTACGGGCTGGGCAACAAGGTCCGGCTGCTTGGCTACATTCCCGATCATGAGCTGGCTTCTTATTATCAGGCAGCGGATATGTTCGTCGTTCCTTCCCAGGCGCTGGAAGGCTTCGGCCTGATCACCGTTGAGGCTCTGGCCTCGGGGCTGCCGGTAATGGCGACTCCGGTCGGCGGCAACAAGGAGATTCTCCAGGGCTTCCGTCCGGAGCTGCTGTTCAAGAGTGCCGCCAGCGAAGATATGGCGGAAGGCATGATTCATATGCTGAGCAACCGCAAGCTGCTGCCCGGCCGGGATGAATGCCGGAATCATGTGCTGGAGAAGTACACCTGGCAGCATGTAGGCGATCAAGTGGAATCTGTGTTCCTCGAAACTTTGGGAAAGGGTGTGAGCGTAGGATGATCAAAGTCGCTTATATTGATCACACCGCCAAATGGAGCGGGGGAGAGGTCGCCTTGTTCAACATTCTCACCAATATCGGTGAGCAGATTGAACCGCTGGTTATCCTCGCAGAGGAAGGCGCGCTTGCTGAACGTCTGCGGGAGAAGGGCATAGACGTCCGTATCATCCCGCTGGATGAGAGCATCCGCAGCCGTGGCCGCAATGCCGTGAACCTCGGGGCTCCGGCGGCTGCGATGAAGCTGCTGGCGTATGGCCGCAAGCTGGCTCCGCTGCTGAAGGAAGAGAAGGTGGATTGTGTGCATACCAATTCCCTGAAATCAGCCTTTTACGGAGCCGTCGCTGCCAAAAAAGCAGGCGTGCCGCTGATCTGGCACATCCGCGATCACATCGGAGCACCTTATCTGAAGCCGGTTGTCGCCAAGGCGATCCGGCTGCTGTCACGCCTGCTGCCGAACGGGGTCATTGCCAATTCCCACTCCACGCTGAATGCGCTGGAGCTGCCGCGCTCGAAGAAGACACTGGTCGTCTACTCGGCCTTCGCCAAAGCCATCGGTGAAGGCATCGGTAAGCGGGACCAGAAGGACTTCAACGTCCTGCTGGTCGGACGGCTCGCCCACTGGAAGGGCCAGCATATTGTGCTGGAAGCCGCGAAGACCTTCAAGCATGACAGCCGCGTGAAGTTCTGGCTGGCCGGGGACGCGCTGTTCGGCGAAGAGGAATACAAACAGGGATTAATTCAGCAGATGCAGCAAGGGGACATCACCAATGTCAGCCTGCTGGGTCATGTGGATGATATACAAGGACTCATGAATAAAGCGGATTTACTGATTCATACGTCGATCACCCCTGAGCCGTTCGGCCAGGTTATCGTCGAAGGTATGGCGGCCGGACTGCCGGTGATCGCCTCCAATGAAGGCGGACCGGTGGAGATTGTGGTTCCTGGTGAGACGGGACTGCTGATCCAGCCTGGAGATGCTACTGTACTTGCAGATTCCATCACCTGGATGCTGAACCATCCCGAAGAGCGTAGACGCATGGCGGACAATGGAATGAGACGGGTGAAAGAGCATTTTGTCATCGAGAACACGGTCAAGGACATCGTCGCTTACTACAAAGGTCTGCTGGCTGTCACCTGATCCTCCCGCTCACGATAATGATTAAGGCTTGCATCACATCTGTTTCAGTCATGCGTTCACTGCTTGATGATGCTGCTCCAAAAAACTTTGAGGATGATTCACATGAAAATTGCGATAGCGCACGATTATTTAATCCAGATGGGCGGGGCGGAACGGGTGGTGGAGGTCTTTCATCACATGTACCCGGAAGCTCCGATCTTCACAACGGTTTTTAACGGAAGCCGCCTGACCGATAACCTCAAAGACGCGGATATCCGGGCCTCCTGGCTGCAGAACATTCCGGGAGTGAAGCGGAATTTCAAAGGTGTGCTGCCGCTCTACCCTATGGCTGTCCGCGATTTGGACTTCAGCGGGTATGATATCGTCCTTAGCTCCAGCAGTGCTTTTATGAAAAGCATCCAGGTGCCCGAGTCCACCTTCCATCTGTGCTACTGTCATACGCCGATGCGTTTCGCCTGGGATTATGACACGTACATGGAGCGGCAGTCGAATTCAGGATTGTTCAAAAGACTGCTGAAGGTGTATATGCAGCGGCTCAAGAGCTGGGACCAGCGCACCTCCAAAAATGTAAATCAGTTCGTCGCCAACTCTTCTGTCGTGAAAACGCGGATTCAGAATTATTACCACCGGGATTCCGATGTCATCTTCCCGCCGATCAATACAGCCCGCTTCAGCAGCTCCTCGAACATTGGAGATTATTATCTGATTGTCTCGCGGCTGGTCTCCTACAAGCGGATCGATCTGGCGGTGGAGGCGTTCAACCGTAACGGGCTTAAGCTGTATATTGTCGGGGACGGACCGGACAGGAAGCGTCTGGAAGGCATGGCTAAGGGGAATGTATCTTTTCTGGGCCGGCTGGAGGATGAGGAAGTTACAGGGCTGATGTCCCAGTGCCGGGCGTTTGTTTTCCCGGGGGAAGAGGATTTCGGTATCACGCCGCTGGAGGCGAATGCCGCTGGAAGACCGGTCATCGCCTATCAGGCCGGGGGAGCGCTGGACACGATTATTCCATACGTTAACGGCGTGTTTTTCCAGCACCAGGAAGTTGATGATTTGCTTAAGGCTATTGATGAGGTGGAGGCCTATGCGTGGGATATCGACCAGATTATGGGCCATGCACGCAAATTTGATGAGCAGGCGTTTATGGTTCAGTTCAAGCAGTATGTGGAACAGGCCTACGTCAATTTCCTAAAAGGAGGATGAAACTATGAAACTCGCAGTAATTGGTACCGGCTATGTAGGACTTGTATCAGGCGTCTGCTTCACCTTGAACGGGAATCATGTCATCTGTGTGGATAAGGATGAGGAGAAAATCAATAAGCTGAACCGGATGGAATCCCCCATCTATGAGCCGGGCATTGAGGCCTTGATCGAAATGAATCTGCGCGAGGGCCGGCTAAGCTTCTCGTCCGATCTTCAGGAGTCGGTCCGCCGCTCCGATATCGTTATTCTTGCAGTGGGTACTCCTTCACTTCCGGGCGGCGAAGCCGATCTGAGATACATTGAAGGGGCAGCAACCGAAATTGCCCACGCGATGGAGGGCTACAAGATCATCATGACCAAGTCGACGGTTCCCGTTGGCACCAATGAGCGAATCCGCAAGCTGATCGCCTCCCATACAAATCATCCCTTCGATATCGTCTCTGCCCCTGAATTCCTCCGCGAAGGCTCTGCGATCCGCGACACCCTTCATCCCGACCGGATCGTGATCGGACTGGATAATTCGGCGCTTGAGCCGACCATGCGCGAGCTTCATAAGGGCTTCACAGACAACGTATTCGTTACGGATATCCGCAGCGCCGAGATGATCAAGTATGCGTCCAACGCTTTTCTGGCGACGAAAATATCGTTCATTAACGAGATTGCCAACATTTGCGAAAAGGTAGGAGCTGATGTAACCGAGGTGGCAGAGGGGATGGGCATGGACCGGAGAATCGGATCTACCTTCCTGCAGGCCGGAATCGGCTATGGAGGCTCCTGTTTCCCGAAAGATACCAATGCGCTGATCCAGATCGCCGGCAATGTGGATTATGAGTTCAAGCTGCTCAAATCAGTCGTCGAGGTGAACAAAGGCCAGCGGTTCATGATCATCTCCAAGCTGCATGAATCGCTGGGCAGCCTGCGCGGCGCCGTAATCGGTATCTGGGGGCTTGCGTTCAAGCCTAATACCGATGATGTCCGCGAGGCACCGGCCCGGGAGATCGTCGAGGCGCTCGTCGCCGAGGGAGCAATTGTGAAGCTGTATGATCCTATTGCCGCGGACAACTTCCGTAAGGAATATGATCACCCGCAGCTCCGCTGGTGCGGACTGGCCGAAGAAGCCGCTGAAGGCAGCGACGCCGTCTGCCTGCTGACCGACTGGAGCCAGTTCAAGGAGATCAACCTGCACCAGCTGGCGGGAACCATGCGCCGCCAGGTGCTGATCGACGGCCGCAACGTCTATACCAAAGAGCAAATCGAAGGCACCGGCCTCGAGTACATCTCCGTCGGCCGCCCGCAGATGGGCGGGCTTAGCGGATTCTCCGCCAGCGTGGCTGGCGCGGTGTAGAGCGGCGATCCACTTGATGCATTACGCCGAAAGTGGGCTGCGCGGTGAAATGAGAGGGATAAATCCCATTAAATGCGCCGAAAGTGGGCTGGATGGCGAAATGAGAGGGATAAATCCCATTAAATGCGCCGAAAGTGGGCTGGACGGCGAAATGAGAGGGATAAATCCCATTAAATGCGCCGAAAGCGGGCTGGACGGCGAATTGAGTGGGATAAATCCCATTAAATGCGCCGAAACGGTTCGGCCCCCTAATTATGGAGACATTCTGCTAAAAACTCGTGTTTTCGCAGGATCTTGTTTACAGCTTTATTTCTATCGGTTTTAGCTTGCCTGCTTTCCATGCGGCGTGGTATTGCTTGGGGCTCATGCGCTGCAAACTGCCATGAAAACGGCGCTCGTTGTAAAAATTAATATAAACTGCGACCGCTTCATAGGCTTCTTCAAACGTTTCAAAGTACCTTTTCGTGTACAAATCTCTCTCCAAAATACTGTGAAACGACTCAATGTAGGCGTTCATATTCGGCGTTTTTGGAGGAATCCGCTCATGCTCCAGAGGACGCTGCGTTTCCGCACACAGCTCGCCAAAGACGTCGCTTAGGAATTGCGGGCCGTTATCGGAACGGATCACCGGTGAGGGATCTCCAGGCTGTAAACGTCGGCCCAGCGCCTCCCTTAACGTGGCACAGACTTGCTTCGCTGTACAGCTCGCGCCCACGTGGTAGCCGACGATACAGCGGTCAAACACATCAATCATATCAAAGATAAAAAAGAAGCGGTCGTAGCCATGAATGTATCCATATTTAATGTCAATCTGCCAGAGTTGGTTGGGGCCGGTGACCACTCGATTTCGCGCTAAACGTCGAGGGTATTTTAGGTTCCTCACCGGCTTTTTCTGAAGCAATCCGAGCTTCTTGCACAGCCGGTACGCCTTCTTGTGGTTGAGGATTAAGCCCTGCTGGACCGATAGGGCATACGCCAGGTTCCGGTAGCCATAGCCGTTCTCCTCGCCCTCTACCAGCTCACTCAGCCACTCCTCGATCTGTAGGTCACTGACCCGCAGACCGCCGGTAGTGAGGGAATAGGCGGGGATCGGACGACCCGAAGTCACGACCGCATCCGGGGCACTCCAAAGCCCCAGGAAACGTTTTTTATGCGCATAATAGGTGGAAGGTTGAACCTCCACGATACGTAGAACCAGTGTAGCCGAATAACCCCGCTTTATCGCTTCGTCGGCCAGTTCGAGTTTGTCTTGTAAGCGGGGTTGGCTTTTTTTAAGAGTTCACGCAGCAGTTCGATTTCCAGATCCTTTTCACCCAATAACTTAATGGCCGTCTCCATCTTCGTCTCCAGATCTTGGACACGCTCCGCATCTTCAATCCGTTCTTGGACGGACGGAGTGGCCTCTTCTCCAAATCGTTCTTTGTAGAACTTCACCCAATTGGCAATGGTGCTGGGAGAGACGGAATACTTTCGGGCCAGGAAGGAAACCTTGGTTCCATTGATCGCTTCTTGGGCTACTTTGATCCGCTGTTCGTCATACAACTTGTTGCTTCTCATCGGCTCCACTCCCTCTTCTTAGTGTACCTCTTACATGTCAAGGTCTCCACTTTGATTAGGGGGCTTAAGAGGAAAGCGGGATGGATGGCGAAATGAGAGGGATAAATCCCATTAAATGCGCCGAAAGTGGGCCGCACGGCGAATGAGAGGGATAAATCCCATTAAATGCGCCGGAAGTGGGCTGTACGTTGAAATGAAGAGTATAAGTACCCTTGATTTATCGGATGATGGCCGAATGGAGCAAATGAGGAGCACAAATGCCCCTGATTTCCCGAATTCGAGCCAAATGGAGTAATTGAAGAGCACAAGTGCACCTGATTTCTTGAGTGCGGGCCAAATGGAGTAACTGAGGAGCATTAGTGCCCCTTTTTTAACTAACTAGCTTCTGCCGCCGCGAACTTGTGCGGCGAGCCCTTGGCACAAGAGTCTTGAATCCCGATCTTGAATCCCATTGTCTTGGATTCTATTGCCCATACTCTTGTTCTCTCCAGCCGCTAACTCAGCGGCGACGCCTTGGAACAAGCGGCACTTAAGAGTCTTTGAGCCTTTGAATTTTTCTCCGCCGCAACAGTAGGCGGCAACCAGGGATTCAACTGCTGCCGCGCAAGCATAGCGCGGCAGCCCGGCCCCCCTTGCCGCTACAACAAGCGGCAATATCGGATCTTTAGCCGGGAGCTTCGCCTGCGGGCGAAGCGGATGTAAAAGCACAGCCTGTTATGAAATGGAGCGGAGAGGAATTTTGGAGCTGTAGGAGCGTTAGCGTCCGCCTTTGTATTTGGATTTCTACCGCGAGGAGCGGTTCTAATCAGGAAATCCAAATACAACAGCGGCCGTAAGCCCAAAATTACTTGCAGCGACCCTCATAACAGGCGGGATTTTAACTCACAGCTCCGCAACAAGAAATACCCAATAACAATACGATATGGAGGGTTCACTATGAAACTAGTACTTCTATCAGGCGGCTCCGGCAAGCGGCTCTGGCCGTTGTCCAATGATTCACGCTCTAAGCAATTTCTGAAGGTACTGGAAAGCCCGGCAGGTGAACCGGAATCGATGGTACAACGGGTATGGAGACAGCTGGAGGAGAACGGCATGGCAGGGTCCTCTTATCTGGCGACCGGACGCAGCCAGGTGGAGATGATCCAGAGCCAGCTCGGCAGCGAGGTGCCGATCATCGTGGAGCCGGAGCGGCGGGATACCTTCCCGGCCATTGCGCTGACGGCGGCCTATCTGTATTCCATCGCGGGGGTGTCCCCAAGCGAGACCGTGGCGATTCTGCCGGTGGACCCATACGTGGAATCCTCCTTTTTCGAAACGGTGCTGCAGCTGGAGAACACCATGCTGGTGAGCGGGGCGAACCTGGCGCTGATGGGCGTAGTTCCCGAGCATGCTTCGGAGAAATACGGCTACATCATTCCAACGGGCGCCGATGCGGGAGCCAATGGTTACCTGCAGGTCAGCCACTTCCAGGAGAAGCCGGACCGCGTGCAGGCCGAGGAGCTGATCAGCCAGGGCGCGCTCTGGAACTGCGGAGTGTTCGCCTTCCGTCTGGGTTACCTGCTGGATATCCTGCAGCGCAAAGGGCTGCCGCTGAATTACGAAGAGCTGCAGAAGCAGTATAAGCTACTGTCCTCGATCAGCTTTGATTACGAAGTGGTGGAGAAAGAGGAGAACATCGTCGTACAGCCATACGCCGGATTCTGGAAGGACCTGGGTACCTGGAACACCCTGACCGAGGAAATGACCAGCAACCATGTCGGCAAAGGCTTTGTGACCGCTGACTCCGAGGGCACCTGCCTCATTAACGAGCTGGATATTCCGATTACGGTAATCGGGGCGAAGGATCTGATTATCGCCGCCAGCCCGGACGGCATTCTGGTGACGCACAAGACTGAGAGTCCGCGGATCAAGGAAGTGCTGAAGTCTTTTGAACAAAGACCGATGTACGAGGAGCGCCGCTGGGGTCACTACAAGGTGATTGACTATGTGAAATATGACGAGGGCAACGAGGTGCTGACCAAGCGGATTTTCATCAATGAAGGTAAAAATATCAGCTATCAGCTGCATCACAAACGCAGTGAAATCTGGACCTTCATCAGCGGAGAAGCCAGCATTGTCATCAATGAGAAGATGCATACGGTGAAGGCGGGAGATGTGGTGCGGATACCGGAAGGAACCAAGCATGCCATTCTTGCTCTTACCGATGTGGAGTTCATTGAGGTGCAGACGGGGTCGGAGCTCGTAGAGGAGGATAACATTCGTATTACTCTGGACTGGGAGGATATAGCTCTACATCAGTTCATTTCGTAGGTCTAACTTATCTATTTAACCAAATGTTACAATTTCAAATCAGGCATTAAGAACTATTTTTTGGGATAATTTCGACATTACTATACATTAAATTTGCATAGAGACGATACTTAAGGTAAGAGGGATTGATCCTTCCAAAACGACAATGGCAAACCTAATCGAAAGATAGGGACGCAAAGCTATAGGGCCTTCGCAAGAGTGGCAGCCTGGCTACCGAAAGGAAGAGAATATTGTGAAAACTTACCGTAAGTCTCGTTTGTTCTGCGCTGTGTTGTCGCTGGCCGTGGTATTGTCTGCTGTACCCGTGGGACTGGGAATCGCCCCTTCCACCGTCAAGGCTGCCTCCTCGGAAGGAGGGCCAGTGAACCCTAATGCCTCCCCTGAGGCGGTCAAGCTGCTGAACAATCTGTATGATATCTCGGGAAATGGAATCATTACAGGCCAGCATGACTATTTCGAGAGTCCTGATGAGCTGAGCAACAAGCTGAAGGGAACAAGCGGACAATACGCAGCACTACATGGTTATGAGCTTGGAGCCATCGGTGGACAGAGTGAGAGCGGAGTAGCTGCACAACGCAAAAACATCGTCTGGAGTGCGACGAACTGGTCCAGAGCGGGCGGAATTGTCGCCATGACCTTCCACCAGAACCTGCCGGGCACCAAGCACGAATGGTCCAATGTGCAGAAGTCAATCACCCAAGCGCAATTCAACAAATACGTAACCCCCGGCACTACAGAGTATAATGCGCTGATCACTGATCTGGATAAAGTAGCTGTCTCTCTGAAAAGCCTGCGGGATGCTAAGGTTCCGATCCTCTGGAGACCGTACCATGAAATGAACGGCGGCTGGTTCTGGTGGGGCAAGAAAGACAACTTCACTGCACTATGGAATATTATGTATGACCGGTTCGTGAACGTTCATCAGTTAAATAATCTGATTTGGGTATGGAACCCGAATGCGCCGAATGCCAACTCTGATCCCTATGCACGGACCTATCCGGGCGCGGACAGAGTGGATGTGCTGGCAGCAGATATATATAATAACGACTACTCGAATAAATATCATGATGATCTGACCAGCCTGGCTGGCGGCAAACCGATCGGCATCGGCGAGAACGGCGAAATGCCGAACATCTCGAAGCTGAAGCTGACCCAGCAGAATTATGTGTTCATGATGAACTGGGGCAAGATGCTCTATGAGAATAACAGCACGGCGACGATCAAGAATTTCATGAATGACAGCTACACACTAACCCGTGACCAATATAAGGCCTGGTCTGCTCCGGCGGCGGCTCCTAAGCCAACCGCAACGCCGACGCCTACAGCAACCGCAACCCCAACACCGACGCCAACAGTAACGCCGACACCAACCGCAACACCAATGCCAATTCCGACACCAACCGTTGCGCCGATCCAGAAGCCGGTCCCAACCTCCGGTGAGACGGAGAATAAGCCTGCTCAGAATGGCTTGCTTGGAGAATACTTCAAGAACATGACGCTCTCGGGGACGCCGGTTATGGTACGTAATGACGACGTCATCAGCTTCAATTGGCGTCAGGGTACGCCTAATGCTGCACTCGGCATAGACTACTTCTCGATCCGCTGGAGCGGCCAGATTAAGCCGGCTTACAGTGAGACCTATCAGTTCTATACTACATCGGATGACGGTATCCGCTTATGGGTGAACGGCACAGCCGTCATTGACAGCTGGGTGAAGCAGAGTGGAACTGCCCGCACAGGCAGCATACCCTTGACTGCCGGGCAACTGTACGATATCAAGGTAGAGTATTACGAGAATGCAGGCGATGCGAATGTCCATCTGATGTGGCAGAGCCCCAGCCAGGTGAAGGGAACCGTACCAGCAAGTGCGCTTTTCTCAACAATTAACACATCCATACCTGCTCCGGCTGCAACAGCAGTACCGACTCCGGTACCAGCAGCGACAGCAGCGCAAGTTCCGACAGCAACGCCGGCACCAGTAACGACACCAATGCCAATACCAACACTGACGCCAGTACCGACACCAACGCCAACACCGGTGCCTACGCCAACAGCAGCCCCTGTTCCCGTCCCTTCCCCTACAGCAACGCCGGCGGATCTGCCGGTAGAAGTCCCTGCTGCCAATGGACTGTACGCGGAATACTTCAATAACATGACGCTATCGGGCGAACCCGCTGTAGTGCGTACCGATGCTGTGCTTGATTTCAACTGGCGCCAAGGTTCGCCGGATGCCACCGTCGGCATAGACTTCTTCTCTGTCCGCTGGAGCGGGAAGATTAAGCCGCTGTACACGGAGACTTATCAGATCTATACCACTTCTGATGACGGTATCCGCGTACGGGTGAACGGTGAGCTTGTGATTGACAGCTGGGTGAAGCAGAGCGGCACCGAACGCATGGGCAGCATCAGCCTGACCGCAGGCGAGCTGTATGATATTCAGGTAGAGTATTATGAGAATCAAGGGGATGCAAAAGCGCGGCTGATGTGGCAGAGTCCGAGCCAGGCCAAAGGTACCGTTCCGGCAAGCGCGTTGTTCCTCCCGTCCGCTTCTTAAGCTCATAAGGTCCGCAGCTGTGTTCATCATTGGCGCTGTTACTGGTTAAGACGTTACAATTATAAATCCTGTAAGCCACTCTTAATGGCTCTGCTTACCAGCAGGGCTACTAAGCTATAGAAAGGCAGACAGTCCGGTAGGCGCAGCCTCCGGGGCCCTGCCGGAGAGTGTGGCTGGAGAAAGGAGATTACATTGAACACTTACCGTAAGTACAGGCTATATACAACTATTTTTCCTCTGATCCTTATCCTATCATTACTTCCATGGGGGGAAGGGCGCAGTCTGCCCGCAGCCGCCAAGGTTACGGCACCTGCCGCCCCCGCTTCCATCAACAAGCCCATTAATCCATTGGCCTCCAAGGAGGCTTCCGCACTGTTAAGCTATCTCAGTGATCTCAGTGGCAAGGGGATGATATCCGGCCAGCATGATTACCTGGAGAGCCCCGATGAATTCAATAATAAGCTCCGCACAACAAGCGGCCGCTATGCCGTTCTGCATGGCTATGAGCTGGGAGCCATAGGCAACCAGTCCAAGGAGACCATCGCCAGGCAGCGTCAGGCTGTCGTGGACAGCGCCATCCGGTGGCATGAGGGCGGCGGAATTGTCGCCATGACCTTCCATCAGAATCTGCCGGGAACCGCGCCGGTATGGACCAATGTGCAGAAGCCGCTTAGCCAGAGTCAATTCAAGCTGTATGTCACTCCCGGAACGCCGCAGTACAAAGCCCTGGTTGCCGAGCTGGATGACGTATCCAAATATCTGGGCGAACTGCGCGATGCCGGAGTTCCGGTGTTATGGCGGCCCTATCATGAAATGAACGGCGGATGGTTCTGGTGGGGGCAGAAGGATGAGTTCGCCAGGCTCTGGGATCTTGTGTATGACCGCATGGTGAATACACATAAGCTGAACAATCTGCTGTGGGTGTGGAATCCGAATGCCCCCAACAAGTCGTCGGAGCCTTACTCTGCTTATTTTCCCGGCACTGCCAAGGTAGATATTCTGGCCGCCGACATTTATGATAATGATTTCAAGCAGTCTTATTATGACAGCCTCCTGAAGCTGGCGGGCAGCAAACCGATCGGAATCGGGGAGAGCGGAGAGCTTCCAGACCCTGTCATCATGTCTCAACAACAAAGCAAATGGGTATATACGATGACATGGGGCAAGATGCTGGTTGAGAATAACCCGCCCGTGAAAATTCAAAGCTTCATGAACCATAAATACACCGTATCCCGGGAGGATTACAAGCTTGCGGTGGGTACCAAAACCCATGCTGCGGCTGTAATAAGCTCAAGGAACGGCCTGAGAGGTCAGTATTATGGCAATATGGATCTGTCCGGCACACCGCTGCTTACCCGTAATGACAGCACCATTCAATTCAACTGGCATGGCAATGCACCGGCCTCCGGCCTGCCCAAGGATTCGTTCTCGGTACGCTGGACCGGGACTCTTAAGCCTCTCTACAGTGAAAAGTACACGTTCACCGCTTCTTCCGATGACGGCATCCGCGTATGGATCGGCGGCAAGCTCCTGATCGACAGCTGGAAGAATCAGAGCAGTGCCAGCAGGGAGGGCAGTATCACGCTTTCTGCGAATACCCCCTACGCTATCAAGGTAGAGTATTACGAGAACCGCGGGGATGCCAGCGTCAGTCTGATGTGGAAAAGCCAGAGTCAGAAGCAGATGATTATTCCCCAGAGTGCGCTGACGCTTCCTTAAGGAAGCCTTACAGAAGACGAAGCGTAACGTAAGTCCGGTACAGAACAGAACAGCACAGAACCCCCGGAAGAAAGCGAGGACAAGGGAATGAGGACTAGAGTTCAAAAGAAACCCAGTAAATATCTCCACAGGCTACTAAAATTTGCAGCACTGATCATCTTGATTCTGTTGTCCGTCTCTGTCTTCGGAGATTACGGGACGAAGGACGGTGAAGCGGATGTGGATCTGTCTTCATTGTCAGCGGCCAAGGATGCCGGTCCTGAGATGCCGGAAGGAACTGTTCTATGGAAGCTTGGCAAGCATGACGGCTCTGCCGCTGAGTTCAAGGCGGCAGGGTCAAGCGGGGTGAAGAAGACGCTCAGCATGGCTTCATCCACTGCCAGGTCGGCAGAACTGAAGTCGCTGCCCTCCGGCCTGCACGGGGAGACCAACCCGGAGCTGCGGATTCAGTATGAGCTGGATAAGATCCCGGAGCACGGGGTCTTATTTCGCGTCAGCATTATCGATGCCTACAAATCCGTACCCCAGATGAGCGTATTCTCCAACCGTCAGCTCTCAGGCATTATCCAGATTGCCGGGATTGCCGGAACAGGCAGTAAGTACGACTTCCGCAAAACCTATGAGCTGTACATTCCCAAAGAGCAGCTCATCAGCGGCACCAACGAGTTGACGCTGCGGACGGCCAGGGGAATCTATTCCTCAGAGGCTGAGGATAAGTACAACTGGTGGACATGGGATAATCTCAGTCTGGAGGCGCTGAAGTCTCCGATTAAGGAGCCGATTCACGGCAGCTATACGCTGACCGGGACGGTGGTGAATAACAAGCAGTTTTATTTTGACGAGGGTGCAGTTACGCATCTGCCCTATATTATGAAGTGGCTGGGCGTAGCCTATAGCGGCAATATCATGCGGACCAGTTGTGCCAGCGATGTGGGCCGCTCGTGTGAGAATATGGAGGAGTACTACAAGGTCCTGAAGGATTACAATATGCAGGCCGTAGCGCTCTATCTGTACACCGGCGATATCAAGCTGAAGGCGGACGGATCGCTGCCCGAGGATGCCGAGAAGAAGCTGACGGAATATTTCCAGAAGTACAGCCCATACTTCCAGTATTACGAGGTGGATAACGAACCGGGCCTGTTCAACCGATCCAAAGCGGTCAATCTGGCCATAGCCGAGTGGCTGAACAGCAAGGGTAAGACGATCGCACCGCATCTGCAGACGGTTGCACCCGGATGGGCCTACTGGCCGGGCTACAGCGAAGACTCGTGCGGCAATCAGAAGGGGGCGACTAAGCAGTGCGGAGACCCGGACGGCTGGGAACGCGACCCGAAGCAGCGCGATGAGCTTGAAGCGGTAACGGATCTGACGAATGGCCATTCTTATGGGGATTCCTATATTTTCGGACAGGGCGGGAGCTTCACGGAGAACCTGAAGACCTTCGGGGGCTCGGTAGACGGCCTTAGCAAAAAAATGCTCGCCACCGAGTTCGGCACCTCAGACTCCCATTTGGACGCCTATCAATATGGGGCCACGGAGCGGACCTCGGCGGTGTTCGACCGGATTATGCGGGCGCATCTCGGCTATGCCGATATGTTCGTGCAGCATGCCGCCTTCTTCAAGAATTTCAGCCTGTTCAAATACGGATTCAATCTGGAGGACCATGATCCGGCCACTACAGAGATTTACTACACCAAGGAAGGCGAAGAATCCCGCGTCAGTATCATGCGCAGGCTGGATCTGGCTTATGCTACACACGGCGCTCCGCTGACCTACCAGATCAGCAATAAGGAGGAGCTGAAGGATAAGCTGGTCTACGTAAGAGCAGTGGACACCTCCACGCTTGAGCCGCTGGCGGGCACCAAGGCAACGTCCAACAAGGTGCTGGTGAATGTCGTCAATTTCGAGCGGACCGAGCAGACCGTCAAGTTCAAGGTCACTATGCCGAAGAAGAAGGAGTACGAAGGAGAACGGTTCGGCAAAGGTGATACTTATGAAGAGGCGCGCAGTTATGTATCCGGCAGAGCCGCTTCGCCGGAGCTGGAATTCACAGAGACGCTGGCCCCGGGAGAAGGCGTGCAGTATATCCTGGAGCCTTCCTCCGAGGTGGCGGATGTAGCGCCGCAAGGCCTGAAGGCGACTGCCGTCAAGGGATTATCGATGCAGCTGAACTGGCTGGAAGCCCCCGGAGCAAGCTATGAAGTGCTCCGGGCGGACGGCCCGGAGGAGAAGCTGAAGGTCATCGCCACAGCAGTGAAGGGAACGGAGTACCAGGACAGCAAGCTGAAGGAAGGAACACTTTATACTTATGCTGTAAGAGTGTCCGGCTCTGGCGTAATGTCAGAGCAGACACAGATTACAGCAACCGGACTTGTCCCGCTGGACCGGGCAGGCTGGAAGGTGACGTCCAGTGTAAATAAGGAGGCTTCCAATCCGGCAGGTGCTATTGACGGAGACCGGCGGACCCGCTGGGATACGGTCAAGCATCAGGCTTCGGGGGAGTACTTCCAGATTGATCTGGGCGCAGCACATACGGTAGAAGCTATAGATATGGATTATCCTTTGTCGCCATACGACTATCCGCGCGGCTACACTGTCCAGGTATCGGATGATGCCAAGAGCTGGAGACAGGTCGCAGCGGGCAAAGGACAGCTGGAGAAGACCAAAATTAGTTTCACCCCGGTCAAGACCCGGCATATCAAGATTACCCAGACCGGCTCCGGCGGCAATTATTGGTCTATTCAGGAGCTGCAGGTGTATTCAAGAGAATGAAGGACGGCATAATAACCTCCGTGGAATTCAGCCCACCGGGGTTTTTTTCTGTCCGGATATGAAGCATATAATTTCTTATCTTTGAATCATAAACATACTATAAATACAAATACATGGGGCCAAGGCGGATACCCGGCTCCGGGAAAGGTGTGAACCGGTTCATGACTCATCTTGCAGATCAAATCATCCTGCTGCTGGCGGCTTTGCTGCTAATCGCCGTGCTTTCCACCAAATTCTCCACCCGTTTTGGCATGCCCGCACTGGTCCTGTTTATTGCAGCCGGTATGGTACTCAGTCATTTCATTTATTTCAACAATGCTTCGCTCACGCAAATTGCCGGTATTTTTGCCCTGGTGGTCATTCTGTTTGAGGGCGGCATGCAGACGAGCATGAAGGATATCCGCCCGATTCTGAAACCGGCGTTGTCACTGGCTACACTCGGAGTACTGCTGACTACAGTCATCGTCGGTATTTTCGCAAAATTTATACTCGGTGTGCCCTGGGCGGAGAGCTTCCTCTTCGGGGCCATTGTCGGCTCCACAGATGCGGCGGCGGTATTCTCCGTGCTGGGCGGCAAAAATATCGACAAACGGCTGACCTCAACGCTTGAAGCCGAATCCGGCAGCAATGATCCGATGGCTGTATTCCTTACTGTGTCGCTGATTGAATGGGTGCAGCATCCCGATACCGCAGTATGGAGCCTGGTGCTGTCGTTCTTCTGGGAGATGGGGGTAGGACTGCTGGTCGGGATCGTTATCGGCAAACTGGCAGTGTATTTGATCAACCGGATTAATCTGGACTCCACCGGGCTGTATCCGGTCATGGCGGTCGGCTTCGCAGTTCTGACTTACGGGGTCTCGGCTATGGTACACAGCAGCGGCCTGCTTGCCGTCTATGTCATGGGGCTGGTGCTGGGGAATTCCGAGCTGATGTACCACCGCACCATTATGAACTTCAATCATGGCTTTGCCTGGATGATGCAGATTGCCATGTTCATTCTGCTCGGGATGCTGGTCTTTCCGCAAGAGCTGGCGGCTGTTGCCTGGCAGGGGCTGCTGCTGTCGGTCATCCTGATGGTTATAGCCAGGCCGCTCGGCGTATTCCTTAGCCTGCTCTTGTCCCGGTTCTCCTTCCGTGAAAAGACACTGATCTCCTGGGCCGGGCTCCGGGGAGCCGTCCCGATTGTCCTGGCGACCTACCCGCTGCTCGCGGGGCTTCCCCAGGGCAGGCTGTTCTTCAATGTCGTATTCTTCGTTGTCCTGACCTCGGCAGTGATTCAGGGGACAACCATTTCGCCCCTGGCCTCACGGCTGAGGCTGGTGGGCCGGGAGCCTGTGTCCCAGCCCTCCTTGATGGAGCTGGTAGCGCTCGGGAAGACCGATTCTGAATTCAACCACATCGGAATCGAGCGGCACATGCCGATCGCCGGGAGGCAGATTGCCGAGATCGGCCTGCCGGACGATATTCTGTTCACGGCAATTATACGGAACAAAGCAATCGTGACGCCGCATGGCAGCACGGTTATTGAGCCCGGAGATACGGTATATGTGCTTAGCCCCAAGAGCAAGCGGGAGGAGATGCGTGCCATCTTCCGCAGCGGACAGGGACGGGCGGCAGAGACGGATATCCCTTCCGTATAAGGGACATCCTACGGGAGAATGTTAGCTTCTCCGGTTCAGGTGATTTATGTCAATCCAATGTGCTTTTGCAGAATTGTGACTCAAATTATAGGATAACCTCCCGGAGTAATGCTAGAATGTGCAGTATATCAAGGCTGTACGGCATTAGATTGCAATACAGCGAAAAGTATGTTAAATTGTATGTAGATTTAGAACGAGTCTAAATACAATGAAAAAGAAATACACACTCCGGGAGGTTATTTGAATGAGTACACAAGTTAACAGCCACACAGCACTGTATGCTGCCCTGAATCGTCAGACCGCGAACTGGACTTTGCTTGGAGTGAAGCTGCATCACTACCACTGGTATGTCAGTGGAACTCAATTCTTCACGCTGCATGAGAAATTCGAAGAGCTGTACAACGAAGCTGCGGGTTATGTGGATGAGCTGGCTGAGCGGCTGCTCGCTATCGGCGGACGCCCTGCTTCTACTATGGCAGAGTACCTGAAGCTCTCCAGCCTGAAGGAAGCTGCCGGCGGTGAGAGTGCGAAGGAAATGGTTGCACAGCTGGTTCAAGATTTCACTGCCGTAGCTGAAGAGCTGAAGCAGGGCATCACTTACGCAGAGGAGGCCAGCGACCAGCCTACCGCTGATTTGCTGACCGGAATCCGGACAAGTGTAGAGAAGACATCCTGGATGCTGAACGCTTACCTGGAAATATAAGAATGTATAGGTTTCACGCTATACATTATCCTTCTATTTCTCGCTGAAACGGTACCGTCCTTTAAAAGGACGGCAAAGCCGTTTCCACTTGCGTAATTCCGGCATAGGACATATAGAAGAGCGCCCGCGTTATACCTGCGGGCGCTCTTTGTTTACTTAATAAATACCCCGCCGAAGGGCAGGGCTTCCCGCAAGAAGCGCTTGATAATGCCGTCTTCATTATTGTCGCGCTCGAAGCGTCTGCTCTGGCGTCCGGCCTGGAACAGCACAGGCCCGTGGCCGGTCATCTTCCAGTGATAGCTCATATGCTGGCTGGCGAGATGGTTGCCATAGACCGTCAGCTCAAGCTTGGCATTCTCAGGATAAGCGATAATACTGCCGGCATCCACGTACAACGGATCGAAGGGATGCAGCTCGGCTTCGCAGACCGTGCCCTCCGTCAGAATGCCAATGCTGCCGCGGCCGGAGAATTTGACCTTGACGATATCCCGGGTAATCAGCATATTCTTCATGCTAAGCACTCTCGTCTGCATGGAGACACCCTTGCTGTAGAAGAAGAGATGCCTGAAATCGTAGAGCAGATCACTTTTGCTGTCGAGCTGGATGGTCTTAACCCGGTAGCCCGGCGGCAGCGCAGCTGTGAACCGGCAAGGGCCGGTCAGATCCGCCCGGATCAGCTTGCGCTTGCGGTACATGCCCTTCACATCCATGAACCGGTCGGCCCGTCCCGCCGAAGGGCCCTGGTAGGCAATAATCTGCTGCGGATGCAGCACGTGAACCTCCTCGTTCTCCTGAACGGTAAAAGCAACCGCCTGTCCGCTGCCGCTGTCGCCTTCATCCTGAATGTCAATATTCATTCTTCATTCATCCTCCTTAACGCAGCCGGTCACTTCTTCTGGAACGGTGGCGCATCGTGAAGCGCAGCACCCGGATCAGCAGGAAGTAGCCCAGTAGAAGAGCAATCCCGGCGATGACCGTCACCTTGATCCGGTTGAAGTAGTTCTCTCTCGCTGTCCGGTCATTCTTCAGCTCGTCCACGACCTGGCTAAGCTGTCGGTTCTGCTCCTGCAAGGCAGCATTCTGGGACTGATACGTCTGCATCTGCTGCAGGCTGTCCGTCAGCTGGTCCTTGGCTTCACCGAGATCCTCCTTCGTCTGCTGAAGCTCTTCTGCAGTCTTCTGGTAACTCTCCTGCAGCTTGGTGACTTCTCCGGGAAGCTCCGAGAAGCTCTGTATTCCATTGTATATATCATTCAGATAATTGGCCTTGGCCTCGGGGGCAGGCCAAGTGAGAGTAAGGCCAAGCATAAGCAGGGATGAACCCAGCAGCTTCAGCAGCACTCCTGTTACCCGTCTTTTCATTAACTGATCACCACCTGTTAGAGCTAATTGTCTTCTCATTTTATCATAGCTGCTTGCCGTTTGAACAACCTTGGCGGCTGTAGGCATAATTACCCTTCATGCGCATGGAGAGAACCATATGGGTAATACAGCATTTAGGCAGCGCGGGTTTCTATAATTTCTATCATATTGAGTGTCGCTGGAAATTAACGTATACTGTGAACGGAAAGGGGCTGTACCCAATGAATAGATGGCTCAAAACACTGTTGTTCCTGGCAGGCTCCGCCCTGATGACCCGGTTTATTCCGTTCTCCTCCTTATTCCGTAATCTGGATACGATGTTCCATGAGTTCGGCCATGCCCTGATGACCCTGCTGCTCTCCGGCAACGTGCTGCGCATTGAGCTGTACTCCGATCACAGCGGTGTGACCTATTCGGCGATTGCTGCCGGAGGCAAGGCGATCCTGGTGTCGCTGGCGGGTTATCCTCTGGCTTCACTGTTCGCGTTGCTGCTCTTCTATTTCTATAGTAGAGATAAGCGGGAATGGGGGCTTGTTCTGGCCAGCCTGGTTGCGCTGATTATGCTTGTCCTGTACGTGCGGGGCGGCTTCGGAATGATTTGGCTGAGCGGCTTCATTCTGCTGAATGCTGCGATGCTGTTTCTTTGGCCGAAGGTCAGCAAGGTGTACTATTTATTTCTTGCGTTCCTGACCCTGGAGGAGTCCGTGATGGGGACCCTATTCCTGGTCTATGCTTCCGTCGTGACACCTTCCCGTGCAGGGGATGCGGCGAATCTGTCCAGATTGACCATTTTACCGGCCCCCGTGTGGTCACTGCTGTTCTTCCTCTTTGCACTGCTATGTGCAACCTGGGCCCTTGGACTGTTTTTCCGGCACGAGCAGGCGGGCAGACGGGCCAGAAGGCTATAATGCATGACTTTGTTCGTCATATTTTGACAAAAGAATAGGCTTTCGTAAAGAGGCAATTACCTTTTGGGGTAGGTTGGCTCTTTTTTTGTCGATATTATAGGACCGAACATACATTCCATGACAAGGAGTTGTCCGCCAATATTGGTACATTAATAGAAGACCCAAAATAAGAAAGAGGTGGAAATATGCAAGCAAGTATTCAGACGTTGTTTACATGGAGTCAGGAGCGTATTTTGGCAGGCGGTGCAAAGAAAGTGGTTCTGCTCGTGGAGTGGAAAGGAGTATCGCAAAATGAGGATTTCCGCAAGAAGAGCCGTAAGGTTGTAGCCCGGGATATTGAGCTGCGTATTTGGCTGGAAAGTCATGTCAAGGTAACAGGATGTTACGGCTGTAGTGCAGAAGAAGGAGAGGGGCGGTCACTGCTCCTGAAGCTTGGCAAAATCCATTCCGGGCAGCGCAGGTATATCGCCCTGGAATTCATGATGGCGGGTATGCCTGCAGGCATACATGAAGCCCTCTGGCTGCAGTGGCAGTACAAGCAGCCTACGGTGGAGCGTATCCGCGAGCTGCCGCTCAAGAAGCTGGGAATCGAATATTCCCATCATACCGACCTGCTGGGAGCCCGCTGCTGCTTCCATGTGGAGAAGCATCTGGCGCTGCTGCAGACAGAGGCGCTAATCGCGGAAGCCCAGGGGGCCCGGATGACAAACAAGCCGGAAGTGCCCACGGAGATGCTTCGCAGGCAGGCGGATCAGCTGCTCCTGATGGCTGCCCGCTCTGGGGATACGCAGCTGCTCAGAGAAGCGGAAGCGCTGTATAAAAGACTGGAGGTTGACAATCTGCCGTGGACCAGGACAGGAATGAGATAATTACAGGAAAGCTGCGTAGATAGAATAGAAAACCCATACATATGGCTCAAATATTGAGTCTCACCCGGCGGAGCAGATAACGAAATGCGTAATATAAATGTGGTAATATAGTAAAATAGTTCTATTATATTTTCTTATCTCGGTTATTACATCCTTGGTTATAGATATATATAACTAGTTTATTTAAAAATAATGGGTCTATTTTACCATAAGTCAAGGAGAACTGAATATGACAGACCGATTAATCCGGCTGATGCGCATCATTACGCTAGTTCAGGCCAAACCGGGAATTTTGGCCCGTGAGCTGGCGGAACGATGCGGCAACAGCGAGAGAACGATTTATCGGGATATGGATGCGCTCAGTGCCATGCATATCCCCATTACTCATATGGGACACGGCAAGGGGTATGCTTTTATCGGGAATTTCGCGCTCTACCCCTTGAATTGGTCAGAAAAGGAAGAAGAGGCTTTTTCACAGTTGCGCAGTATTATGCCGGAGATCAAACCTTTACTGCCCCCGAGCTTTGAAGATGCGTATGAGAAAGTGATGGCGGCAGATTATAAGCAAAAGGCAGAAAGGGAAGAAACAATGGAACCTATGAAAAAGGAAGCCGGACAGAACTGGACGGAAAAAAACAGATCTCAGGGAGATCAGCCCTTCTTTCTAACCGACATTCTGGATGCCGTAATGAAGCAGAGAAGCATACAGGCCGACTATAGTGAGAATGCCTATGAAGAAAAAGGTATCCGGATTGATCCCTATTGCCTGGTCCCGCTAGAGAATCGTTTTCACCTGATTGGTTTCTGTCACCGCTTCGGAATTATCCGCACGTTTCATATTAACGGCTTCTCGAGTGTGAATCCGCTGGACAGGTGGTTCTCCAAAGATCAATTCGACTTACAAGCCTTCATGGAGCAGAAGTGGTCCCTGGAACAGGATAGCCTGCAGGTTGAGTTCAGAGTCAAATTCTCGCAGCGGATGATGGAACGGCTGAAGCAGGAGGAGATGTTTGTGAAGCCGAGCAGGGTGGACCGCCAGAACCGCAGCCTGCATTTCAAGGTCGCTGTGGAACAGGATATCGGCTTCGTCCATTGGATTATGAGGTACAAGGAAGAGGCTGAGATTATGGAGCCGCCGTATTACCGGGATGTGCTGAGACATCAGCTGGAGAAGTGGCTGTCGCTGTACAAATAACGACATGTTATTTTTCCTAGAATTTCATGCTCTGTAGTATTCATATAAAATTCATAGGGTTAGTTATTTGCACAAATTTCCCTTGCCTAGATAGGATATCCATAGTAATGTTATACAATAAATAACATTAATATGTATTTAAAGTCAATTACTTTACTTATTATGTTAGGTATTGGCTAATATATCTAACTTTTTAAATAGTTTTCTGACCAGGCATTTGACCTTCGTTCAATTTTTAATAGAAGAGAGGGAGAGACTTGATCCAGCCGATTCTGAGCATTGAAAACCTGCATACCCACTTTTTTACCGACCGCGGTGAGGTTCCTGCAGTAGATGGTGTCGATCTCTACATTAATCCGGGCGAGGTTCTGGGTGTGGTGGGGGAATCGGGCTGCGGCAAGAGTGTCACCTCCCTGTCTATCCTGAAGCTGGTCCCAAGCCCCCCAGGGAGAATTGTAGACGGACGCATCCTGCTGAAGGGCCGCGATATCGTCCCGCTGAAGGAGAAGGAGATGCGCAAGATCCGGGGGGATTCGGTCTCGATGATCTTCCAGGAGCCGATGACCTCGCTGAATCCCTTATTCACCGTTGGACAGCAGATTATGGAGACGGTACGCCTGCACCGCAGCCTCTCCAGGAAGGAAGCCCGGGAGCATGCGGTCGATATGCTGCGCAAGGTCGGAATTCCCCGGCCGGAAGCGATCGTAGACGAGTACCCACATCAGCTATCGGGAGGCATGCGCCAGCGCGTCATGATTGCCATGTCGATCTCCTGCAGCCCCGAGCTGCTGATTGCCGATGAGCCGACAACCGCACTCGATGTAACGATTCAGGCCCAGATTCTGGAGCTGATCCGCCAGCTGAATGAGGAACAGGGTACTGCCGTCATGCTGATTACCCATGATCTTGGCGTGGTTGCCGAGATGTGTCACCGTGTGGCTGTTATGTATGCCGGCAAGGTGGTGGAGGAGGGCAGTGTCCGTGATATTTTCAAAAATCCGCTGCATCCGTATACGAGAGGTCTGATTGCCTCCGTCCCCCGGATGGATGAAGCCAAGGAACGTCTCTATTCCATTCCGGGCAATGTGCCGATTCTCAGCACAGATATGCAGGGCTGCCGGTTCGCACCGCGCTGTCCTGAGGTCATGGAGCTCTGCATGCAGAGCCTTCCGGTGCTGACACGGCAAGAGGAACAGCACAGCTGCAGATGCTGGCTGCATGACAGTCCACAGGAGGATGCGGTATGAGTGAGAGCCTGCTTGAGGTCAAGGGACTCCGGAAGTATTATCCGCTGAACAAGGGCTTCTTCAGCCGGGCTCACGGCAGTGTGAAGGCTGTGGATGATATCTCCTTCACTGTGGACAAGGGCGAGACCTTCGGTCTGGTAGGGGAGAGCGGCTGCGGCAAATCCACCACCGGCCGTGCGTTACTCCGGCTGATTGAGCCGACAGCGGGCGAGATCTGGTTCGAGGGGGAGGAGCTCACGAAGCTGTCTGCGGAAGATATGCGGCGCCGCCGCCGGGAGATGCAGATTGTCTTCCAGGACCCGTTCTCCTCGCTGGACCCGCGCCATACTGTGCAGCGTATTCTTGAAGAGCCGATGACTGTACACGGCACCGGCGATGCCCGGCAGCGCAAGGCAGAGGTGGAGCGGCTGGCGGATGTGGTCGGATTGTCCAGGGCGCATCTGCAGCGTTATCCTCACCAGTTCTCCGGCGGACAACGCCAGCGCATCGGCATTGCCAGAGCACTGGCACTCCATCCGAAGCTGATTATCGCGGATGAGCCTGTCTCTGCGCTGGATGTGTCGATCCAGTCCCAGGTGATTAACCTGATGCAGGATTTGCAGCGGGAATTCGGCTTAACTTACATATTTATCGCCCATGATCTCAGTGTGGTGAAGCATATCTGCGACCGGGTAGCGGTGATGTACCTGGGGCGGATTGTCGAAATTACGGACAAGCATAAGCTCTATGCCCGGCCGCAGCATCCCTACACCCAGGCTCTGCTGTCTGCGGTTCCTGAACCTGATCCCGATATCCGCAAGGAGCGGATCATTCTGCAGGGAGAGGTACCGAGTCCGGCCAATGCGCCAGTCGGATGTGCATTTAACACGCGTTGTCCGCGCGTGATGGAGCAGTGCCGGGTGATCCGACCTCCGCTGATAGAGACAGAAGCCGGACACTTCACAGCCTGTCATCTCTATGATGGAATATCTCGTACACAGAAGAACCTTGGTTTATAGCAGTGCTACTTGCACCGCTCTATATAAACACTTTGCTATTTCAATGAAAGAAGGGAGCTTTCTGGAGATGAACAAATGGGGTAATCTCGCATTGGTACTCATGCTTGGCGCGGGACTCGCGCTCAGCGGCTGCGGCGGAGGGAACAACACAGGCAACACGGGAAATACCGGAGGGAATACGGCGGCAACAAATTCTCCGGCAAGCCTACCTGAGACTTCCGGGACATCACAGGATACCCTGATTCTGGGGCGCGGGGGCGACTCGGCTTCCCTGGACCCGGCGATTGTGACGGATGGGGAGTCGCTGAAGATTGCACATCAGGTCTTCGATTCGCTGCTCGAATATAAGCCGGGCACCTCTGAAGTCCAGGCCTCACTTGCCGATAGCTGGGAAGTAACGCCGGACGGGCTGAGCTACACCTTCAAGCTGCATCCCGGCGTGAAGTTTCACGACGGAACTGATTTCAACGCCGAAGCGGTCGTGTTCAATTTCCAGCGCTGGAGTGATCCGGCCAGTGAATACAAATTCGAAGGCGATTCTTTCGACTACTATGACTCCATGTTCGGTCCGGACGGGTCACGGGTGATCAAGGAAGTGAAGGCGGTGGATGAGTCCACAGTTCAATTTGTACTGAACCAGCCGCAGGCGCCGTTCCTGCAGAATATCGCCATGACCACCTTCGGGATTGCCAGTCCTGCTGCGGTCAAGGAGAAGAAGGAGAATTTCAAGAATGAGCCGGTAGGGACAGGTCCGTTCGTGTTCAAGGAGTGGAAGCGCAATGATTCCATCACGCTGGACAAGAATACCGCCTACTGGAAAGAAGGGCTTCCCAAGCTGAATAAGGTCATCGTGCGCTCGATCCCGGACAATTCGGCCCGCTTCACGGCGCTGCAAAACGGGGAAATCGACCTGATGGAAGACCTCAGCCCGGATGACTTGTCTACGCTGGAGAGCAGCAGCGCTCTGTCCAAGATTGAGCGTCCGCCGTTCAATGTGGCGTACCTCGGCTTCAACTTCAAGAAGAAGCCGTTCGACAATGTGAAGGTAAGACAGGCGCTCAGCTATGCGGTCAACAAGCAGGAGATTATCGATGCCTTCTTCGCCGGTCAGGCCCAGGCAGCGGTCAATCCGATGCCGCCTTCCTTGTGGGGCTATAACGACAGCGTGAAGGATTATGAGTATGATCTGGACAAAGCCAAAGCAATGCTGGCCGAAGCGGGCTATCCTGATGGACTGCCTGATCCGGTAACCCTGTACGCGATGCCTGTATCCCGCCCTTATATGCCTGACGGCAAGAAGGTTGCCGAAGCGATTCAAGCGGAATGGGAGAAGATCGGAGTCAAGACCGTGATTGAGTCCCCGGAATGGGCTACTTATCTCGATGACACCAAGGCCGGGGAGAAGGATGATATCTTCATGCTCGGCTGGACCGGCGACAACGGCGACCCGGACAACTTCCTGTATACCCTGCTGGACAAGGATGCCATTCCCGGCAATAACCGTGCCTTTTATGTGAATGAAGAATTGCATACGCTCCTGACCGGTGCCCAAAAGGAGACGGACCAGGACAAGCGCTCCGAGCTGTACAAGCAGGCTCAGGAGATTATCAAAGCTGATGCGCCGTGGATTCCGCTGGTTCATACCACACCGCTGCTGGCCGGCAAGGCCAATCTGAAGGGCTTCGTTCCCGGACCGACAGGTACAGAGTATTACAGTGAGATTTATTTTGAATAAATACACCTTTGGAAGGTGAACGGAATTGAACTCTTACCTCATAAAACGTGTGATGGTGCTGTTCCCGGTGCTGATCGGCATGACCCTGATCGTCTTCTCCATCATCCATGCCATTCCGGGTGATCCGGCCGAGACAATTCTCGGCCAGAAGGCGACGGAGCAATCCAAGCAGGCGCTGCGTAACCAGCTTGGCCTCGACAAGCCCTGGCTGCAGCAATATTTTAACTACATGGGCGATTTGGTCCAGGGGGACCTGGGCACTTCGATCCGTACCAAAACGCCGATTGCCAAAGAAATCATGCCGTATCTGGCCGCTACGCTGGAGCTGACGGCTGCCAGTATGCTGTTCGCAACCTTCGTCGGAGTGAACGCCGGTATCCTCAGCGCCTGGAGGCAGAACTCCTGGTTCGATTACACGGCCATGATCATCGCGCTCATTGGGGTATCGATGCCGATCTTCTGGCTGGGGCTGATGGAGCAGCTGCTCTTCGCGCTGAAGCTGCATTGGCTGCCGTCCATCGGCAGGATGGACCAGCGCAATCCGGTGGAGACCCTAACCAACCTGTACGTGCTGGATACGATTCTGGCCGGGCGGTGGGATCAGCTGTGGACGGTCATTAAGCATCTCATTCTGCCGAGTATTGCGCTTGGCACGATTCCGATGGCGATCATTGCCCGAATGACCCGCTCCAGTATGCTGGAGGTGATGAATTCCGATTACATCCGTACAGCCAAGGCCAAGGGTATGTCGCAGTTCCTCGTGGTCTATAAGCATGCACTGAAGAATGCACTGATTCCGGTGCTGACGGTAATCGGTCTGCAGACGGGGGCGCTGCTCGGAGGGGCGGTGCTGACCGAGACCATTTTTGCCTGGCCCGGGGTAGGGCGTTATATCTTTGAAGCGATCAGCTCGCGGGACTATCCGGTGATCCAGACGGGGATTCTGATTATTGCTTTTATCTTTGTGGTTATCAATCTGCTGGTGGATCTGCTGTATGCCGCTATCGATCCGCGCATCAATTACAAGTGAGGGGGAGCAGCTATGGGACAGGCAGCACTAAAGGCTTCACCTCCTAAGGCTCCGGCGGATCAAGCCTCCGGCCCCTGGCGCGATGCGTGGAAGGCCTTCCGCAAGAACAAGACGGCTATGGCCGGGCTTGGCATTATCCTGTTCTTTGTACTGATTGCGCTGCTCGCGCCGTGGATTGCCCCGTATGATTTCAAGGCCCAGCAACTGGTGAACCGCTTGAAGCCGCCGTCGGCGGAGCATTGGTTCGGTACGGATGATCTGGGGCGGGATCTGTTCACCCGGGTGATCTACGGGGCGCGGATTTCACTCTGGGTAGGATTTTTCTCCGTAATCGGCTCGATCATTGTCGGCACCGCGCTGGGCATACTCGCCGGATACTACGGCAAATGGATGGACATGATCATCTCCCGTCTGTTTGACATTTTGCTGGCTTTTCCGAGTATTCTGCTGGCTATCGCTATTGTAGCTATTCTGGGACCTTCCTTGCAGAATGCGCTTTACGCGATTGCCATCGTCAACATTCCGACCTATGGCCGGCTGGTCCGGGCCAGGGTGCTGAGCCTGAAGTCCGAGGAGTACATCACGGCGGCCAGGGCCATCGGGATGAAAAACGGGCGGATTCTGTTCAGCCACATTCTGCCGAACAGCCTGACGCCGATCATTGTTCAAGGCACCCTCGGCATCGCGACAGCCATCATTGAAGCTGCTGCCCTGGGTTTCCTTGGACTTGGCGCTCAGCCGCCGGACCCGGAGTGGGGCAAGATGCTCTCCGATTCCCGGCAGTTTATCCAGAAGGCCCCTTGGACCGTAGTCTTTCCAGGCCTGTCCATCATGCTGACCGTCCTGGGCTTCAACCTGATGGGCGACGGCCTGCGGGATGTACTGGACCCGCGGATGAAGAACTGAATCTGAATAAAAGGTATTAGCAAGGGCTGTCCCCAAGCCATATTAATGGCTGCTTGGGACAGCTCTTTATTTTGAGGGAAGGTTACCGTTCTGTGAACAGAAACCCCAACTTTTTCTAAAATAACCTTGTGAATTTTCGAACAATATCCAAAACACTTCGTAATGTAGGTTGAAAGGGTGGCGGGGAACAGATGATGACCGACAAACAGCTCGTTGAAGGATGCAAGTCCGGTCAACAAGAGCATCTTGAGCTTCTCATTGTCAGGTATAGGGATGATTTATACCGGTTCTGCCGCCATCTTACCTTGAACCGGCAGGATGCGGAGGATTTGTTCCAGGAGGTATGGGTACGCGTGCTCCGCAAGCTGGAGAAGTATGATGCGGAGCGTCCCTTTAAGCCTTGGCTTTTCCAGGTGGCATTCAACATGTACCGTGACCACTACCGGAAGTGGAAAAGCGTATATGCCCTCTGGACCTGGTTGTCCTCGGATTCGGAGCTTATTCAAATTAGAGACCCGGCTTCGCTGGCAGAAGAGGATCTGCTGCGGCATGAGGAGCACCGGTTCCTGGAGGAATGCCTGCGCAGTCTGCCCAAACGTTATCTTGCTCCTCTCGTGCTGTATTACTATGAGGAGTTCAGCTATGAGGGCATTGCGGAGGTGCTGGGAGTGCCCCTCGGAACCGTCAAATCCCGGTTAAACCAAGGCAAGAGGCTGCTGCACACTTTAATGAAGGAGATGAACTAAAATGAAGGAGCCCAGAGACGAAGACAGGCTGCTGGCGGAATATTTCAAGCTGCCTGTTACGTCATCCCCAGAGCTTGTCTCTAATACGATTCAGCGGATACAAGGGCGCAGGACAATGGGCACACTTTCCATTTTAATGGCCCTGCAATGGCTGGTATTCATGGTGCTGGCACTGTCTTTCCTGGCTGGTCCGGCTGCTCTACAGTGGAAGATTAGTATGGGGCTGCTGTTCATCCTGTCTCCAATGATCGCCGGAACGTTACTATTGTACCGAACTATGGGAGGCAGGGGGAGGGTCTTATGAGAGTTCACTTCACCGTTGAGAAGTTCGTTTTTGGGGGGATGACGGCAATCGTTCTGGCCAGCTGCATTGCGCTGGGATACAGTATAAGTCCGTATATGGGCGATTTTGTGGAGGAGAATCTGACCTGGCTTATTGTGATGAGTCTGCTGGCCCTGCTGTTCCTGAGCCTCAATGTGCTAATTGCGGTATTCATTTACAAGGATGCCTCGCGGCGGCGGATGAATGCCTGGCTGTGGGTGACTGCGGTCATCTATATTCCCAATTTCGTCGGTCTGATCCTTTATCTCCTGGCGAGAAAACAGCACCACATTCACGCTGCATCTGATGCAGGCAATCAGGATATTCGTTGTCCGCACTGCGGCCATCTAATCTAAACAGGGGAGGGTTAAGAATATGAACAAGAAATGGATAATAATGGGAATCTTAATCATCATGGCGTCGGTGCTGCTGGCTTCCTGCGACAAGAAAATAATGTACGTCGGGTCCAGCACGAAGAGCAAAATGAGCGGCTCCTACAAGTTTTTTACGGGCACAGAGGAGAAGAAGCTGAGCATGAAAAGCGGCGAAACGCTCAGCATCGATTACAAATCCAAGGTGGAAGAGGGCCAGTTGTCCATGAAGTTATATGGGCCGGATAATCAGGTGCTTACTGAACTGGGAACCAATAAATCCGGTACTGAGAAGGTGCAAGCCGATAAGGACGGGAAATACCGGATTGAGATCAAGGGTGAAGATACCAAGGGAAGCTTCAAGGTTGCCTTCAAGGTCGAATAACAGGAACTGGTGAGAAGATTATTGCGAATAGCCTTAGAACAGGCCTCTTCCCTATACATAGGGTGGGGTTTTTTGTTGTGCGGACGAGGGTAATCCCTGATTTTAATACTAATTATATCTAAACATATACAAACATAATCAAATACATTGTATAATTCGATTTAACTTGCTAGAATATGATCAAAATAAAGAATAGTAATTGGGAGGTATGGAGTGTGCTGAAGAAGGGGTTGGCGGGTTTATTGGTGCTGCTTATGGTGGCGGGAGTGTCGGCGGGTTCAGCAGGAGATGTGGAGGCGGCTGTGAAGAAGACGGAGATTATTGTCTCCGCAGCAGCGAGTCTGCAGGATAGTCTGGACAAGATCGCGGTGCAGTATGAGAAGCAGCATCCTGAGATTAAGCTGGTGTTCAATTACGGCGCCTCCGGTACGCTGCAGAAGCAGATTGAGCAGGGGGCACCGGCCGACTTGTTTTTCTCGGCAGGCGATAAGCAGATGAACGCGCTGGTGGATAAAGGGCTGATCGCGGACCACAAGGCGCTGCTGAAGAATCAATTGGTCCTCGTAGTGCCTTCCGATTCGAACACGAAGCTTACAACCATTACTGACCTTACCGCTCCAGCCTTCAAAAAAGTAGCCGTAGGCCAACCGGAATCGGTTCCGGCCGGACAATACGCCCAGCAGTCCTTGACCGCGAAAAAAGTATGGGATACGCTGCAAAGCAAGCTGGTCTTCGCCAAGGATGTCCGTCAGGTGCTGTCTTATGTGGAGACAGGCAATGCAGATGCCGGGTTCGTCTACAAGACGGACGCGTTAACCTCGAAGAAGGTGAAAATCGCCCTGACGGTGGGCGGCCATGTACACAAGGCGATTAACTATCCGGTGGGCATTGTTAAGGATTCGAAGCATCCGGCGGAGGCCAAAGCGTTCTACAGCTATGTACAGACAACTGCTGCCAGCTCCGTCCTCACCGGTTACGGCTTTCAATTGGCGAAATAAGTAACTTCTATTAGATAGGGTGAAAAGAGATGGAGATCAATTGGACCGACTTTTTCGCCCCGGTCTGGCTGTCCATCAAGATTGCGGTATTAACCAGTGTGATCGTGTTCCTGCTGGCCACGCTGGCTGCCCGGAAGATGGCGGGACGCCGGTTCTTCGGACACAGCCTGGTCGAAACGGTCCTGCTGCTGCCGCTGGTGCTGCCGCCGACCGTGGTCGGCTTCGTCCTACTGGTCTTCCTCGGGCGGCGCAGCTGGATCGGCAGGCTGTATGAACAGTTCACAGAGCAGACGATCCTGTTCACCTGGGGAGCAGCGGTGATTGCCGCAGTCGTGGTAGCTTTTCCGCTGGTCTACCGCACGGTCAAGGCAGGCTTCGAGGGGGTAGAGAAGGACCTTGAGGATGCAGCGCGGGCGCAGGGAGCCAGCGAGCTTCAGGTGCTGCGTTATGTCACCCTCCCGCTGGCCAGCCGTTCGCTGGCTGCCGGATATGTCCTCGGCTTCGCCCGCGGACTGGGCGAGTTCGGGGCAACGATTATGGTGGCGGGCAATATTCCGGGACGAACCCAGACCGTGCCCACCGCGATCTATGTAGCAGTGGACGGAGGCAATATGACGCTGGCCTGGATGTGGGTCGGCTCGATCATTATCATCTCCGCACTTATGCTGATGTTCGTGAACCGCCGTACCTGACGGCTTATAATCCAATTTATATGCTTTGAGTCCCCTGCCGGCGGTAATCGGAGGGGGAGACGCCAGTCTCCTTCTTGAAGATCCGGTTGAAGGACCGGTAATTCTCGAAGCCGATGGATTCGGAGATTTCAAAGGTTTTGTGGTCGGTGGTGAGCAGCAACAGCTTGGCTTGTTCGATCCGCAGGCGGGTCAGGTATTGGACAAAGCTCTCGCCGACGGCCTTCTTGAACATGGAGCTGAAGTAGGGCACGCTGTAATTGATCGAAGCAGCCAGCTCCTCCAGCTTGTAGGGATAGCTGAGATCTTCACGCATCTGTTGAATGATACGTGTGATGGAGGCGTCGATCTTGCGGCCGCCCTCCTGCAACTGCTGAAGCTTGCGGAAATAATCGCAGGTGATCTCATGTACAGAGTTGAATGTCTGACACAGCTCGATTTGTACACGCAGCTCCGCTTCGAGGTCCGCACCGCCTTCTGCCCCAATTACGTTATGGCTCATATCCAGGAAGACTCGCAGGTACAGGGACTTGATCTGCTCCGGGTCCCATGCTTGCTCCATGGCCTGACGGTGCAGGGACAGCCGCTCCTGCTCCAGAGCCGCCGTGCTGAGATGCGGCTCCAGCAGCGCTTTCTTCAGCACCTTGCTCCAGAAGCGGCTCTGCGGCTCGGGAATCCGCTGAAAGCTGGAGAGCTGCCCCCACTCCCGGATACCGATAAGCTCATTGCAGCGGTAAAAGAACGGATACGGCGCCGAAGCCAGCCGCTTCAGCGCCTCCGGCCGGTCCTCCAGTCCCTGTTCGAAGCTGCACAGCAGGGCGATGCAGCTCATCCGGAGATTCGCGGCCAGAGACTCCAGCACCTGCTCCAGAAAGCGGGGTCTCCCCTCCTTCAAGCTGTCAGTATACAGGGCAAGGAACCGCCCTTTGTCGAGGGCGATAACCTTATGCGGGCCTATACTGCCGAGCAGCTCCTTCAGCACGTTCACCCCGGCGAATTGCCACAGCTTCAGCTCCTCCAGCTGGTCGATCGGGAAGCGCAGGGAGTTGCGGTCCAGCTCCAGCAGCAGGGTCATGAAGCCCTGGCCGTGAAGCGGAAGCTGCGAGTCCGCAAGACTGCGAAGCCATTTGGCTTCAGCCGCCGGGCTGCGCAGCATGTCCAGGAACAGGCTCTGCTCGATCTCCACTTCGCTCAGGCGAACCTGCTGCTTCAGCTGCAGATAATTGTCTCTCGTCTCGTCGCGTGAATCCGCCAGAACAGCCAGCTCCTCCATCGTCCGGGTCAACAGGCCCGGATCGGAGAGGCAGTCATCCTTAAGCAGATAGGAGGCTGCCTTCAGATGAATGGCCTGCTGGGCATAGTGGAAGTCCTGATGGCAAGTCAGGATAATGATCTGCGGCGCACGGACCCCGCTCCGTTCAATCTCGCGCAGCATCTCCAGCCCGTTCATGCCCGGCATCGTAATGTCGGTAACAATCAGCTCAGGCTTATGCTTCAGGAACAGCTCCAGCCCGTCCCGGCCATCCTCGGCTTCGCCGACAAGGGTGAACAGGTCAGCGCGCTCCTCAATGAAATGCCGGAAGACGGTTCTTGCCGGAATCTCGTCCTCCACAAGGACAACTCTATAGTGATTCATGAGGTTCCTCCTTAATCAGAACGTTCCCGGACGGCAGCAGCATGCGGATCGTCAAGCCTTCGCCCGGAGCGCCTGTGAGCAGGATTTGTGTCTCCGCCCCGAACAGCAGCTTCATGCGCATCCATACATTTTGCAGCCCGATGTTCTCGGAAGACTCTTCCTGCTGGAGATGGAGCTGCAGCTTCCTCAGCTCAGCCTCTTCCAGACCGGTTCCGTCGTCCTCGACTTGTACAATAATATGGCTCCCTCCGGGGCTTCTGTATACCCGCACATTGATATGCCCTTCCGGTGCCTTCCGCGGGAGAATGCCGTGGAACACGGAGTTCTCAATCAGCGGCTGCAGACCCAGCTTCGGAATCATCATGCCACGCAGCGGCTCCTCGATCTCAGCCTCCAGATGAATCTGGCATTTGTAACGCATATTCAGCAGCCCGACATAATCCGCCAGATATTCAAGCTCCTGCTGAAGCTGTACCGTCTGCTCGAAATTCTCCATCGAATACCGCAGCAAGGCCACCAGCCGTCCCATCAGGGAGTTGATCTTCTCATAATCCTTCATCATGGCGAACATACGGATCGTATTGAGGGTATTGTACATGAAATGGGGGTTGATCTGCGATTGCAGCGCCCGGATCTCCAGCTTGCGCTTCAGATCCTCCGAATCATGCAGGTCTGCAAGCAGATCCTGTATGCGGACAGCCATTGTATTGAGCATCCGGCCCAGATCCCCGATCTCATTACTCTCGAAATGGGTGACCCGGGCGTCGAAATTCCCTTTTTTCAGAGCATCGACCTGCCGCTTCACAGCCTGTAGAGGCCGGTAGAGCTGATACCCGAAGCCGACCACACAGAGCGCCCCCAGACAGACCAGTATCAGCAGAAAATAAGTGACCGTCCGGCGGATGATCTCGGCGCTGGCGGTAAGCTCCTTGGACGGAATCTCCGAGAGTACGATCCACTTGTCGTAGGTGGAGGTCTGCTTGACAGAGACAATAGAGGAGCCTGCCGCGAACTGATCCGGGCGCTTCAGCTCCTTCCAGCGCTTCAGAATCTCCTGCACCCGCTGCGTATCCTCCTGCTTCTCGAGCTTGCTGGTCGTGGCAATGGTCAGGCCGTCTTCTGTCAGCAGGGAGATGGAGCCCTCGCTCCCAAGCTGAATATTCTCAATCTGCTGCTGGTATTGGCTGTTATTCATGGAGATCAGCAGCACGCCCTTCAGGTCCTTATATAAGTCGAAGGGAACGCGTGAGATATAATAGGTGGACGAATGAAGGATAGCAAGTTCAGGCAGGGAGTGCTTGTCCAGAAAAAGATTCGGCCGTCCCGAAGCCAGATACGCTTCAATCAGCGGCCCGTATGGAGACTCCTTCAGCATGGCCGGGGCTTCTGTGGAGGAGAGGACTTCTCCTGTAACGGCGGAATAGACCTGCAGACCCTCCACATTCCCGATGATGGCGGAGGCGCCGCTGAGCACGGAGATCAGATCCTTTTTGCGGACCACCTCTTCAAAATATTGAGCCGACGGCGACACCAGCGCACTCTGAATGGACGAGATCCGGGAGTACTGCTCGCTGAGTTCCCGCAGCCGGGTCATGGTTAATTCAATCCGGTCTACGACCTGATTGACGAGCTGGGCATTCAGGCGGTTCACCTGCTGCTCCACTGTCGTACTGGATACGCTTACAGAGATGAAGGACAGCACAATCAGCGGAATCACCGAGATGGCGAACATGACCACAATCATCTTAATATAGAAGCTCCGCCGCAAAAAGCTGAAAAAGGGTGAATTCATAGAGTCACATCCGTTAAGGGGTTTTGGACTACGGATACCGGGCAGGCTATCCTAAACAGATTATAGTACATTGGCGGACATGGAGATACCTGCGGACCGGCAAATCTTAAAAATGGTGACACTTTGGCTGGAATCCGGCATGTTCTTAAGCTCCGGCGTCTTCTATAATCCAAAGTGTAAGCACGATGTAAACGCAATCAATACAAGCAAATGGGGGATGACAATGAGTATCACAAGAAAGCTTGTACCGCTTGTAGCTTCAGCGGCATTGATGGTAACTGCACTGGCAGGCTGCGGCGGCGGTAACAATTCAGCAGCAGGCAGCACAGCGGCACCGGAAGGCAGTACACCAAGCGGTGCGGCCGGCAAGCCGGCCAGCATCAAGGCCATGACCATTCTTTTCGGTAATCCGCCGGAGATGACGAACAACAAGGCGCTGGAGGATCTGGAGAAGCGCGGCAATGTAGATCTGAACGTTACCTTCGTTCCATCCGAGGCCTATACGGATAAACTCTCTGTGGCAGTATCCGCCGGAGATTCCTATGACCTGCTGCTGATGGATGGCGGCAAGGACGATAAATTCAACAACCTGGTGAAAATGGGCGCTTTTCATGACCTGACGCCTTACCTTGCGAAGACCAAGAATATCAGCCAGATTGATGAAGTGGTCTGGAACGGTGCCAAGATTGACGGCAAATCCTACGGAATTCCCCGGCCTCGCGGTCTCTACGGCGGAGGTGAAGCCAATATTCTGATCCGCAAGGATTGGCTGGATAAATATAATCTGCCGGTTCCGAAGACCATGGATGAGCTGACGAATGCGCTTGCGGTGTTCAAGGAGAAGGACCCGGCGGGCGGCGGCAAAACCATTCCGTTCACGATCTACGGTTCAGACGGTGTGAACAGCCCCGGGCCTTTCTCGGGTGTCCTCCCGATCCAGTATGCCTTTGGCATTCCTAATGTGTGGAAGCTGGACGGAGACAACGTGGTCCGTGATTTCCAGACGCCTGAATACAAGGCATTCCTGGAGTGGCTGAGAGATTCCTGGAGTAAGGGCCTGATCGACAAGGATGCGCCGGTACTGAAGAACCAGGGGCAGGCGCGGAGTAAGTTCCTTGCGGGCACAGCGGGTGCTTTTGTCGGGAATGTCAGTGATATTGTAGAGACCAACGTAGAAAAGCTGAAGCAGACGGACCCGAAGGCCGAAATCGCGATTGTCGATGTGCTTGAAGGCGCGAACGGACAGAAGGGTGCTTCTGTACTTTCCGGGTACTACGGACTGTGGGCGGTTCCAAGCTCCGTGCCGGAGGATAAGGTGCAGCAGATTGTAGACTTCCTTGACTTCACGGCCTCTGAAGAGAATGTAGCGTTCTCCAAAGCGGGAGTCACCGGCATCCATTCCAGTGATTTCAAGAATGGGGTTGCGGTGCAGACCGAGGAGCAGAAGAAGCAGTATGAGCTGGATAAGCCGAACAATTTCATTTTGGAGAACCGTGCAGATCCATATGTGTATGCCAACTCTAAGGAGCCGGACATCCTGGCGCTGCAAAAGGCGACCCTGGATACGATCAGCAAGATCGGAGTGGAGAATCCGTTCCTCAGCTACAACTCACAGTATGCCAGCAAGAATCCGGACAGCTATAAGAAAATGAGTGCGGTAATGACGAAGTATGTGCTGGGCGAGGGAGCCTGGGAGGATGTGCAGAAGGAAATTGATACCTGGACGAAGGGTTCAGGCGAGCAGATCACCAAGGAACTGCTAGACCAGTATCACGCAGAGCATTCCACGAAGTAATACAACACAATACACAGAGGCAAAGGAGGGGGCTTTCCCCTTTCTTTTGCCCATTTGGATAAGGAGGTTTAGCCTGTGCAGAGAGCTTTACGACCCAAACGGTTTCATCAGCTATGGCCCTTTTATTTACTGGCAGCACCGGGTATTCTCTACTTTCTCACCTTTCATTACATCCCGATGACAGGACTCATTCTGGCCTTCAAGGAATACAGCCCGTTCAAGGGCATGATGGACAGTCCCTGGGTAGGGCTGGATAATTTCAGACAGTTTTTCGGAACCTCCGATTTCTATATGTTGCTGAAAAATACGCTGCTGATCAGTCTGCTGAATCTGATCATTTATTTTCCCTTTACCATCTTCCTGTCGCTGCTTCTGAATGAAGTACGGCTCAAGGTGTTCAAGCGTGTCTCGCAGACCATCGTATATCTGCCCCATTTTCTCTCCTGGGTCGTGATTTACGGGATTACGATTTCCTTCTTTGGGCCTTCGGGCGTCATTAACCATTACCTCGGCCAGTGGTTTGACGGCAACGCCAATTTCCTGGTCAGCAACGAATGGTTCCGGCCGCTGGTCATCTTCCAGTCGATCTGGAAGGATGCGGGCTGGGGCACGATTATCTTCCTGGCGGCACTGGCGGGGATTAACCCTGAGCAGTATGAAGCAGCCAAGGTGGATGGAGCAAGCCGACTGCAGAGCATCTGGCATATTACGCTCCCCGGCATCAAAGGGACCATCGTGATTCTGCTGCTGCTTCGTCTCGGATCCTCTATGGACTCCAACTTCATGCAGATCTTCCTGATGACCAATAGCCTTAACCTCGATGTTTCCAATGTGTTCGATCTGTTCGTCTACCATGTCGGTCTGGAGCAATTCAATTACAGCTTCGCGATTACCGTAGGCATGTTCAAATCCGTTGCCAGTCTGATCCTGGTCCTCGGAGCCAATTATGCGGCTAGGCTGCTTGGCGAGGAAGGCATATTCTAGAACAAGAACAGGAGTGGAGAGGTTATGAAGCTTAAGGCAACCTGGTTTGACACCATTATTGTAGTCATTATTTGCTTAATCAGCTTGCTGGTTATTCTGCCTTTTCTGTATATTATCGCGGTCTCGTTCAGTCCGCCGGGAGATTCGATGGCCGGGAATTTCTTCATCTGGCCTAAGCACTGGACACTGGACGCCTACAGCTATCTGCTGAATGCGAATACGTTCCTGACCTCCGTCAAGAACTCTGTCATTATCACGGCGATGGGCACGGTGCTCAGCCTGTTTGTCTCGATTACACTGGCTTATGCCCTGTCGAAGAAATTTCTGCCCGGACGCCGGATCATGCTGCTGGTTATTTTCTTCACGATGATCTTTCACGGAGGCATGATTCCGAACTATCTGGTCGTCAAAAATCTGGGCCTGATCGATTCCTACTGGGCAGTAGTGCTTCCGGCAGCCTCCAGTGCCTTCAATATCATGGTCATCCGCTCGTTCTTCCAGAGCCTGCCTGAGAGTCTGGACGAAGCGGCAAGAATCGACGGGGCGGGGGAATTCAGGATTCTCTACTCGATCGTGCTGCCGCTGTCCAAACCGATTATCGCCACCTTCACCCTGTTCTTCATGGTGCAGTTCTGGAACGAGTTCTTCTCGGCGGTCATCTACCTGAATGATACGACGCGCTGGCCGATTCAACCGCTCCTGCGGCAGATGGTAGCGATCAGCGCCTCCAATATCTCGGCAGAGGCGGCGGTGGATGCCTCGCTTGCAGCCAATCTTGGACCCAATGTCCAGAATGCGGCCATTCTGCTGGCGATGCTGCCTATAGTCATGGTGTACCCTTTCCTGCAAAAGTATTTTGCCAAGGGTGCCATGCTAGGTTCGATTAAGGAATAGACATTCAGGCGGAGAGATCCGCGAATATAAAGGTGATGATTGAATTGACTATGGGTTATAAGGACCTGCGGCACAATCCCGCATACACGAAGCCGCAGCTTTCTGCTGGAGAATTCTTAAGCACGATGCTGGATTTGAACAGACCGGAGCTTGCAGAGGTAGCTGCAAAGCTGGACTTAGGCGATGTCCCCGGAGCACAGGATGCTTATTTAGAAGTCATTGCAGCGGGTAACAACGGAAGATATTACTTTGAGGTGAAGGATGTTCCTGGGCTTACGGCGTACGCCGCCAGCCATTACAGCGGAGAGGAGGAGGCGCAGCAGGATATTGCCGAGGCGGACCGGATTGTGGAGGGGGATATTCCCCTGTTCAAAGGGAAAAGAGTGGTCTTCCGGCACGGAAGCTATGACTGGAACAGCTGGCTGTTCGACAGCTCGCAGTATCAGCTGCATCTGACCCGGTTCGTCTATGTGAAGCGCCTGTCCAGAGCCTATGCGCTGACCGGTGATGACAAATACGCCAAATGCTTCAATGATATGATCAGCCATTTCATTGACGATAACCCTATGCCGGTGGATGATACGTTCCGGGCGGAGCATTCAACCTGGGACCCCCTGTCGGCAGGTGTGCGGATGTTCATGCTGCCGGAAGCCTTCATTACCTTCTTCGGCTCCCCGGCCTTCGAGCCTGAGGTGAAGCTGAAGCTGATTCAGTCCTTCCAGCAGCATGGGGAATATGTCCGCAAATACCATGCCAGCGGCGGCAACCATGTCTGCATGCAGCTCCGGGGGCTGACTCAGACGGCGCTGCTTCTGCCGGAGCTGAAGGATTCTGCTGCGTGGCTGGAATACGCCGGACGTAAGCTGCCGGGATACATCCTTGAGAACGTCTACCCCGACGGGGTACAGTTCGAAGGCAGCCCGAATTACCACCTGATCGTCATGCGCGAGCTGTATGAACTGGTGGTTCTGTACCAGAAGCTCGGCATCGATGCCGGAGAATACCAGGAGACGCTGGAGAAAATGTATGTCGTCACGATGCATCTGCTGGCACCGGACGGGCAGCTGGTCAAGTTCGGCGATACCGATGTTCAGGTGCTCAGCGAGCTGCGCAATGTCATGAGCCTGGGCGCTTATCTGTATCAGCGGGGGGACTTCAAAGCGCTCGGGCATGAGCGGCTGCCGTTCTCTCTGCTGTGGAGAGTGGGGCCGGAGGCTGCAACGGAGTATGATAAGCTGAAGGCCGTGGAGCCTGCGGAGACGGCAGCCTGCTTCCCGGCAGGCGGATATGTGACCTCGCGCCAGGGCTGGAGCCGCAGTGATATGTACATGGCGATGCGTGCAGGTGTCGGGATCGGCGGGCATGCGCATTCCGATGCGCTCAGTCTGGTGCTCTACGCCGGAGGACGCGAGCTGCTGGCGGATTCGGGTATGGGCTTGTTCGAGTGGAACAAGGAACGTAAATATACAGTCTCGACCCGGGCCCATAACACTGTAGTTATCGACGGGCAGGACCAGCATGTCCGCAGCTTCCACTGGAATACGCCGCCTACGGCGAGCTGCAGAATCTGGGATACAGAGTTCAATGAAGCCTATGATTATGCCTTTGCGAGCCAGTACGGGTATACCCGGTACGAAGATCCGGTGGTTCACTCCCGCAAGGTGCTGTTCGTCAAGAACAGCTATTGGCTGATCGTGGACCTGTTCGAAGCAGAAGGCCAGCACCGTTATGAGCAGTACTTCCACCTGCCGCCGGGTGCAGCGGCCTACGATTCTCTCAGCGGGGAAGTGGTCTCGCAGCTGGAGGGAGCCAATCTGCTGCTGAAGCCGCTGCCCTCCGGGCTGGCGGAGGACCAGCTGACGCTGGAGCAGGGACTGATCTTCAAGCAGGGCCACTACAGCGGGAATCCGGTAATGAAACGTTCCCTTACCTTGACTGGGAGTGCGGCGATCGTAACCCTGGCCGTTCCCTTCGGCGCAGCGAAGCCGCAGGTGCATGCAGAACGGCTGCCTGTCCGGCAACATGGGGAATTGCTCTCGGTGCAGGAGGCAACTGCGCTGCGTATCGTGATGGAGGATCGGGTGGATGACATCTGCCTTTACCATAAGAGTGTCGATGTCACCAGCTACCTTGACCATACCGGCAATATTATCTCCGAGGCGCTGCTGCCCCACAAGACGGAGCCGGAAGGCATCGCGTTTGCCGGAGGCAGCTATAACCGGGATGTTATTGTTAATATTGGTCTTAGAGAATAGCAGAACAGAACTAAGCAACGCCCATCCTGAAGCGGGGATGGGCGTTGCTTAGTTGTCAAATATATTCCATCTCTCTTCCGGTGATAGCTTGGGGCAAGTGCTGCAATACTCTCCGGCATCAGGCCCAATCCTGATCCGGTAGGCCAGGCAGCAATGCTTGCGCAGATAGAAGGGACGGCCTTGCAGCTTCGGATGCTCAACCTTGCGGAACCGCATGGATAATTCATCCGGCTTCTCCGGCTGAAGCAGGGTAGTATAATCCTGGCCGATGATCCGGCCCCGGTCCTCAAAGTCCCAGAGTTCCTTGTCCGTATGCAGCCGTCCATACAGGTTATGCAAATTATGCGCAATCAGCGACCACATGACTTTCTCCTTGGCTCCCGTATACTCTGATACAGCCTGGAGCACCTGCCGTAAATGTGCCAGCAGGTGCTCCATATAATCGGAAAGGCAGGCTTGGCGTACTTCCGAAGGATTAACAGGCAATTTGTCCGTGGCTGTCGTCTCCGCTTCATAATGCATCATTCCTGCATCCGTTAGCCGGAACCGTAAAGCACCGGGCAGCAGAGAGAGCGGGGTATCGAAGAGAGTGATGGAGGCGGCCAGTCCCATGATCAACACCGAGTACCTTTTGGCAAACAAAGTTCCGACCACAAGACCTGCCGGTTCCCCAAGCTGAACCGATTGCTGGCCGATAATGAGCGGTAGCCGCGCTTCATCCAATAGATCTTCTGTACTGAACGGAAAAGAATTACTCCGGTTCTCCGTGACCGTCAAGGCAAAATGCTGCTGCATGAAATCTTGTATCGACTGACTCCCAAAAGGTTCAACGCCGCTCATGGCTCCATCCATGCGTTTATTTCATCAATAATCTCACCCCGGCCGATAACTCCCCAGCCCTTGAAGAGCCAAAAGGAATCGGTCTCATGAACCCTTCCTTCCTGTACGGCGGGAATGTTCTTCCAGAGTGCGCTCTTCTGCATATTGCCCAAAAAATCCCGGGCATTCGGGTCCGTCTCGAGGACGATAATGTCTGCCCCAAGCTCCGGCGTTTTCTCCAGAGATAAATCCGCTCTTTGCTCTTCCGGCGTAAGTGCTGCAGGCTCAAATCCGAGATCCTGGTAGAGCAAAGCATTGGTCGGATGACCTTTTTGTGCATACACTTGGAGCGCCTTCTCGCGTACACGGAGATAGGCAAGTTTTTTGTTGTCCAGCGCTTTGATTTTCTCGCTGGCCTGGACCGTTTTCTGTTCCAGTTCAGCAATTTTTTCCTTCGCCAGGTCCGTCTTGTCATACATCTCCGCAATGGTTAGCAGATCCTTGGTCCAAAAGGAAGTATCGTCGCCATAATCAAGCCATTCATTTCCAAGAACGATGGTAGGAGCGATTTTGTTCAGTTGCTCATACTTATTCTCGGCCGTCCGGCTCTCAATAAGAATCACATCCGGATCAAGCAAGGTAATGGCCTCAAGGTTGGGATTATCCGCCGAACCTACAGTTTGTACCCCCTGCAGCTTGTCAGCCAGATAGGGAAGATACTCTCCTCCGTACCGGACCTCGGTGTTCACACCGGAGGGCTTCTCTCCGATAGTCAACAGATGATCTATGTACTCTGCCGCGAGAACAACGACCTTTTCGATTTTGGACGGAATCACGGCTTCTCCCTTAAGATGGGTAATTGTGCGTGTGCCCGGTTCCGCAGCCGCCTGATCCTTGGTTTGGGAAGCGGAGGGACTCTGCTCTCCGGAAGCCGGTTGTCCCGCTCTATTGCTGCAAGCGGCCAGTATCAGCAGCAGAACGGCAAGGAGCAGGATATGGATGGATTTCTTTCTATTCATGGGTTTCTATTCTCCTTTGTGCGATAGATAATAATAATCATTATCATTATGATAGGAGAACGATGCATACTTTACAATGGATTATAACCCTCTGTTGGCATGGATAATTCTATCGTTCAGCGTACCTATCCGGGATGCAACATAAGACATGGCCCACATCCGGCCTGAGGGTCCAAGGGTTTTGAACAACAGATCTCCTGCATCGAACACCCGGCGCTGCCTCACTGCATCCAGTGAAGACCATTCTTGGGATGACAGCAGCGTCTCCAGCCGTTGTCTCGATTCCAGGGTAGGGTCCGCAGCCAAAAAGATGTACCCCGGGTTATACCGCGGAAGCTCATCAATCTCAAAATCCACCGCCTCGGTCTGTTCAGAGAATGAGAGGGAAGGGCGTAGTCCAAGATCTCTGTATAGTAGGGTTCCTGTCTGATTGGAGGCACCGTACAGGCGGTAGAATTCGGAGCTGACTCTGATAAAAGAAACCGTGGGCAGCAGTACATTCTGTGCTTCCAGCCGTGATCTAAGGAGGTGCTTCTGCTCTGTGTAGCAGTTCATCCAGTCGTCAGCCTGCTGCTCTCTGCCCAGAATACGGGACAACCGGGACAACTGCTGCTCCACATTATCGGTATGCTTAAGAACAACCGTGGGTGCGATGGACTCCAGCAACTCGCCTGGTAACAGACGGTCGCTCCCAATAATCAGATCAGGCCTCACCCGTGCCAGCTCTTCATAATTCAACCGGGAACCGTTCAGGCGGACAATTTCCTGCTCCAGCACACCCGGGTAGGGGAGGCTATAATTTCTTGACACCCGTTCCCGGTAAGACAGCGCAGCCACTGGCGTCAGTCCAAGTGTCATCAGGTAATCATCCAGACCATAGTAGAGAACAGCAATACGGATATGATTGTTTTTAAGGTAGCTGGCCGGTGCCACGCCTTCCGATTTTTTGAACACCCGGCTAAAATAATGCTCGTCCTTATAGCCCACTTCCTTGGCGATCTGCTTGACACGTTCGGAAGAGAAGAGCAGCTGCTTAGCCCTTTTTATCCGTTCCTCCAGCAAATAGGCCATAGGTGTCTTTTCTGTAAGCTGCTTGAACGCTCTGATAAAATGATTGGTGCTTAAGCCCGCCATTAGAGCCAGTTGCCCAACTTTAAGCTCTTGGTTGTAGTTGTTCTTCATGTAGGCGAGCACATTATCCATCCCTACAGCCTTGTCCTGCCCAATACGCTTACCTGGTTGAAGTATCAACGCGAGCAGCTGTTGCAGCCGGTACTTGGCGTGCATGATATCCTCCGGGTTACGGGTGCGGTGAAAGGAGGTCATTTGCCGGCTGATCTCTGCAGCCCGTGGATGGCCGGGTGCTTCAAGCTTCCCGTTAACCGGAAATACCGGAGAATGGAGCTCCTGGTGCATGTGATCCTTACGAAGCTGTATACAGGAGAAGAAAATGATCATATAACGTAGCGGTTCTGCCGTCAGCGCTTTGCCTTCCACTGAAGTTTCGGGCAACAACAAAAAGAAGTCTCCTTTATTCGCCGTAAGCAGCCCCCCATTTAGGATAATCTGCCCTTTACCTTCTGTGACATAACACAAGGCATGGTGGTGAAGGGTCCTTCGGGGCAAAGTTTCCCCTTCTGCAAATCTTCCGTAATAGCTGTGTACGCTTGAAAAAAACAAGCGCTCCAGCCTGAACGCTGCCTGTGGTATTGTGGATAACATGCGTTCCTCCTCGTTCGGCCCGTGTCTATTGAATTCAAGTCTCGTAAACAATATTGCCCGTCTCGCTCAGGTCATAACTGTGAATTGAGCTTAGCTCATTACGGAAGGCTTCAGAGCGCAGAATATCCAGAATGGCGTTAATCCAGACTTCATTCTCCGGCTTCTTCACCATGACCAGATCGTAGCGCTCGCGGATCAGCGGAATGAAGTCGATGCCGTCAATGATTCTGGCGGCTTTCTCGGTGCCGATGCCCACATCCGCCCCGCCTCTTGCCACCAGGCTGGCTACTGCCAGATGGCTGTTCTCTTCATTAATGTATCCGTTCAAGCGGGAGGACGGAATTCCATGCAGGCGCAGCTGTTCATCCAGCAGCACCCGGGCGCCGGAGCCGCGCTCACGGTTAATCAGCGTTAGCCCGTCTTGCCGGAGGTCCCCCCAGCTGCGGATGCCTCGCGGATTGCCCTTTTGCACATAAAAGCCTGCGCTGCGTGTTAGCAGATGCACTACAATATAGGAGAAGCCTACGAGCAGCTTGCGGATATAGGGCAGGTTGTATTCGCCGCTATCGCCATCCAGCAGATGGGTACTGACAATATCTGATTCGCCCTGATACATGGCAATGAGGCTGTCAAGACTGCCCGCATAGGAACGGAGCGGGCGGGTGGAGGGCAGGGTCCGCTCCAGATGGGTCGCCAGAATATCAAGTGACATATCCTGTCCGGTAATGACTACATGTACACCGCTGCTCTTCATGCTGTGCGGCGGCGGGGAGGCGAAGGCCTGATAAGGCGCGGCGAACGGGGCTGTCTGCTGCGCCTGCGGCAGTGCAGCCTCGGTCAGCCCGTCCCCGGGCAGCGGATGGGCAGAAGGCCCGCTGTTGCGGGAATTCTGCTTGTACCTCTCCAGATCAGAGAGGTCAACCCGCATCTGCTTGCCGACACGGTAAGAGGGCAACTCGCCCTTTTTAATGAGATCATAGACCTTGAGCTTGGAGATTTTGAGCAGCCTGGCGATTTCCTCGGTTGTATAGGAAGTATTCTCGGTCATGTATTGTACCCTCCTGGGGGATGGACTGCGGCAGATTCACAAATAGCCATATTAGGATAGCCTTATTATGCTCAAGACTACCTTATTTTGTGAACCTGTGCAATCCGGGGAAGGCCCGGGAGAGAAGAGGGCAGAGACCCTAATAGGTCATATGCCGGTCCGTCTTCGCCTGCTGCACATCGGATAGCCCAATCAGCTCTGAGACGGTAACGAACTGGAAACCCTGCTTCTTAAGCGCAGGCAGAATAATCTTCAGTGCTTCCTTCGTCTGCGACGGCCCGTGGACATGGTCATGGAACAGGACAATATCGCCGCTCCTGGCATTGCGGATGACCCGGTTTGAGATGTTCCAGACGCCAGGGCGGTTCCAGTCGCGGGTGTCCTGATGCCAGGACCACAGTACGGGCTTCAGGCCCATGCTGTTGGACACATCGATCAAGGTCTCATCGTACATTCCGCCCGGCGGTCTGAACAGGCTGCTGTGTCTGCCGGATATCTTCATAATTTCCTTCTCCGTCAGCGCAAGCTCCTTCTGAATCTGCTCCCCGGAGATCGGTCTTTTGAAATAGACATGATTATAAGTATGGTTCGCCAGCTCATGTCCTTCACTAATCACGCGTCTGGCTACATCGGGATAAGCGGCGATCCGCTTGCCAATTGCAAAAAACGTGCATTTCGCTTGATACTCATGCAGCACCTCCAGAATGCTGTCCGTCTCCAGAGGGTCCGGGCCGTCATCGAAGGTCAGCGCAATCACCTTCTGGCTGGTGCGCACTTCCCAGATCATATCGCCGCGCTCCTCATAGTAGTAGCGGTTTTTTGCCTTGTTCGGACTGCCCAGGGCCAGATCGGAAGGGCTGTACATCAGCGCCAGTGCTGCAAGAACTGCGGCGGTCAATCGGGTGACTGTTCTCATGGCTCTCAGATTCACTCCACACTTGTTTTTATAAGCGGTTCCTGCTGCTTAAGTCTTAGAATGCTCTATCCCCCTTGGTTGCTATGCATTTATAGCAGCCCGCAGGGCGATTTGCATTTTAGAGTGAAAGTTCCGGCGGAAATGACTTATAATAAGTTACTAAATACAGATCAAGGAATAGGGGCAGCGGAGATGACACTGATTGAACAAAGAGAGCATAGACAATATCCCGAAATCACGAAGCTGGAGACCTCCAGAGCCGCATATGAACGCGACTATTCGCGTCTGATCCATTCGCCGACCTTCCGGCGGCTGCAGGGCAAATCTCAGGTGTTCGGAGCCGGAACCGGGGATTACTACCGGACACGCCTGACCCACTCGCTGGAGGTGGCACAGATTGCCCGTGAAGCGGCCAAGAGCCTGCTGCGTTCTTACCCGGAAGTAGAGACAGGAGCTGCAGAGAATCCGGGCCTGGTCATTGACCCCGAGGTGGTGGAATGTGCGGCAATCGCCCATGACTTCGGACATCCTCCATTTGGGCATAAGGGAGAAGAGGTGCTGGACAACCTGCTGGAGAAGCTGGTGACCCGCAAGACGGTGGAGGCAGTGGCCAAGTCCGGCGCAGGTCCTGTTCAGCAGCAGACGATTCATGAGAGCATGAAGCGCAAATATGAGCATTTTGAAGGCAACGCCCATAACTTCCGCCTGATTATGTTTCTGGAGAAGCGTGAGAATATCGACGGCCTGAACCTCTCGGACGCGGTGCTGCTGGGCATTAACAAATATCCTTTTCCCGGGACGGTGCTGAAGAAGGGGATGTATCTGCACGAATGGGAGTATATCCACGAGATCCGCACCCAGTGGGGAATTCCGGCAGGCAAAAAGACGCTGGAAGCGCAGCTGATGGACCTGTGTGACGATATTGCTTATTCGGCGCATGACCTGGAGGACGGCATTAAGGCCGGTAAGATTGAGGTGCATGAGCATTTCATGCATGACGACTACATCCAGCGGCTGATTGTGGAGAAAATCACCACGCTTGAGGATGCCTTCTGGTCCGGCTGGAACAAGTCCGCGATCCGCTTCAAGGTGGAGGAGGTGCTGAGTTCATTCCTTCGGGTCTGGAAGGAGAAAATGCCTACCTGTGAGAATGACTATTCCCGCACCCGCCGTGAAGTCAAGGCCTATTGGGTCAGTACCTTTGTCGCCAGCCTCGGCGTGATCGGGGACGGGGACTGGAAGAAGGTTACCTTCATTAAGGAAGGCAGGGAGGATGAGGACATGCTGCGGACCGTTAGTGTGCTCAAAAGCTTCGCCTGGGTAACGATGATCCGCGATTTGCGCGTACAACGTCTGCAGAAACGAAGCGAGTGGATACTGCGGCGGCTGTGGGAGGCATTCCTTGATCCAGAGACATCCCGGAGCATTATCCCATCGGACTGGCTGCAGCGGTTCGAGAAGGACCAGAAGTCGGCGAAGCCGATCTGGACCTGGGAGCATATGGTGACCGATTATATCGCCGGAATGACCGATGCTTTTGCCGAGAAAATCTACAATGAGCTGTACGGGCTTAAGGTTGGTTCGATTTACGATCTGGATTAGACCTATATAGTAGAACCTTTACCTGTCCGCCGTTTGGGCTGGCAGGTAAAACCTTACATCGAGAGAAACATGTAAATTTTTAACCGACTGTTGCCGACATAGTACATGTAACCTATTTTTTTTTGCTTTTTTTATGAAAATAAATGAAATCAGATGGAAAATGGTGTAAACATCCAGACATTATCAAGGGGGCACACAGGTGTGGGTATAGGTCAGCGACTGAAGGAGTTGTTAGGAAAAGGGAGGAAGGGAGCAGACAAGGAGCAGCAGGCAAGTCTATTCCGGGGCAGAAAAAGCATCGGCTCCAAGATAGCCTACGGTTATGCGGCTCTGGCTGTATTCGTTATGATCAGCGGCGGGGTTTCGCTCTATCAAATGAACAATATGCAGAAGAACACCGGGAACATTATTAAAAATATCATTCCCGAGCTGAACAAAATACACAATGTCAATTACCTCACAGAGCATGTTATGGCCCTTAGCCTGCAGCATATCCTGAGCACTGACAACGCGGACAAAAACGCGCTTGCGGAAGAGCGGTCCAAATTTATCGGCAAAGTAGCGGGTACTTTTAAGGAATATAAAGCCAATCTGAAAGGAGAGCAGGAGCTGAAGCAATTACAGTCGCTCGTCGGGAAATGGGGTGAGTTCTTGACTGTCAACAATCAGGCGATCCTGCTCAGCAGCTCAAATGACGAGAAATTAGCCCTGGAGGTATCGCGGAAAGGGATTGACGCTTTTAATTCCATGCAGGTAGATCTGGATGCGCTGGTGGCGCACAGCCAGAAGGATGCTGAGGATGAGGGCAAGGTTTCCACGGATATTTTTAATACCTCCGGGAGAATGAATATTGGGACTGTGCTGATTGTCCTGATCGTTATCGGTTTGGTGAACATGTTCATCCGCAGAACGATCGTCAACCCGCTGAAGAAGGTAACGAAGCAGCTGCAGCAGATCTCAAGCGGGGATCTGACGGCAGAGGAGACACTGATTGGCAACAAGGATGAGATTGGTCTGCTGGCTACAACCGTGAATGAAACGAACCGCACGCTGCTCGAAATGGTCAGCCAGATCCGAAATGTATCGAGGATTATTTCGGAGCAGGGCGATGAGCTGATGCATACGATTGCCGATACCAAGGAGGGCAGCAGCCAGATCGCACTGACGATGGAAGAGCTGGCCTCAGCCTCCGGCAGCCAGGCCGAAGCAGCAGTGGATGCCTCCAAGGCGGTAGAGGAGTTAAATGCGTTAATCGAGAATTTTGCGGGCAGAGGTACGGATCTCTCCAATCATTCAGAGCAGGTCCGGCAAAAGGGCGAAAAAGGCCGGGCGCTTATGGAAAGCTCCGTGGCGCAGATGAACGAGATTGCCGATGCAGTCTCGCAGTCTATGGGCACCGTTGAAGAGCTGAACCGCAAGAATGAAGGCATCTTCCATCTGGTGGGGGCCATCCGGAGCATCTCGGAGCAGACCCATCTGCTGGCGATCAATGCCGCCATTGAAGCGGCACGGGCTGGTGACAGCGGACGCGGCTTCGCGGTTGTCGCACAGGAAGTACGGAAGCTGTCGGAGGATGTGCAGCGGACGGTCTCGGAGATTACAGAGATTACGCAGGGTATCCAGCTCGACTCCAGAACCATGGTAGAGCAGCTGCGCGGCGGAGTAGCCAAGACCGAGCAAGGCAGCCGGCAGATTGTGGAGACCGGGGATGCCTTGGCTGAAATCAACGGCTCGGTCCGTATGATGGCGGTGACCATCGATGAGATGGGCCAGGACCTGCAGCAAATGACCGGTGCCAGCGAGACCATGAATGAGTTCAGCCAGCATATCTCGGCACTCTCCCAGCAATCGGCGGCAGGTGTCGAAGAGACCTCTGCTTCTGCGCATGAGCAGCTCAGCTCAACCACCGCCGTGGCTAACGGCATCGCGGAGCTGAAGCTGCTGCTTACGGAGCTCCGGGAGTCGGTTAGCCGATTTAAGGTGTGAGGGGGATAGATTGAACTTTAAGACTTCTGGGCGGCGATGTCGGCCGTAACTGCGGTGATATTTGGACTTACGGTCGCTGTTGTTCCCGGATTTCTTGATTTGAACCGCAGTAGCGGTTGAAATCCGGGAACAAAGGCGGACGCTACCGCTCCTACAGTTCCAAATATCCCCTCCGTTACTCTCATCTAGATGTGGTACTTCAAGTTCAATCTATTTGGTGATGGAAGTATAACAAGAGCCTCTGCGTAGTTCAGCAGAGGCTCTTTATTATGCGTGAATACGTGAATACGTGAATACGTGAATCACTGAATGAACTGAATTGCTGAAATTAGTTGAAAGAGTTGAATGAGCTGAGCATGTATCGACATGTGGGTGCTGGTGATGCTAATGCTGGTGGTGATGCTGTTGTACTGATACTGATGCTGGTGCTGGTGCTGGTGCTGGTGCTGGTGCTGGTGCTGGTGCTAGTGCTAGTGCTAATGAGTCCGCTTGGAATCCTGCACAATTTGCAACATTTACCTGATCAATATGAGGTGAATGAGAGATTGTTGCACAAATGTCAGCAATTCTTCTCCAGTTGGCAGATGAACGGGACAATTCCTGCATTTCATGCAACATTCCGCTAGAATAGCCCAAATTGGCGATACCCGAGTTGCAATATGTGCAACATTTGGCCGCAAGGGACCGTTAGAACTCTAAACTGTGAGTCTGCGAGGTAACAAAATTGCCATTACTCAACCAAACCCCTAGCTCGCCAACCCACCGACGCACCAAGCTATGACCTGCCAGCCGACCAACTAGCCGCCAACCCGCCAAGCTACGGCCTGCCAGCCAACCCGCCAAGCTACGGCCTTGCCTGCCAACCCCCTAGCTCTCCAACCCGCCAGCTCAGCCGCCCAAGCCCCCTAGTACTGGCGGCTATAATCCACCAGGTTGCGCGAAGGCTTGCCGGATTCCAGATAGGCCTGCATGTTCTCCACGAAGATGTCGACCACCCGGTCGGCATAGCGGTCAGTTACCCCGGCACAGTGAGGGGTGATGATTACCTGCTCCATGCCCCATAGCGGGTGGTCCTCCGGCAGCGGCTCGGTCTCGAAGACATCGAGGCCCGCCCCGGCTAGCTGACCGCTGTTCAGTGCAGCGATCAGATCGTCCGTATGCGTGGTCACGCCACGGCCAATATTAATATAGTAGGCCCCCTGCTTGCAGGCGGAGAAGACCTCAGCATCGAACAGCCCGCGGGTTTCGTCGGTTAGCGGCAGGGTGTTGACCACGAAGTCCGCCTCGCGGACGGAGTCCTTCAGCTCCCCGGTGGTGAAGATCTGGTCGAAGCTCTCTACCGTCCGTCCGGATCGGCTGACTCCGATCGTCTTCATCCGGAAGGCTTTGGCGATTCTGGCGGTCTCGCTGCCGATAGCACCGGTTCCGGCGATGACGATCGTCTTGCCGGTCAGCTCGCTCTCCTGCCCGTCCGAGTGCCAGCGGCGGTTCTGCTGGTTGCGGATATTCGTGTGCATATTCCGCGTGAACATTAGCATGAAGCTGAGGATGACAGCGGTAATCGGCTGCGCATGCACGCCGCTGGCGTTCGTCAGCAGAATTTCGCGTTCCTTCAAGCCCTCCAGCGGAAGCTTCTCTACTCCGGCGGACCAGGCTTGTACCCAGCGGAGCGGCGAGCCCTGGCGCAGCACGGTGTCACGGATGCCTTTGCCCCAGCCGATAATAATCTCTGCGCCGGAGAGCAGCTCCAGATCAGGGTTCCTGGAATCTCCAAGGGTAAGGGTGTACTCTGGTGCAGCGGCGCGGATCAGCTCCTGCTGAGCGGCTGACAGCTGCTGCATACAAACGATGGATTTAGTCATGTTGGTTCCCTCCTGTTCTACATTTCAGTAGAGAAATAGACGATAAGTATAGATAAGCATAACAAATCTGCCTGGAAAGGTGAAATTCGCATGAGTCATTTGGACCCGGAGCAAGAAGTGGAGCGCCTGTTCGTTGCGGTGCCGCTGCCTGATACGCTGCTTGAATATCTGAAGAATGAGTCTGCCCGTGTGTCGTCAAGACTTAAATTTGCCAGATGGACACATTTCAAAGATTTCCATATTACGCTGCAATTTCTTGGAGATACCTCCAGGGAAAATATTCCATCTCTCTATGAGGCACTATGGAAGGTTGCGCGCTCAAGTAAAGGCTTTCAGCTGAAGCTCGGCGAATGGGGCACCTTCGGTCTTCCAGACTCGCCAAGAGTGCTTTGGGCCGGGGTTTCCGGCGAATTGGAGCCGCTGAAGGAGCTACAGCAAAGGGTGGTTTCTGCAACCCTTCCTCTAGGATATACTCCAGAGATGCGAACGTACAATCCCCATTTGACAGTAGCCCGCAAATATCGCGGAGAAGATCCGTTTACGCTGGAGCAGCTGGAAAATTTACGGATGGACACCAAGCCCTCGGGCCAATTACTTCCAGACATAGGCTGGACGGTAGATGCTTTTGTGGTGTATGCTACCAGGATGCATGCCATTCCTATGTATGAAATGACTGAAAAATTTACATTTTTCTCAACATAAATCGACAAGAAAGTTTTCAAAGCTTCCATTTTCGGTTACATACAATAGGAATGTGCCGTAAAATAGGAGGTAAAACATGTTGATTTTCAAACAGAGCCGCTATATTGCGCTGCTGGTTGGTGTAATCCTAGTGTCTTTCTCAGCGATAAGTTTGATGAACCCCGAAGGATCTGCTGCTACCGGGGAGAATGTAATAGAAATGGGTAAGTTGAACTCTGCAAGCCACCAGTCTGTGGAGCAGCTTATTCCGCAAGCCGCATCCGTCCTGCACAGGACAAGCCATTCAGCCGCAATCCATACACCCATGCTCTACACCACAGCTGCCAAGCCTGTCCATACCTGGACCCGCACAGTGAGTGCAGGATGGTTAAGTCCCGAGAAGCTGCAGCGCAAGGATGCGCCTAAGCCGGCTTCCATTCTGACTAAGCCTAAGGTAACTGTGGTGAAAGCATCGCCGCCAGTGGCGCAAGCGCTGAGGATCGCGGCAACGGGGACGAAGAGTGTGAATGTAAGCAAAGCTGTAACTCAGCAACATCCCCCCGCAACATTGTTCTTCTCCCGGACCAAGCTACTACCCAAGGAGCAGCAAGCTGAAGCTACCTGGAGCTACGCCGTATCCGGAGAAGACCTGCATCTGCTGCAAAAAATCGTCATGGCAGAGGCAGAAGGCGAACCGTACAAGGGCAAAGTGGCAGTTGCCAACGTTGTTCTAAACCGGCTGCGGTCAGCCAATTTTCCCGACACGATTAGAGAAGTAATCTATCAGAAAAGGCAGTTCAGTCCTGTAGGCAATGGGCGTCTTAAGCGCGTCAAGCCAAATGCGGACAGCATTAAGGCTGTGAATGCAGCACTTATGGGGGTCAAAGAAGTTACAGATGATACGTATTTTTTCCTGTCGCTGACGCTGGCACAGGATCTTACCGTGCATCATTCCCGGACACTCGCCAAGACCATCGGCAATCATACTTTCTATAAATAAAAAAATCTCTATACATCAGACGCTATACGTCTATTCTATTACGCCCTTATGGTGTTACCGGCTGACGCAGCCACATCAGGGATATCGCTGGCTGCTATATCTTGTCAGCTCCGCGCAAAGAGCCTCCAAATCCAAGCTTACGGCTGGATTGGAGGCTCTTTGCAGTTCGGGTAGGGTAACCCGCTTAAGGAGTGACATAGACGGCTTCTTCGCTCCGTGCCTTGGGCGGCGGGGCGCTCCACGCCTCGGAGAAGGCCGCTTCGGCAGCAGGCTTTCCCAGCATCTTGAGGATGGTGGCAGCGCAGTGCTGCGGCTGCTGGAGGTCCGGAGAGGTCTTGCGCTTCTGCGGTCCTCCGAATCCGGCATATTCGCTTAGGAGCATGGAGAACCATTTATCCACGACGCCCGGATCAAGCATCTCGGCCAGCCCCAACTCAACGAAATACTGGCTGTTCTTCTCTTCCTGTCCCGGGATGGCATTGTAGAACAGCATGGGAATACCCTTGGCCTGGGCTTCAGTGCAGGTCATTCCGCCGGGCTTCGTGATCAGCAGATCGGAGGCATCCATCAGCTTGTTAATCTCACTGCTGTACCCGAGAATCCTTACATTGGGATGGTTCAGCAGGGGGTTGGCCTGCATTTTGGTTATAGCTTTGTCGTTGCTGCCCATACAGAAGATAAGCTGGATCTCATTGATCCGGGCGGTGAGCGAGTTCATAATATCCTTGCCGAACATCAGGCCCCAGCCGCCGCCCATAATAAGCGCAGTCGGGATGTCAGCGAGCCCCAGCTCTTTGCGCAGCTTAGTCTTACCCTGGGACTCCCAGAATTTCGGATGCACCGGAATTCCGGTCACGGTCACCAGCTCGGAGGGGACGCCGCGTCCTGTAAGAATGGATTTGACCTTTGAGGTCGATACCAGATATCGGTTGGCTTCTGCATTCACCCAGCTGCCATGGGCATCATAATCCGTAATCAGCGTGTAGAACGGTACATCCAGCCCCTGACGCTTCAGCCTGGAGATGACCGCAGCGGGAATCGGATGCGTGCAGATAATCAGATCCGGCCGCAGCTGCTCAATGACCTGAGAAGCATGGGTATAAAAAATCCGGTGAAGGGCCAGCTGGGTCAACCGGTTGAGTGATTTATGATATTGGGTCTTATACATCATGCCGACCAGCTTCGGCTGGCTGCTGACAGTTTTGCGGTAAGCGGAAAGAATCCAAGGAGCGACCGTAGGATTCAGGAATTTTCCGAGCTCGAAGACCCGGCACTGAACATCGGGGTTCAGCAGTCGTATTCCTTCAGCCAGAGCATAGGCTGCCCCTGTATGGCCCGTGCCGAAGCCTTCCGAAAACAGCAGTACTCTTTTCTTTCGCATAAGTTCACCTGCAACTTTCCATTATAGGTAGATTAAATAGATATCTTTATTAGTCCGTTTGCGGTTTGCGCGTACATGCTTCTCCTAATATTATACTAGGGATTTTGCTTCTTTTCTCACATTATACAAATAAGACGTAAATAGAAAGTTAAAACACTGCAATAAAATAAAAAAAAGTTGCAAACTATTGCAAAACTATAGGCAAAGTGATAAAGTTGGTCTTGACCGAGTGACCGGATCAGTAAATTGGTCAGAACAAGACTGCTAGACGATCCTCAAGGAAAGGGAGTGTATGAATGGCTGTGGTAGATCGAAGGCAGCAGGTGCTGCAGGCGGCGACGAAATCTTTTTCATTATTCGGCTATAAGGCAACTACAATGGATCAGGTCGCCAAGATTGCCAATGTCGGCAAAGGGACGATTTACACCTTTTTTACGAACAAGGAACAGTTATTTGATGAAATCCTGCGTGATGTCATCATCGAGATGAAAATGATCGCCGAGCGGGAGATTAGGCGCGATAAGCCGTTTTTTGATAATCTGCACCGTGTGCTGGATGCCCTGCTGGAATTTCGGAGCGAACACGAGCTATTCATTAAGCTGTCTCAGGAGAGTCTTGACTTCGGAACGCCGCAGGCTGGTGAAGGACTCGACAAGATCGAGAGTGTGGTGCTTGAATATCTGGAACGGGAGGTGGAGCAGGCCATTCGTCAAGGGGAAATCAAACCCTGCGATCCACAGATTGTGTCGGTGGTAATGTTCAGGCTATATATCGCGCTTACTGCTGAGCTGAGTAAGGTACATGTGCCGTTGACCAAAGAACAGATCAAGCATTACTTTCATCTGTTTTTGGCAGAGGGGCTGTCACAGTAGAAGTTAAGTCCGGTATAGGGATGGCGTCTCGTACAGCTGCGCTTTCCCTGAGTGGGATCGATGAGGCGGATGGTTCTGAACAGGGTAGACTCATTTTTTTTTGCCTTTAATTGACCAAATGGGGAAAACAGTCATCCAGTGTTACTGTAACATTCACGAAACTATCATTTCACAGCAAGTCATCGTATTTTTCAAGAGAGAGCATATGATCATAAGGAGAGAACCAGAATGAAATCTTTATCCGTGTTTATGAAGGATCTTGGCGCGGTATTCAAGAATCCCAAGATGCGTATTTCCATGTTTGCCATTCTATTTATTCCTGTTCTGTATAGCGGATTGTTCCTGAAGGCATTCTGGGACCCTTACGGTAAAATGAACGAGCTTCCGGTAGCGGTTGTCAACCAGGATAAAGGTGCTGATTATGAAGGCACCAAGCTGACCGCCGGAGAAGATCTGGTCACGGAGCTGAAGAAGACGGACGGGTTCAAGTGGAATTTCGTCAGCAGGGAGCAGGCGGAAGCCGGGCTTGCAGATAATACCTATTATATGGCGATTGTGGTTCCGGAAGACTTCTCGGCCAAGGCAACTACACTGCTGGATGCAGATCCGCAGCCGGCCAAGATCATCTACGAGCCGAATGAAGGCTACAACTTCCTGGCAGGCCAGATTGGCGGCACGGCAGTGAAGGATATCAAGAGCAAGGTATCCGCCAAGATTACGGAAGCTTATACCAGTTCTGTGTTTGATAAAATCACCAAAATCGCAAACGGTCTGGGCGAAGCCGGAGACGGTGCGACCAAGATCGCAGACGGCGCCACCAAGCTGGATGACGGCGCTCTGAAGCTGAAGGACAATCTGGTTGTCCTGACCGAAGGCACTGGCAAACTGCTGGATGGTGTAGCGCCGCTTACGCAGGGCGTGAGCGACCTGAATAATGGAGCAGCCGCTCTGAAAACCGGCAGCAGCACGCTGGCCGGAGGACTGCAGCAGTTATCCGCAGCACATAAGCAGCTGCAGGAGGGTGTAACGCAGTCGGCAGCGGGCAGCAAGCAGCTGAATGCCGGGCTGCAGAAGACGGCAGCCGGAACGGCTTCGCTACAGGCCGGAACACAGTCGGCTGTAGTCGGCACAGAGAAGCTTCAGACAGGTACGAAGGCGGTCGTGGACGGCAGCGCGAAGCTTGCGGCCGGATTAAGCTCCTCCGCCGAGGGCAGTGCGAAGCTTGAAGCCGGACTTACGGCTTCGAAGGATGGCAGTGCCAAGACCGCAGCCGGAGCCAAGGCTGTAGCTGACGGTCTGCAGGCGCTGGCGAAGTCGAATCCGACGCTTGCGGCAAGCCCTGAGGTGCAGAAGCTGCTGGCAGCAAGCGCGGCAGTAGCTGCGGGCACGGCGCAGCTGGACCAGGGCCAGCAGCAGCTCCTGAACGGAGCTGCTGCCCTGAACAGCGGCCAGGGGCAGCTGCTTGAGGGAGCAAATCAGCTGCACAGCGGTTCACAGCAGCTGGATGCAGGTGTAGGCCAGCTGCATGACGGAGCGCAGAAGCTCTACGCAGGCAGCACACAGCTGCTGGATGGCCAGAATCAGCTGGTAGCCGGAGCAGGAGCACTGGAGAACGGCGGTGCGAAGCTGGCCGCAGGCATGAAGCAGTTCGGCGCAAAACTGGACGAAGCGGCAGCGGGCGGCGTGAAGCTGGCAGACGGCGGCAAAGCGCTGGAAGCTGGCACCACGAAGCTGCTGGCCGGCGCAGGCAAGCTGGGCAGCGGACTTAGCTCGGTAGCCGATGGCTCGAAGAAGCTGAGTGACGGAGCAGGGCAACTGAAGGATGGCCTGGATGAGCTGAAGACAGGCTCCGGTGAGCTGGCAAGCAAACTGGGCGATGCGGCATCACAGACTAAATCGGTGAACAAGACCGATGGACTGGTATCCATGTTCGCCCAGCCGGTCCAGATCGAAGAAGTGAAGGTTAACAAGGTGCCTAACTACGGTACAGGATTTGCTCCTTACTTCCTGTCCCTCGGATTGTTTGTAGGCGCACTGATCTGTACGATTGTTATCCCTATGCGTGAATCCGAAGTCATTGGCGCCAGCCGGTTCAACCGGTTCATGAGCCGTACACTTACGTTCTCCCTGATGAGTGTGCTGCAGGCGCTGCTGGCGGTCCTGATTGTCTTGTATGGTCTGGGACTTGAAGTACAGAATGTACCCTTGTTCTACGCCTTCTCGTTCATTACCAGCCTGGCCTTCATGTGGATGATTCAAGCTATTGTTACCTGGATGGATCAGCCGGGCCGCTTCGTAGTCATTCTGATTCTGATCTTCCAGTTGACTACAAGCGCAGGAACCTTCCCGCTGGAGCTGATTCCAGACTGGATGAAGATCTTCAATCCGCTGCTGCCGATGACTTACAGTGTCAAAGGCTTCAAGGCAGTAATTTCTACTGGAGACTTCGGCTCCATGTGGGCTGATGCAGGAACACTAGGTGCTTATGGAATAATCTTCCTGGCACTTACCTTCACCTACTTCATGACCCGTGACCGCGGCAATGAAGCTGTGCTGAAAAGTGAACAAGTTTTGACTGTATAAAGCAACAACATTCTTTGTAAAACATACGAACCAAAAGCGTCCCCTAAGGGGGCGCTTTTGGTTTATTCATAAATATAAATAGCTAATGGAAGTGCCGTTTTCAGGCCGGGAAAATGGTTGAAACGCTTTCAATGCATAAGCGCTTATTCGTCATTTATGCATAATTATACATTCGACAGTTTTTTTACGCTTTTATTCGCTAAAGCTGCAATGTAAAAGTATTTGTTAATCAAGCTCATAAAAAAGTTTAAATTGCGCTCATGTCAGCTCGATGATAAAATAATAACACCAATTCTGCCTGAATAAATATTAAGATTTTCCGCTGAAAAATTTTCCTGGAATTCCGTCTACTTTATAATAGAGAGGTTGCATGTGATGAGACACACTGAACTGCCCGGCAAACAGGGCCTTTATGATCCCCAGTTCGAAAAAGACGCTTGCGGCATGGGATTTGTCGCGCATATTAAAGGCAAGCCGTCCCATGATATTGTCAGCAATGCGCTGACTATGCTCTTCAATATGGAGCATCGGGGAGGCCAGGGAAGCGAGCCGAACTCTGGAGACGGAGCCGGTATTATGCTGCAGATTCCTCACCGTTTCTTTGCCGGCGAAGCCGCGAAGCTGGGCTTTGAGCTTCCGGAGCCGGGCCATTATGGCGTGGGCATGATCTTTCTGTCTCATAACGAGGAGATCCGGGCCAGCCATGAGGCACTCCTGAGCGAGATTATCGCGGAAGAGGGCCAGCAGGTACTCGGTTACCGCGATGTCCCGACCTTTGACGAAATGCTCGGCAAGACGGCCAAGGCTGCTAAGCCTTATGTACGCCAGGTCTTTATCGGCCGCTCGGAGGGAATTAAGGATGACCTGTCCTTCGAACGCAAGCTGTATGTGATCCGCAAACGGGCAGAGCTGGCGATCCGCTACGGCGGGGCAGAAGAAGGCGAATCCTTCTATGTGCCGAGTCTTTCCTGCAAGAAGATCGTATACAAAGGCATGCTGACTACCGTACAGGTAGGACAATTCTATCTTGACCTCCAGGAAGAGACGCTGGAATCAGCGATTGCGCTGGTCCACTCCCGCTTCAGCACCAACACCTTCCCGAGCTGGGAACGTGCCCACCCTTACCGCTTCATGATCCACAACGGTGAAATTAACACCCTTCGCGGCAACGTGAACTGGATGCATGCCCGCCAGTCGCTGTTCAAGAGCGAGAAGTTCGGAGAAGACATCAGCAAAGTTAAGCCGGTGGTGAATCCGGACGGCTCCGATACGGCCATGTTCGATAATACCTTTGAATTCCTCTACCTGAGCGGACGCTCCCTGCCCCATGTGGCAATGATGATGGTTCCTGAGCCTTGGAGCAATCATGACAGCATGGACGAGAAGAAGAAAGCCTTCTATGAATACCACAGCACCCTGATGGAACCGTGGGACGGGCCTGCCGCAATGGGCTTCACTGACGGTGTACAGATTGGGGCCATCCTCGACCGTAACGGCCTGCGTCCTGCGCGTTACTATGTCACCAAAGATGATCTGATTATTCTCTCCTCTGAAGCGGGTGTCCTCGACATTCCGGCAGAAGATGTACTATACAAAGACCGGCTGAGACCGGGCCGGATGCTGCTCGTGGATACGAAGCAGGGCCGGATTATCTCGGACGAAGAGGTAAAAGCCGAGATCGCCTCCGAGCAGCCTTATCAAGAGTGGCTGGATGAGCATCTGATCGGCCTCGATCAGCTTCCGGATGCACCGGAGCTGCCGAATCCGAAGCATGATAATGTGCAGCAGCTGCAGCAGTCCTTCGGCTATACCTTCGAGGATCTGCGCAAGGTTCTGGAGCCCATGGCCTCCACAGGCGCCGAAGCTGTCGGCTCCATGGGTTACGATTCACCGCTGGCCGTGTTATCAGACCGTCCGCAGCGCCTGTACAATTACTTCAAGCAGATGTTCGCCCAGGTCACCAACCCGCCGATTGACGCGATCCGTGAAGAACTGGTAACGTCCACAGCGACTACGATCGGACCTGAACGCAACCTGCTGAAGGCAGAACCGGAGAGCTGCCGGCAGATCTCGCTGGATTCTCCGATTCTCTCGAACGAGGATTTTGCCAAAATCCGTCATGTCCGCCGTGCGGGCTTCAAGTCGATGTCCATTCCGATTCTCTTCCCGGCGGAGCTGGGAGCAGAGGGGCTGCGAATCGCCCTTGACCGGATGAATGAGGCGGCAGACCGCGTCATGGGCAAGGGCCATAATATTCTTATTCTGTCCGACCGGGGTGTAGACCGCGAGAATGCGGCAATTCCTGCGCTTTTGGCAGTCTCCAGCCTGCATCACCATCTGATCCGCTCGGGAACCCGGACCAAGGTCAGCATTCTGCTGGAATCCGGCGAACCGCGTGAGGTTCATCATTATGCGCTTCTGCTGGGTTATGGTGTAAGTGCGGTCAATCCTTACTTGGCCTTCGAGAGTCTGGATGACATGATCAGCCAAGGCCTGCTCCGCGGAATCTCGCATGAGAAGGCTGTGAAGAACTATATCAAGGCAGCTACGAAGAGCGTGGTCAAAATCCTGTCCAAAATGGGAATCTCCACGATTCAGTCCTATCGGGGGGCACAGATTTTTGAAGCGGTCGGGCTGAATTCGGAATTCGTGGACCGTTACTTCACTTGGACGCCTTCGCGTATCGGCGGAATTGGCCTGGAGGAAGTGGCGCAAGAAGCACTTGCCAGCCATAACCGCGCCTTCACCGACAAAGACGGCAACGATATGGTGCTGGATTCCGGCGGTGAATACCAGTGGCGCAGTGACGGGGAAGAGCATCTGTTCAACCCTCAGACCATTCATCTTCTGCAGCACTCCGTGCGCAGCGGTGATTATGAGATGTATAAGAAGTATGCAGGACTCGTTCAGGGCGAAAGCGAGAAGCACCAGACGCTGCGCTCGATGCTGGAGTTCAAGAGCACCAATGCTCCGGTCTCGCTGGATGAGGTAGAATCGGCTGAATCGATCATGAAACGCTTCAAGACCGGTGCCATGTCCTTTGGCTCGATCAGCAAGGAAGCACATGAGACGCTCGCCATTGCCATGAACCGCATCGGCGGCAAGAGCAACACCGGTGAAGGCGGGGAAGATCCGGCGCGCTTCATTCCGGATGCTAACGGCGATTCCCGCCGCAGTGCGATCAAGCAGGTGGCCTCCGGACGGTTCGGTGTTACCTCGAACTATCTGGTGAATGCCGACGAGATTCAGATCAAGATGGCGCAGGGCGCCAAGCCGGGTGAAGGCGGACAGCTTCCGGGCCGCAAGGTGTATCCTTGGGTTGCAGAGGTCCGTGGTTCAACGGCAGGTGTAGGACTGATCTCGCCGCCGCCGCATCATGATATCTATTCCATTGAGGATCTGGCCGAGCTGATCTATGATCTGAAGAATGCCAATCCGCGTGCCAGTATTAACGTGAAGCTCGTCTCTGAGGTTGGCGTTGGCACTATTGCCGCAGGTGTGGCTAAGGGCCGCGCCGATATTATCCTGATCAGCGGTTATGACGGCGGAACCGGCGCTTCGCCGATGAACTCCATCCGTCATGCCGGACTGCCTTGGGAGCTGGGCCTGGCGGAGACCCACCAGACGCTGATGCTGAACAATCTGCGCGACCGTGTAGTGCTGGAAACCGACGGCAAGATGCTCAGCGGGCGCGACCTCGCGGTAGCCGTTCTGCTGGGTGCCGAAGAATACGGCTTCGCTACTGCACCGCTGGTAGCCGTAGGCTGTATCATGATGCGTGTATGCCAGATGGACACCTGTCCGGTTGGCGTAGCTACCCAGAACCCTGAGCTTCGCAAGAACTTCATGGGTGATCCACAGCATGTGGTGAACTTCATGACCTTCGTGGCACAGGATCTGCGCGAGATTATGGCCGAGCTGGGCTTCCGGACGATTGAAGAGATGGTTGGCCGCACCGATTGCCTGGATGCAGTTAAGGCATCCACGCACTGGAAGAAGAAGGGCGTCGATCTGAGCAGTCTGCTGCACACTCCGGCTATGCCGGAAGGAAGTACACGCTTCCGCAGCAAATTCCAGAACCACGGTTTGGAAGAGACCTTGGATATGATGCATCTGCTTGACATTGCTGCACCTGCGCTGGAATTCGGTACGGCAGTTGAAGCTTCTCTGCCGATTACGAACGTGAACCGTGCAGTGGGTACGATTCTGGGCAGTGAGCTGACGCGCAAATACGGCGCAGCCGGGTTGCCGGACGATACGATCCGGCTGCATTTTACCGGATCAGCGGGACAGAGTCTGGGCGCATTCGTGCCGAAGGGCGTCACTATTACCGTTGAAGGCGACTCGAATGACTATGTCGGCAAAGGGCTGTCCGGAGGCAAGCTGATTATCCGGCCTTCACGCAAGGCTACCTTCGCGGCAGAAGATAATATCATCATCGGAAATACAGCACTGTACGGAGCGACCGGCGGCGAAGCTTACGTGAGCGGCATCGCCGGTGAACGGTTCGCCGTCCGTAACTCCGGGGCGAATGTAGTCGTTGAAGGCGTGGGCGACCACGGCTGCGAATACATGACCGGCGGCCGTGTGGTTGTACTGGGTTCAACGGGCCGTAACTTTGCAGCAGGGATGTCGGGCGGTATCGCTTATGTATACGATCCTGACAACACCTTCGTCAAACGCTGTAACCTGGAGATGGTGCTGCTGGAGCGTGTGGAGGAAGCGGACGAAAGCGCTGAACTGCATGCCTTGATTAGCCGCCATACTGAGCTTACAGACAGTAATGTGGGCCGGGCGATTCTGGACTCATGGGCTGAGGCCCTGCCGAGATTTGCCCGGGTGATTCCGAAGGATTACAAACGGATGCTGGAGCAGATCCGCAAGGTGGAGCAGAACGGTTTGACCGGTGAAGCTGCACTGATGGCTGCTTTTGAAGCGAATATGCGTGAGCTTGCGCGTGTTGGCGGTTAATGTTCTACATTTCATAAGTGATATGCTTCGGCATTGACGGAGCGCATGATCAATTCAAGAGGCCACCTCTTTCCCTTATGGAAAGAGGTGGCCTCTTATGTTTTTCTTACAGGAAATTATGGTCTCGTCTGATGGTGATAAAGTATGCATAGAATTGTGGAGGATTAATGCTCCTTCATTTATCCACAGGATGCTGGCGCGAGGGTGGGCGGGCCAAGTGTATGTGAAAAACAGCACACATAGTACTCGCACGCAGGCGCATGTTCCGAATGTATGCGAAAAACAGCATACATTGTGCTATCCCGTTCACCCGTTAGGTTGATTTTGTGCCAAGCCGTTTCCACTGGCTTTCACTGCATTTCTTTCCTAATTTCAGGGAAAAGGGAAGGTGTGGTAAAATATATAAATGGTTGAAACGGGTTTTGGATATAACAATAAAGTGTAAGTAACGGAGGGGAAGTTTGGAACTGGAGGAGCGGTAGCGTCCGCCTTTAGGTTTGGATTTCTACCGCTATGAGCGGTGTAATGAGGAAATCCAAACCTAACAGCGGCCGGAGGTCCAAACATTCTCCGCAGTTACGATGGAAACTTTAATATTTATTTATGCCCGTTTCACACCAAACCGACGAAAGGAAGTGAAGTTATGCCGAATACGGCAGAAGTGGTAAAGCCAGTAGCCAGCCTGATGGGGGTCACCAAAAAGATCGGCTCCAAAACGCTGATCAGCGACTTGACACTCGACATTCCACCCGGGCAAATCTTCGGATTCCTCGGGCCGAACGGAGCCGGTAAAACCACTACCATCCGTATGATGGTAGGACTTATCTCCATTAGCCGCGGTGATATCTTAATCTGCGGACGAAGCATCAAAGACCATTTTGAAGAGGCCATAGCCAATGTGGGGGCCATCGTAGAGAATCCCGAAATGTACAAGTTCCTTACCGGATACCAGAATCTTCGCCAGTACGCCCGCATGGTGCCCGGTGTGACCAAAGAGCGCATCAATGAAGTAGTGGAGCTGGTTGGCCTCAGTCAGCGGATCAATGACCGGGTCAAGACCTATTCCTTAGGGATGCGCCAGAGGCTGGGGGTGGCCCAGGCTCTGTTGCACCGGCCGAAGCTGCTGATTCTGGATGAGCCGACTAACGGACTGGACCCGCAGGGGATCCGTGAGCTGCGTGACTATCTGCGCAAGCTGTGCCAGACTGAGGGGACAACCGTGTTTGTCTCCAGTCACCTGTTGTCGGAGATGGAGCTGATGTGTGATAGTGTGGCGATTATCCAGAACGGCCGCCTGATCGATGTGAAGCAGCTTAAGACTGTTGGGGATGCAGCGGTACCGGTGAGCCAGACGTTCTTCGAGGTGGATAACCCTGAGGCTGCACTGGCGCAGATCGGCCAAGGCGTGATCATGGAAGGCGGAATAGCTGTAGATGCGGTGCGGGAGGAGATTGCCGAGCTGAATGCCAAGCTGGTAGCTGCCGGGATTAAGGTCTACAGCATCAAATCGATGTCCCGTTCGCTCGAAGATCAATTCTTGGAAATTACAGGAGGTGAAGGCATTGGGTGAGTTCGCTTCTCTCATACATAATGAGAATATCAAAATATTCAGACGTCTGCGGACATGGATTATGCTGGTTCTTCTGGCGCTGATGAGCGCGCTGTTTCCGGCGCTGGTTCACTTCACCACGAATGGCAGCGATGTAGTCGGGTTATGGGACAGTTTCCGGACTACCGTAGCCATCGCTTTTTTCCTGAATACCATCTTCACAGCTTTAGTGGCTGCCGACTCCGTGGCGGGCGAATTCACCTGGGGAACGATTAAGCTGCTGCTGATCCGCCCTTGGAGCCGCTCCAAGATTCTGCTCTCGAAATATATTTCGCTGGTTATCTTCAGCCTTGTCAGCACGGGAGTGCTAATCTTATTCGGCTATGGCTCCGCCTTCATTTTCTCTTCCGGGGCTGCAGGCATTACGGGGGACATGGTGATGGGCTGGGGGCAAGGAGAATATGTCTTCATGCTGATTCTGTGCAGCTACATTGAGCTGTTCCTGACAGCAGCCATTGCCTTCATGATCTCCAGCGTATTCCGTTCCAGCGGCCTGGCGATTGTGCTGTCGCTGTCGATCATGTTTACCAAGGATATCTTTATTGCCATATTCAACCCCGACCGCTATGAGTGGGCGAACTATCTGATTTTTGCCCATATGAATCTTAGCAATTATCTGGTGTCGGATACCGGTCCCGGAGGAGCAACGCTAGGGTTTGCGATTGCCGTTCTGGCTGTGTATTATGTTGTATTCATGGCGGTATCCTGGATTGTGTTCCGTAAAAGGGATGTGGCAGCGTAAAGAGCAAGAAGGAGCTTGCCAGTTTAGGTGTACAGGCTGAGAGCTTACGGCTCATGCGCCCTCCAGCTTACTCTGCTTGCTCTCTCTGCGCTTGGCTGCAGTCTTCTTGGCAGTGACCGTATGCAGCCCGCCCGCTGTCTCAGGGGCGGGCTGTTCGGTCATGGCCACAGCCCCGTTCAGCAGGCTGCCTTCCGTAATGCTCAAGGAACCGGCGGCAATATTGCCGTGCAGCTGTCCCGTTCCGGTCAGAATGAGCTTCCGCTGGGCGGTTACGTCTCCATAGACCTTGCCGGCGATAATGATCTCCTGCGCCTCAATGCTGGAGTGGACGGTGCCCTGTTCACCAACCGTCACAGTACCCTCACATAGAATCTCCCCGCTGAAATTCCCTTCAATCCGCAGGTTCGTATCGCAATGCACTTTCCCCTCAAGCGTGCCGCCATGTCCGATCAGCGAGTCGGTTGACCTCAGCGAAGCACCCGGTTGACGTCTGTTCCACATTCCCGCATTCCTCCTTATATTCTTGAACCTATAAAGGCTTAACATAATTGAGCGGATTCACCGGCTTGTTCTGCTTCACGACCTGAAAATGCAGATGGGGGCCCGTGCTGCGCCCGGTGCTGCCCAGCATGCCGATCTGCTCCCCTTTGCCGACCCGTTCACCGGGGGTGACCGTCATCTGGTTCAAATGCATGTACCAGGTCTCCAGTCCATTGTCATGCTTGATTATGATGTATTTGCCCCGGGCTCCCATTTGTTCTGCCGAGGTAACCACACCGCCCAGCGCCGCGTATACTGCATCTCCGATATTTCCTGCAATATCAATCCCTGAATGATAAGCAGAGACGCCCTTAAAAGGATCGGAGCGGTAACCGAAGCTGGAGGTGATGACCTTCGAGCCGGTAGGCCACATCACAGCCCGCGCCAGCCGGGCTTGCTTCTCCTGGGCTTGTTTTGCTTGAACATCCGCTCTCGTCTTGTGTGCCTTTTCGGCCTGGGTAATCGTGCTGGAGATACTGCCAATCATCTCATCCATGATGCTGTGGATCTCCTCGAAGTCGTCCTTTGTCTCCTCAACCAGCCGCTGCGGATCATTCTCGTAGACGGCGACATATTCACCGCCGACCTGCGGATTCACCGTCCGGCGCAGTGCGGTGGCAGCAGCCTGGAACCGGAAGTTAATGGCAGGGGATACGGCGGCAGGCGGCGATACGGCAGGAGGGACGGCTTCCAGCTGCTCCCGGATGAACGGGCCGGCGCTTAACCGGCTGACTTTGCCATGGGTTCCAGCGGCAGCAGCGCCGGTATCCGGCAAGCCCGCCACAAGCAGCTGCCTGCCGTTGCCGGAAGCTGCTGAGGTTGACGTATCCGCGCTGTAGGTCTTGGCGCCAGCATTTTCAGTGCGGATAGCCGCACTAGAACCGCTACCGGCAGCAGAAGAGGTGGTTTCTTTGTTGATCAGTGATTGCAGCTGCTCTTCCAGCTCAGTCACACTCTTCAGCTTGTCTTTAATGCTCTCCGCTTCCTCCGAGAGCTCGCTTACCTGGCCGCGCAGCTGCTGTAGCGCCTGATCCTTATCAGCAACCTTCAGCTCCATGCGGATATTGGTCAGTGATAAGGCGGCCGCTTCGGCCTCCAGCTCTGCGATGGACCGGGAAGCATGGATATGCATGGAGGTGACCAGACTGGAGAGGGACAGCGCGGCTGCGGCAGGCAGCGCCAGAGCGAAGGGCTTCGACATCTGCAGCTGCTTCACAGGCCGTCCGGCCTCACGCATAACGAGCAGCGTAATCTTTTCCTGACTTGGCTGACTCTTCATAACGTCTCCTTACTGCGGCCATGGAAGCCGCTGGGTATGAACTGACTGATATCATCTGTCGGGGTGCAGGGGGCTTATCCGATTCGTCCTACTACTCTATGTATTCCATAACTAAGGTGAACATGACAACGGTTTACTTGAATAAAGAAGGAGAGTTAAGGCAAAACCTGTAGTAAGCGCAGGCTTCTGCCGCGGCAGATTCCTCATGAAAGTTAGCAAGCGCCGTCTATGCCCGCAGAGATAGTAATAGTTCTTACAGTTGATCAGGAGGCCCGGAATGAGGATATTTGCCGTTATCTTATGTCTTTTTATTGTGCAGCTTGCTATTATTACCGCTTCCGAATTTCGCCGTCCGCAGCGGGCACTTGCCTGGATATGTATCACCTTCTGCTGCCCGCCGCTGGGCCTGCTGTTCTACTATTTCCTGGGCCGTGATTACTGGCAGAGCCGCAAGCTTGGCAACCGGTGCGTCTCCCTGCTGCGGGAAATCCGCATTCACGTTGCCGGTAAGATTCATAGGGTCAAACAGGTGGAAGACACCGGAAACCCCGGCTTTGAGCACCGCTCTGAGCTGCTGCACCTGTTCTCGGGGCTGGCGGACAATCCGGTTACAAGCCATAACCGGTGTGAGGTGCTCTCCGGCGCGCAGGAAGCGTATAAGTCCATGCTGGAGGCGATGGAGCGTGCGCAGGAGCATATCCACATGGAATTTTATATTTTCCGGGATGACGGGATCGGCAAGCAGTTTCAGGAGCTGATGATCCGCAAGGTACGCCAGGGGGTGAGGGTGCGCCTGCTGTGCGATGGACTGGGAAGCCATAAACTAAGCCGGGGCTTTGTGAATACACTGAAGAACGCGGGGGTGCAGGTCTATTTTTTTCTGCCTCCGCTGACTGCACTGCCGGACCGCCGGTTCAACTACCGCAATCACCGGAAGATCCTGGTGGTGGACGGACTAACCGGATTCACCGGAGGCATGAACATAGGCGATGATTACCTGGGCAAGAATCCGAAAATGGGCTACTGGCGGGATACGCACCTGCGGCTGGAAGGGGATGCCGTCTATCATCTGCAGTATGTGTTTCTCAAGGACTGGCGGCTGGCGGCCGGTGATATTATCAGCCATCCGCGCTTCTTCCCGGATCATGACTGTAGCGGAAGGGATGCCGTGCAGATTGTCGCCAGCGGCCCGGATGCGGCGATAGATGCCACCCAGGAGATGTATTTCGCTTCTATTTGTGCTGCAAGGCAGCGGATCTGGATGACCTCGCCGTATTTCATCCCTGACCCTGCGATAAGCAGGGCGCTGAAGAATGCGGTCCTTAGCGGAGTGGACGTAAGGATCATTATCCCGGCGAAGCCGGATAACAAGCTGGTCTATTATGCCACGTTGTCGTATCTGGAGAATCTGCAGGACGCCGGCGTGAAATTTTACCGCTATACCACAGGGTTCATGCATGCCAAGGTAATGATTATTGACAGCCTGCTGGCCACCGTCGGCAGTGCCAATCTGGACATGCGCAGCTTCTATTCCAACTTCGAGCTGACAGCGGTGCTGCTCCGTCCGGAGATTATTACAGAGCTGGCTGAGGACTTCAGCAGAGACCTGAAGCACAGTGAATTCATTGATCCGAAAAAGTTCCGGGAGCGCAGCCGTAATGTCAAACGCATAGAAAGTCTGTGTCAGCTCTTATCTCCGCTATTATGAGAGAAAAGATGGCGGAATCATCGTTTATCGAAGGTTATATCAATTTACATGCGTTATTTGAGGTTCCTTTATGATATAATGGAAATATAAGAAGAACAGGGGAGAAAGCACGATTGTACGTTCGCTTTCGTAAGCTTCTTAGATATACTATTTATAGGGGGAGTTCTATGACTGTAAGCCAACATATCTTTACGAGTGAAGAACAGAAGAAGCCGCAGAAGTCTGGAGTGTTCAAGACGGCAAGACTGGCCCAGCGGATTGTGATGATTGTCATCGGAGCGGCCATGATGTCTGTTGCCCTTGAAATTTTTCTTGTTCCCAATAAGTTGATTGATGGCGGAATCACCGGTATTTCCATTATGTTGTCCCATATTTTTAATATACCGCTCGGTATTTTGTTAACCCTGCTTAACCTGCCGTTTCTGGTCATCGGTTATAAGCAGATTGGCAAGACGTTTGCCTTATCTACTCTATTCGCTGTAGTTCTGATGTCCATTGGAACCCAACTGCTCCATCCTGTGAATCCTATTACGGTTGAGCCGCTGCTGGCAGCAGTATTCGGAGGGGTAATCCTAGGAGTGGGGGTTGGACTCGTTGTCCGTTATGGCGGATCGCTTGACGGAACTGAGATTGTAGCCATTCTTGTGTCCAAGAAGCTTCCGTTCTCTGTAGGGGAAGTCGTCATGTTCTTCAACCTGTTTATTCTGTCCGGCGCAGGCTTTGTGTTCGGCTGGAATAATGCGATGTTTTCATTAATTGCTTATTACATTGCTTTTAAACTGATAGATATTACACTTGAAGGTCTGGATCAGTCGAAATCGGTATGGATTATCAGCGATAAATTCCGTGATATCGGCGAAGCTCTGACGGAGCGTCTGGGACGCGGAGTGACTTATCTTGATGGTGAAGGCGGATTCTCCGGCGATAACAAGAAAGTGATCTTTGTAGTTATTACCCGTCTGGAAGAAGCGAAGCTGAAGTCTATCGTAGAGGATTGGGATACCGAAGCATTCATCGCGATAGGCAATATCCATGATGTTAAGGGCGGCCGATTCAAGAAAAAAGCAATTCATTAGCATTAGCGTCACCGGTTCAGCCGGAACGCTTCGAAGGAAGGTATATTTACGAACGACAGAGTAACCCATACGGCGGTCCTGACTTGCTTCGCCGCATGCCCATATATAATAATACCTTCCGTCCTGATTAAGGACGCCAGGGTAAGCCCGCAGCCTGAGAATGGCATTTGCGGGCTTATTGCTGTCCTGAGGGAAGCTTGGCAATAATTGCTTCGACCGGCTGAGGAGGAACCTTGGCAATCAGATCTCCTAACCGGCTGAGACGCTCTTCTATATTCAGCAGGTTAAAATCTGTAGGCTTGACGCCCCGTTCAACCTCCTCCCACAGGAGGGGAGTGGAGACAGTAGCCAGCGGCCGGGCGCGCGGGGTGTAAGGGGCAGCGAGTGTTTTGCCGCCGTAATGCTGGAGATAATCGAAGTATATTTTGTCCCCGCGATGCTTCTTCAGGCGCTCCAGGGTGAAGAGATCGGGCCGCTTCTCGGTAACATAACGGCCTACGAAATGCCCGATCCGGCGCAGATCATCGAAGGTGACCCCCGGCTTAACCGGAACAATGATCTGCACTCCGGTGGCTCCCGAGGTTTTGGGAACCGAGGCCAGCCCGAGCGATCTCAGCACCTCTCCTACCACAGCAGCAGCTTCCATAATCCGCGGTTCGACCTCAAGCGAAGGGTCCAGATCGATCATCCATTCGCAGGGCAGCGTACTGCCGGCATAATGGAGGGAAGGGTGGAATTCGAGCGCGGCCAGATTGCCCAGCCAGAGCAGCTCCGGCAGGCCCTGCAGCACAATGTAGGTAATATCATCCTGCACCGCCGTGCTGACGAATTCCGGCAGCGGCTCCGGGGCGTTCTTCTGATAGAAGGACATCCCGGGGACGCCGTGGGGATAGCGGATCACCGTGAGCAGCCGGTCCTTGCAATAGCGCAGCAGGTAGGGCGAGAGGGCTGCAAGCTTTTGCAGATAGATCTGCTTAGTGATGCCCATCTCGGGCCAAAGCGGTTTGTCGGGATTGGTGATGCTGATTTGCTGCCCGTCTACGGTAATAGTTCCTTTAGTGGCCGCTGGCATGGGACACCCCTCCTTAGGCTTGTCTATGTCTGCCTATATAGATTGAACCAATGATTTTTATATTTAAGGGTTATCCGTGACTCCAGAGAAGTTTTGGACTTCCGGCCGCTGTTGTCTGCAGATTTCATGATTTTATACCGTTTTTAACGGTTGAAATCCGCAGACAAAGGCGGTCGCTACCGCTCCTCCAGTTCCAAAATTCCCCTCCGCCACTTTCCCCTTAACTTAAATTCCAAGTTCAATCTATATAGTATTTGCCTTACTTTAGTTTTTCAGTCGGGATTCCGGCAAAGACAGGCCAGTGTACTTTTTTTACGCAAAATGTCCCTTTTGGCCCGAGCAGGCGCTTATAAGAGTGTTAGCTAGAAGAGAGGAGCGTTTTACGATTTTGGATGAAATGGAACACCTCGTTGTTAAGGTTCAAAACGGCGAAGTGGAGCAGTACGGGCGGATCGTTGAAGCTTTTCAGCAGCCGATGTACCGTTATTGCAGCCGTCTGCTAGGCAGCGGGGCAGAGGCGGAGGATGCCGTGCAGGAGATTCTGGTCAAAGCCTATCAAAATATCGGCAAGTATCGTCCGCTGGTCAGCTTCTCTTCATGGATGTATAAAATCGCCTATCATCATTGCCTGGCGGTTATCCGCCAGCGCCAGCGGCAGAGCCGGGTGATGCTGCTGCTGCGGCCGCAGAAATATGCGGAAAGCCCGGAGCAGCAGATGGACCGATTCCTGTTCGATGAACCGCTCGCTGTAGCGCTATCCCGGCTGAAGCCGGAGGAGCGGAACCTGCTGGTGCTGCGGATTTTTGAAGAGCAGAGCTTTGCCGAAATCGCCGTCATTCTGGGCAAGAATCAGGATGCGGTCAAGAAAAGATACCGGCGTACGATCGTTAAGCTCACCGACCTGCTGCAATCGCAAAGAGAGGGGGAGGCATCACCATGGACGAGCAATTCACTGCTGAAGAAAAAAGGATAAGACGAATGGGCGCAGGTGAGGCAGCGGGCAGCATTGATGTTAAGTCATCCGTTATGGAGCGGGTACGGGTCATCCATGACCAGCGTCTTGCATCAGAGGGCGGCGGAACGCCAGCTTCACCGGGGCAAGCGGTGCCAGAAATGGTTAGGCAGGGGCCTGTGATGACCAGGCAGCAAATGCCTGCGAAGCGTCCTGCGGTACAGCGGGGCAGAAGGCTGGCCGCCGGACTCTGCGCAGTTGCGCTGCTGGGGCTGGCTGGGTTTAGCGTTCTCCGCCATGTGACGGACCAGGAAACTACGGGGACGCTGCACCCGGACTTTGCGGTCATCCGGCAGACGGAGGGGCAGCCTCTGGTCTTGAAGGATAACGGCGGCAGAATTGTGGCACAGGTGAAGAATGCAGAATTGAAGGTCTACACGCCGGCCTACATTGGCTCTAGCTCTGCCCGAGAACGTTTCTTTAAGCTAAGGGAGCAATATGAACAACAGGCGCAAGCGGATTTACAGCCGGGAGAGACAGCAGCTTATTATGTCAATGACAGTGAATTGATTGCATTGATGAACGGGCTGGGTTATGGGAAACCGCTATTTTTCACTAGCAGAACGGTTACGTATACCAACTACGCGAAGCTGTCAGCCGCCCGGGAGCAAACGGGCAAGTGGAGCTTTGCACTGCCGCCTGAGCGAATAGGCGGGTTACAGTTTGCCGAGGGCCGGCTGTTCGCCAAAACCCCCTCTGCGTTTGAGCCGGAGTATAGGCTGGCACTGGAGGCATTGAAGGCCAAAACGGAAGCTGCTCCGGACGGGAATCCGCTGGCTGCAACTTTATGGCCCTTGGAGAATATCGCAAGCGCCGAGGTGATCTATCAGGATGGCAGCCAGCAGCTGAAGCTTCAGTTATTCTGGAATAACGCAGCAACAACCGGTCCTTCGCAAATTCACGTATCCCCCGGCCAAACCGCTGAACTATGGACCTACGAGGATAAGGAGCTGCTGTTCATTCCGGGGGCAGGCGCTGGAGAAGAGAACGGAAGTTCGGTAAGCATACTGTATTGGTATGATAACGCCTACGGAGGGCTTGCTTTGATAGCGGACCCGCCGGATAAGCGGCTGACCCGGGAGCAATGGGAGAGCATTGCCGCTGGTATGGTGCAGCGGTGAGGCGGCAACCATTGTGCTTGCCCATGCGGCTGAGCGCAGATAGGCAGCTAAAACCCCCTCTGGCTTAAAGAACAAGAATGGGCGGGCAGATCGACCTGAGCCTGAATCACAGGCTGGCGGAAGGTGCCGGAGGGATTCCATTCCAGAAAATGCAGCTTAAACACCAGCTCAGGCTTAATCCAAACGGAGCCTGAGCTTCGCTGCGGAAGTGCAGCAAACGGCATTTGCTCTGTGACAAGCCCCGGAATCCGTTCGGTCAGCGTCCGCCAGTCCTGGACAGTCATTCTGCCCGCCCCGGCATGTCCGATATAATGCAGCCCGCCTGTATCATCATACAGGCCGAAGAGCAGCGCATTCACAATGCCGTCCCGGAAGGTGACACCACCGGCGACTGCGGTGACATCGGAGATAATCTTGAGCTTCTGCCAACGCTTGTCTTTGCCGCCGGGTGCATAGGTGCTGTCCAGATCCTTGCAGACGATCCCTTCCAGACTGCCTTGCCGCGCAGCGGTGAGCAACTGGGCGGGGTCCGGGTAGCTCGGCACCTGCTGCACATGGGGATGGGGCAGCAGCATCTCCTTCAGCAGCTCCTGCCGCCGGAAAAGCGGTTGGTCCAGCAGCCAGATGCCGTTACAGTACAGCATATCAAATACCATATACAGCACCGGAACCTGCGGCTGCACTGCCCGGATCGCAGCCTCGTTCTTCAGGCTGTCCCGCCGCATGACCTCATGGAAGGAGGGCTTGCCGCCGCTGAGCGCAATGATCTCGCCATCCAGAATGAAGGAGCCGGCCCGGCAATAGCTCTCTGGTCCGTCCAGCTCAGGATACTGGAGCGTGCGCCGGTTGCCCCGGCGGTTAATCAGTTCGGCATGGCTCCCGTCGTAATAGGAGATCATCCGCACGCCGTCCCATTTGATCTGGGCGATCCACTGGTCCCCGCTTGGAAGCACAGAGGCTAACACAGGCTCAAACGGAGTGACGGGTTGAAGCTGAAGGGAGCTGTCCAGCTTGGCGGCGGGTGCAGACGTCCGGCCGCTAGGCACCGGTGCCCTTGCTCTTCGCGCTTCTGCGCTTCGGCTTCGGGGCAATCACCGGAATCGGTCCGGTGGCTTCATCTACAACCGGGGCGGCGGGTGTATCGGTTGTAGTCGTGGCGGCAGTGGCCTTGGCCGGACGTTTCTTCGCTCCTGCAGCAGTCTTCGGCTTAGCCCCGCTGCCTCCCTTGGCGGGTCCGGGATCGGAAGGAATATGCTGCACTGCCTCGATACTGGCCTGTAGGGCGGCCATTAGATCGATAACATTATTCTCCTGGCGGGCGGGAGCAATATGGAACTCTTCGCCTGCAATCTTATGCGTGATCAGATCAAGCATCCGCTGGCGGTAATCATCGGTGTATTTGGCAGGCTCGAACGGGGTGGACAGCTGTGAAATCAGCAGCTTGGCCATGTCCAGCTCTTTGTCGTTCACACTGCCCGGCTCCGGCAGGCCCGGGACCTGTGATACCGGACGGACCTCGTCCGGGTAATAGATCGTCTCAATCGCCAGGCAATCGGCCAGGACGCGGATGGCGGCCAGACTGCTTTTGGAGCGGATGGAGATCTTGGCAATACCTATCTTCCCGGTCTGACGCATCGCCTCCATCAGCAGACGGTAGGCATTGGCACCTGCCTGATCGGGCGATAAATAATAGGTCTTCTGGAAATAAATCGGGTCGATCTCCGTCAAATCCACGAAATCCAGTATGGTGATGCTCTTGCTGCTCTCCTCGCTTAGCTGATCCAGCTCCTCCTTGTCGAACAGGACAAACTTGCCCTTCTCATATTCGTATCCCTTGCCGATCTCCTCCCAGGCGACTTCCTTGTCGCAGACAGGACATTTACGTACATAAGACAGCGGACTGCCGCATTCTTTGTGGATGTAGCGCAGCGAGATGTCTTTATCCTCCGTAGCAGAGAACATCTTGACCGGAACATGCACAAGCCCGAAGCTGATGGCACCTTTCCAAACGGTATGCATAAGAATCGCCTCCTGATGGGATGTGGTATGGCTTAGTATGGGGCGGCAGTGCTTTTTCTAGCCGGATGCATTATTTGAGAGTCATGGGAAAAAATAATGCTGCTCAGCTTACACAGACACATAGCGAGAAGAGGAGGCATTATGGACAAGGAGCACTATCACTGGAGCGATGCGTTATCCGAGCAGGATATTCCGGCAGAGGCGGTCAATTGGGACAATATTATTGCCGATCCCGAGGATGCCGGGCTGGATGAGGATGCTGGGCTGCTGGATGCCGATGCAACGATTGGGGAGCTTCCGGCGGAAGATGACGAGGAATAAGGAGGCAGGAAGAGAATGGATATAACACGTGCGAAGGATATTTACGCTTCCAAGGACAAGATCGCGGTACATCTCGACGGTGAGCCGGTCTGGATTGAGCATGTCGATCCCGATAACGGCATGGCAACGGTTCAGGTAGGCTCCCGGCCGACGAATACGCAGACTGTTGGTGTTGAGCGGCTGGAGGAGCAGGGGAAGTAGCGGGTTAGCACAATAAGTCAGGTAGGTATCCAGGTAAAATACTCATTGGAGCAGGGTTCTCTTGGCGGTGACAGCATCGCGGGGAGTACCCTGCTTTTTTATGGCCTTACTACCGGACATGGAGCCTTAGCCCTCTAATTATAGCTGACACAGATATTGACGCCGGGAGTGGTGACCCCCTATATTTGGAAGAAGAATTTTGACGAAAAGAGATGATGGAAGTGCGTCCGATATTGCTGGGTGTGTGCTCGGCGCTGTTTTTTGCGGTGACGTTTGTGCTGAACCGGAGGATGGAGCTTGCGGGAGGAAGCTGGGCCTGGAGCGCCTCGCTGCGGTACTTGTTCACGCTGCCGCTGCTGCTGGCGATTGTGGCCGGAAGAGGGAGGCTGAAGCCGTTGCTGGCTGCGATGAGAGAGCGTCCGGGGGCTTGGCTGCTGTGGGGCACTGTCGGGTTCGGCCTGTTCTACGCGCCCATCTGCTTCGCCGCTGCCTATGCACCGGGCTGGCTGAGCGCGGGAACGTGGCAGATCACAATTATCTCCGGTTCGCTGCTCGCTCCGTTCTTCGGAGAATGGGTCAGCGGACCGGGAGGACAAGTATACATAAGAGGTAAAATCCCGCTGCGCGGGCTGCTTCTCTCCCTGATTATTCTCGCAGGAGTAGCGCTGCTGCAAGTAGAGCAGGCGCGGCAGCTCGCTCCTTCCCAGGTCCTGCTGGGCATTGTCCCGGTACTTATCGCTTCCTTCGCTTATCCGCTCGGCAACCGCAAGATGATGGAGCTGTGCGGCGGCCAGCTGGATGTATTCCAGCGGATTCTCGGCATGACGCTTGCCAGCCTGCCTTTCTGGCTGGCTATTGCCCTGTACGGCATGGCAGATACAGGGCTGCCTTCCTCCTCTCAGGTAGGACAATCGGTCATCGTTGCACTCAGTTCGGGAATTGTGGCGACGGTGCTATTTTTCCGGGCAACCGATCTGGTCCAAGGCAGCATGAGCAGTCTCGCAGCTGTGGAAGCGACCCAGTCACTGGAGGTACTGTTCGCCTTGCTGGGGGAGATGCTCCTGCTGGCTTCGCCGCTGCCTTCCTTCCTCTCATGGGCGGGGATCGCGGTCATTATTGGCGGAATGGTGCTGCATAGCCTGTTCTCCCGGCATCCGGGGAAGCCTGGGGCGGCTCAAGTGGTCTCGACGGACTGACAGAGGCTGTTGCGGTGCAAGTAGCATACCGATATAATTAAGGATATTGTTAACCGTTAGGGACTTCAAAAAGGTGGTAGTTGCAGCTTTGGACAATAATAAACAAACGGTGTTTACGTACCGTTCATTCAGCCTTCAGGATACGGAGGCACTTGCCGCCGCCATTGCTGCCGTGTCATCGGAAGGGATGGTCATCGGCCTTGACGGAGATTTAGGTGCAGGCAAAACGGCGTTCTCGCAGTGCTATGCGCGCCATTTAGGGGTGGAGGGCATTGTGAATAGTCCTACTTTTACCATTATCAAAGAGTATGAAGGACGTCTGCCGCTGTATCATATGGATGTATACCGGATATCGCTGCAGGAAGCGGACGAGCTGGGGCTGGAAGAGTATTTCTATGGCGATGGTGTGAGTCTGGTGGAGTGGAGCCGGATTATTAAGGACCTGATGCCGCCGCGGCATCTCCATATAGAGCTGAAGACCGCCGGCCCGGATGAACGGGAGATAACGGTGACCGGAATCGGAGAGTCTTACGGCGAAGTGTGCCGGATGCTGATCCAGAAGTGGGGTAAAGAAACATGACGAACTCGAATAATGAGCCGCGCAAGCGGTTTTTGGCGCTGGATACATCAACGGCAGTTCTGGGAGTGGCCGTTACTAACGGCGGGGAGCTGCTGCATGAGATCAATGCTTCCGGGGAGCGGAACCATTCGGTTCATCTGCTGCCTATTATTGAGCAGGCGCTCCAGGCGTCTGCCACTACGGCCGATACAATCGGCGGAATCTCGGTCGGGATCGGTCCGGGCTCCTATACCGGAACACGGATCGCTGTGACCGCAGCCAAGACGCTGGCCTGGGCCTGGAACGTTCCGGTTACCGGCGTATCCAGCCTCCATGCGCTGGCCTGGGGCGGATATCATGCGGCTTCTGCGCAGCAGAAGCAAGGCTCCATAACGTCCCCGAACGGCACGGCAGGAACAGACTGGATCATTCCGCTGATCGATGCCCGGCGGGGACAGGCATACACCGCTGTATTCGCGGCGGACGGGGACAAGCCTCCCCGGCGGCTGGCGCCGGATGCCATCAGGCTGATGGCCGACTGGGTGCAGGAGCTGGCGGTACGGCTGAAGGAAGCCGCAGCTGAGGGCAATCTGCCGGACACCCTGTGGTTCGTAGGCGAGACGGCACTGCATGGAAGTGCGGATACGCTGGCTCCGCTGATGGAAGCCGCCAACGTCCAGGCACTGCCTTATGAGCTGGAAGGACGCTGGACCGGATTCCTGGCGGAGTCGGGTCTCTACGAAGAGAGCGGAGATTTGCATACGCTGATTCCCAATTATACGCAGCTGTCGGAGGCGGAGGCGAATCTGCGCCGCAGCAGCGAAGGGAGCCTGAATACACGATGATCGAACCGGAACGTAGACCAGCTCAGGGGACTGAGCTTGTTTTTCGCCTGATGCGGCTGGAGGATGTGCCTGCGATTCTTGTGATTGAACGGGAGGCCTTCACCATGCCTTGGACAGAGGAAGCCTTCCGCAACGAGCTGTCCCACAATCATTTTGCTAAATATATGGTAATGGAGCTGGCAGGGCATATTATCGGCTACGCCGGAATGTGGGCGATTGTCGATGAGGCGCATGTGACTAATATTGCACTGCTGGAGGCATACCGGGGGCGTAAATGGGGCGAGCGGCTGCTGGACGAGCTGATGAAGACGGCGGCTTATCTCGGCATGAAGTCAATCACGCTTGAAGTACGGGTCTCCAATGAGGTGGCCCAGAATTTATACCGCAAAAAAGGCTTCAAGCCTGCCGGTACCCGCAAGGGCTATTATTCGGACAACCGTGAGGATGCGCTCATCATGTGGGCCGATCTGCCGGAGTACGGGGAGCAAGCTGTAACGGAAGGAAGCGTGGACTTGAAATGAAGACAGACACGGGCGCAAGGGAGCCTGTATTGATTCTGGCGATTGAAACCAGTTGTGACGAGACCTCTGTAGCTGTAGTGAAGGATGGGTGCGAGGTGTTGTCCAATATCATTTCCAGCCAGATTGAGACCCACCGGGCATTCGGGGGTGTGGTGCCTGAAGTGGCCTCCCGCAAGCATGTTGAGGTGATTACGCTGGTCATTGAAGAAGCTTTAAGCGCGGCAGGCGTACGTCCGCAGGAGCTGACGGCTGTGGCGGTAACGCAGGGTCCGGGGCTGGTGGGGGCGCTGCTGGTGGGAGTCGTGGCTGCCAAAAGCCTGGCGCTGGCCTGGGGCAAGCCGCTCATCGGCACGCATCATATTGCCGGTCATATCTATGCCAACCGGCTGGTCAAGGAATTGAAGTATCCGGGCATGACGCTGGTCGTGTCCGGGGGGCATACGGAGCTGGTGCATATGGAGCGGGAAGGCAGGTTCCGGATCATCGGGCGCACCCGTGACGATGCGGTCGGCGAAGCGTACGACAAAGTAGCGCGGGCCCTGGGCTTTCCTTATCCGGGAGGGCCGCATGTGGACAAGCTGGCGCATGAAGCGGAAGCAGCCTTCGCTCTGCCGCGTGTGTGGCTGGAGCCGGGTTCGTATGACTTCAGCTTCAGTGGCCTGAAGTCTGCGGTGCTGAACGCGGTGAATCAGAGCAAGATGAAGGGGCTTGTGCCGGATGTTGCGGGCATTGCGCGCGGCTTCCAGGAATCCGTAGTTGAAGTGCTGGTCGAGAAGGCGATCCGTGCCGTCCGGGAATACCACGCGGAGCAGCTTCTGCTCTGCGGAGGGGTAGCGGCGAACAAGGGGCTGCGTGAAGCCCTGACCCGGCGCTGCGGGGCAGAAGGGATTGAGCTGATTATCCCTCCTCCCGTGTATTGTACGGATAATGCGGCGATGATTGGTGCCGCAGCTTACGTGAAATGGAGACATGAAGGCGGGATTCCGCTGGATATGGTAGCCGATCCCGGCTATTCGCTGGAGAAATGGTCGGTATCTGCCTATTGACTTTTGCAGAAGCCGCCGGGTATAATCAGTTCAATTCAATCATCTTATATTTGAACAAACGCAATGATCGGAAGCAGTAAGGTCACTCCGGGATAAGAGAGCTGCGGGCAGGTGCGACGCAGTCGATGGAGACCTGAACTCGTCCGGGAGCGGAGCGGTGGAAGCAAGGGGCTCTTTGAACAGGAGCATTGGCCGGTACAGCATGTAATCCGGCGACCTTAGGTACATCGTTACGGTTAACCTCCGTGAGAGGGTGGTCAGTCAGGGCTTTGGCGGAGTGGGAACATTCCGGGAACCTTGCAGACATGGAGTGGGTATCTTAGAACAGCTGGAAGGTTAGCGGGTTCGGATATCAACAAGAGTGGTACCGCGACAGTGAACAGCCTGTCGTCTCTTGAATGAGACGGCGGGCTTTTTTGTGCACAAATAAGAAGGAAATAAATAGGAATGACACGCAAGGATCGGGAGTAGTAGACGGCTAAGGTGAACAGAGAGCTGCGGGGAGGTGCGACGCAGACACCAGAGGCTGGCGAATCTCGCCCGTGAGCGGAGCAGAGGAAAGAGCTACAGGTACGCTGCTACGGATGTCCCCGTTACCGGACTATTCAGATCCCCCGGACTTCCTCTTACCTTGGATTGGGAGATCTGATGCTAAGCTGGACGCAGCCGGGACTTCTATACATTAGGGAGCCTATGCGTCAAAAAGAGTGGTACCGCGGAGGGCTGACCCCCCGTCTCTTTATAAGAGACGGGGGGTCTTTGTGCTTTTTAGGAGGCAGCCCTCCATGATATAAACCTAATTTGAGGAGGAATTAAGATGATCATTCCGGTAAAGAAACGAATTCAGATTTTTGACACGACGCTGCGCGATGGGGAGCAGGCCCCGGGGGCCAGTCTTACCCCTGAGCAAAAGATTATTCTGGCCGCCAAGCTGGCGGACCTGGGAGTGGATGTCATGGAGCCGGGGTTCCCTGTATCCAGCCCGGGGGATTTCGCCGCGGTGGAGACGATCTCCCGCAACATTCAGGGCGTGGAGATCTGCGGCTTCGCACGTGCGGTCAAGGGGGATATCGATGCTGCTGTACGGGCCACCCGGGATGCTGCGCGGCGGCGGATTCATCTGTTCATTTCCTCCTCCGACATCCACCTGCGCCATCAGCTGCGCATGAGCCGTCCTGAGGTTGTAGCGGTTGCCAGAGAGATGACGGCTTATGCCCGCCAGTTCTGCGACGTGGTAGAGTTCACTGCAATGGACGCTGCGCGGACGGGTATCGACGATCTGATCGAGATGGTCGAGGCGGTGATTGAAGAGGGCGCTTCGATTATCAATCTGCCGGACACGGTAGGTTATGCGCTGCCGCAGGAATATGGAGAGATGTTCCGGCGTGTGCGGCTTGGGGCCCGGGGCGGCGACAAGGTCATCTACAGCGCCCACTGCCACAACGATCTGGGCCTCGCCGTAGCGAACAGCCTGGCGGCCATTGAAGGCGGCGCCACGCAGATTGAGGTCACGGTCAACGGTGTGGGCGAGCGCACCGGCAACTGTGCGCTGGAGGAGCTGGTCATGGCGCTGGAGACACGCGGAGACTCTATCGGCGCCGAGACTGGAATCGTGCTGGATAAGCTGTATGACACCTCGCGGATGATCAGCGGGGCGATGCATTTCCCGATTGCCTTCAACAAGCCGGTGGTCGGGCGCAATGCCTTCCAGCATGAATCCGGCATCCATCAGGACGGTCTGCTGAAGGACCGCAGCACCTACGAGATTATGGACCCGGAACGGCTGGGCATCCCGCGCAGCATGATTATCCTCGGCAAGCATTCCGGCAGGCATGCGCTGAAGGACCGCGCCGCGAAGTACGGTATTGCCCTGGATTCGGCGGAGCTGGACGCGCTCTACGAATCCTTCAAGGAGACGGCTGACCGCCAGAAGGCCGTCAGCGATGATGAGCTGCTGCGGATGGTCAGCAGCACCACAGGACAGCAGGCGCAGGTCTATGCGCTCGGCGAGGTCCAGGTCCTGGCCGGCAGCGCGCCGCGCCGCGTGGCTGCAGTGACAGTGCGCCATCTGCAGAGCGGCGCAGAGACGACCCAGACCAGCACCGGAGACGGTCCGCTGGAAGCAATCATTGCCGCTATAGGGCAAGGGATTGCCGAGGATATCCGCTTCGACGGGCTGGAGCTGCATTCCCTCGGCAGCGGCGGGAATGCCCAGGCCGAGGCCGCCGTCATGGTGGAGTGGAAGGACACCAAGTTCCGGGGCACGGCCATCCATCACGATATTGTGATGGCCGCAGGCATTGCTTACATCGCCGCTTGTAATGCGGCGCTGCTGTCGGAATCGGAGGTGCTCACTCCCGGCTCGGCGGTGAACAGCTAGAGACCAGAGACCAGAGACCAGAGACCAGAGACCAGAGACCAGAGACCAGAGACCAGAGCGAAGTTGCCTCGCAGGTTCAACGCTTTTGATCGGCCGGATGCCTCTGCCATGTCACCGACATCGGCAGAGGCGTATTTGCTGTCCAGGGCTGGCGGGGCGGCGTATGGCCAAATGTATACGAAAAACCAAACACATTATATGCCGCGACGGCTGACGGGCGCATTGTAGTCGAAAAACCGACCACAATGCGCCGGATGAGGGTACGCGAGGCAAATGTAATCGAAAAACCGACCACAATGCGCCGGATGAGGGTACGCGAGCCAAATGTAATCGAAAAACCGATCACAATGCGCCGGATGAGGGTGCGCGAGCCAAATGTAATCGAAAAACCGATCACAATGCGCCGGGTGAGGGTGCGCGAGCCAAATGTAATCGAAAAACCGACCACATAAGGCGTTGCCTAGGAGCGTGGGCCGGATGGCGCACAAGTGAACGTACATATCGTCTAAACCTAACATGATTTTTGACCCATGCGGCATTTGTCAACCTGTGGACAACGTTATCCACATATTCCGCACGATTTGTGTAAAAACCGTGTAAAATCAGCAATAACGCCTTTTTTGCGAGCACCATAAACAGGAGGTTATGCTATGAAACAGAATTGTGAGAATTGTGGATAATGTGGATAATTCGGTGGATAAAAAGTCCTTGACAAGCAAAGTAGCCATTTTACGCATGAAAAAAGCCCCAAAGGGCTATTTTCAGACGATAGTTATGCACGGAAACTGTGGATGGGGCTGTGGATAACTACATTTGAACAAATTGGAAACTGTTAAATTTTTTTTGAAGCGCCTTTACATTATTCCTCAGCCAGTTTCTCCCATTCGCTAAATAAATCTCCCAGCTCGCGTTTTTTGTCCTTCAGCTCACTTTCATGCTCCTGCAGTGCCATATAATCCTGATACACCTCAGGTTTAGTCATCTCATGCTCAATCCCCGAGATGGCTTCCTCCAGCTTCGCGATATTCTCCTCCAGTTCAGAGATGCGGCGCAGGCGGTTACGTTCCTCGCGTTTGGCCTGCTTGTCCGCCTCATAGGAGAGGGAGCCGCCTTTCTCTGCGGATGTGGCTTCGCTGTCGGCACTGCGGGAGGACTTGGCGGCGGCAAGCTCGGCTTCCTCTTCGGCAATTGCTTTGAGCTCAAGCTTTTTCTCAATATAGTCGTCATAATTGCCCAAATACTGATCAATTCCGTCCGGGTGCAGCTCAAGTACCCGTTCAGCCATCTTGTTGAGGAAATAACGGTCATGGGAAATGAACAGCAATGTGCCTTCAAAATCGATCAGGGCCGATTCGAGCACCTCGCGGCTAATGAGATCCAGATGGTTGGTAGGCTCATCGAGAATCAGCATATTGGCTCCGCGCAGCATCAGCTTGGACAGGGCCACCCGGGCCTTCTCGCCGCCGCTCAGCGCAGCTACCTTCTTAAGTACATCCTCGCCGCTGAACAGGAAGTTGCCGAGAATCGTGCGGATTCTGGCCTCCTCGAGCATCGGATATTCGCTCCACAGCTCCTCTAGCACAGTATTGCGCGGATTCAGCCGGGTCTGCTCCTGGTCATAGTAAGCGATCTTCACCTTGGTTCCCCAGTTCACGGTTCCGCGGGAAGGCTCGCGGGTGCCGGTCATACATTGCAGCAGTGTGGACTTCCCGATCCCGTTCGGCCCGATCAGCGCCGCTGTCTCGCCGCGCCGCAGCTCGAAGGAGGCATTGCGGAAGAGCGGTGCAGCCTCAGGACTGAAGGAGACTGCGACCTCACGGACCTGTAGTACCTCCTTACCGGACATGAAGTCAGGCTCGAAGGAGAAGCTGGCCTTCTTCAGGTCGCCCAGCGGCTTGTCGATGCGCTCCATCTTGTCGAGCGCCTTGCGGCGGCTCTGTGCCCGCTTGGTGGTGGAGGCCCGGACAATGTTGCGCTGCACGAAATCCTCCATCCGCGAAATTTCGTCCTGCTGCTTCTCATACTGCTTCATACGAATCTCGTATTCCGCAGCCTTCAGCTCCATATAACGGCTGTAGTTGCCTGTGTATCTGCGCGATTGGTGGCGCTCAATCTCCACGATGGTCGTTACCAGGCGGTCGAGGAAATACCGGTCATGGGAGACGACCAGGATGCCTCCGGCGTAGCCGCGCAGATAATCCTCCAGCCAGGTGAGCGTCTCGATATCCAGATGGTTGGTCGGCTCATCGAGCATAAGCAGATCAGGTGCTTGAAGCAGGATGCGGGCCAGCGCCAGACGCGTCTTCTGGCCTCCGCTTAAGGTGGAGATCGGAGTATCCGGTGCGAACTCCCCGAAGCCCATCCCGTGCAGCACACTGCGGATGCGTGTATTGATCTCATAGCCGCCGTGATCCTTGAACCAGTCGGAGCGTCTGGCATAACGCTCCAGCAGATCCTCATAACGCTTCGGATCTTCGGCAAGCGCCGGATCGGCGATGTCCGTCTCCAGCTGCCGCAGCTCGGCTTCCGCTTCCAGCAGCGGCGCAAATACGGCGAGCATCTCTTCCTGTATAGTGTTATCCGATTGTAGGCCGCTGTTCTGGGCTAAGTACCCTATCGTAGTTTCCTTGGACTTATGAATTTGCCCGCTGTCATAAGACATCTCACCCGCGAGAATCTGCAGAAAGGTCGATTTGCCTGCTCCGTTGACGCCAACCAGCCCGACTCTCTCCCTCTCGTTCACCATGAGGCTGATGCCGTCCAGCACGCTTTGTATACCGTATGATTTCGTAATTCCTGTCGCTTGAAGAAGCATTCTGATGAAACCTCCGCCCTTGCAAATTGGCCTTGGCGGCTTGCGCCCCGGCGATTGTCTAATCTTATTCTCCAGTTTACATGAAAAAGCTTAGCCGTGCGAGGTCCATTCTTCTAACAAGGGGAATGAATCAACCTTGGCGAACCAGTGAGAAGAGTGGTAAACTGAGCTTACAAACTATGATAAGCTAGGAATAAGTGAAGGAGGAGGCTGCCTATGCAGGACAGCAGCATGCGGCTAGCCGGGCGGAAGCGCGAGCTTCGCGCCGGGAATACCGCGCTCCGCGATGCCTTGCTCATGGAGCAGCGGGAGCTGTTATCCGCCCGGGTATGCGCTCATGCCTGGAGCTGGTTCTCACAGGAAGGAGCAGCTTCCCTGCTTGCTTATGCGCCATTCCGCTCCGAGCTGGACTGCCGTCCGCTGCTTGCGGCGGCGTGGGCGGAAGGGCATGAGGTGCTGCTTCCCCGCGTCAACCGGGCGAGCGGGGACTTAAGCCTTCACCAGGTAAGCTCCTGGGATGAGCTTGTCCCTGGAACCTACGGGATCATGGAGCCGCCAGCCGGGAGTGCTGCACTTGCCGGCCCCATCGCACAAGCAGGACGGGGAAGCGGCTGGCCGGAGGTCATCTTCGTGCCCGGACTGGCCTTTGACCGGCGGGGCGGCCGCCTCGGCTACGGACGCGGTTATTATGACCGCTTGCGCACTGCCCTGGAGGCCGGAGTCTCCGGCACGGCTGCCAAGCCTATGTGGATTGGTCTGGCCTACGGCCTCCAGCTGGTACCCGAAGTACCGCTTGAAGAGCATGATGCCTTGATGGATCTGCTGATTACGGAGAACGGCATCTGGGATTGCCGGAAGGAGAGGCTACATGGAATTAACTCATTTCAACGAGCAGGGCAGAGCCCGCATGGTGGATGTGAGCGACAAGGAAGTCACCAAGCGGACAGCAGCAGCCAGAAGCCAGGTGCATATGGCCCCGGAGACGCTGAGCGCCATTAAGGCGGGAACGATCCGCAAGGGCGATGTGCTAGCGGTAGCTCAGGTTGCAGGGATCATGGCGGCGAAGCAGACCGCAAGCTGGATTCCCATGTGCCACCCGCTGCCGCTTACCGGAGTGGATATCCGCTTCATGGATAACAACAAAGATGAACTATATATAGAAGCAACCGTCAGCACTACCGGCAAGACCGGGGTGGAGATGGAGGCGCTGACTGCCGTATCGGCAGCTGCGCTGACCGTATATGATATGTGTAAGGCGCTGCAGAAGGACATGATTATCGGACCTACGATGCTGGTGTCCAAGAGCGGCGGCAAGAATGGGGATTACGCGCTGGAGGCAGAGTAGAGCAGCAGCAGGGAATGATACAGCCGAAGGCGCAGCGGCAGCTGCTTCAGCAGCCGGACATACATAGTACATAGAGAGGGAGGGACAACCTATGGCGTGGAAAACAGCAATCCTGACGGCCAGCGATAAAGGGGCCAGGGGCGAACGGGAAGACACGAGCGCCCAGGTGATTCGGGAGCTGGTGGAGGAGGAGCTGGGCGGCGAGATCATTGAATACCGGATCGTGCCTGATGAGCAGGATGAGATTATTGCTGCATTGATTGAGCTTACGGATTATTTCCAGGCGGATCTGGTGCTGACAACCGGCGGAACCGATCTGGCCATCCGCGATGTGACGCCGGAGGCGACGCGGCGGGTCATTGAACGCGAAGTGCCTGGACTCTCCGAGGCGATGCGCAGTACGGTGATGCAGAAGAACCGCGCAGCTATGCTGTTCCGGGGAATCTGCGGTATCCGCGGAAGAACCCTGATTGTCAATCTGCCCGGTACCCCGAAGGGGGTACATGAGAATCTGGCGGCGATTATGGACCAGCTGCCGGAAGCTCTGTTAATGGTTACGGGACAATACCGCCAGTAATCGGACTCTGCTCTCTTCACTTTTGTCTAAATCGTTCAGGATAGACGATGGATGTGTGATATAAGTTATGGTATTATTATTTTATCGTTAACTATTGTCATGAACGGACAGAAGGATGGGAGGAAACCGGTATGTTAGGTGGTATTGGCACACCCGGAATTATCTTGTTGGTTATCTTGGCGCTGCTGCTCTTTGGTCCCAATAAGCTTCCTGAGCTGGGGCGGGCAGTCGGGCGTACCTTCCGTGAATTCAAGGACGGCGCGCGGGAGATTGTGAACGAGCCGGAACCGGCCAAGCGGAGCGAGACACCTGCTCCTGTGGCTGCGCAGACGGTAGCAACAGAACTTCCGCAGGACCGCCGTCTGCCGGAATAATTTTAAGGTTCCCACGCAGGGGCGTCTTTCCCAGGTCTGCTTATAGACCGGGGCGGCGCTCCTTTTTTCTCTAATGTATATAACCATATTCATATCAATCCGGGTGGTGTCAGTCATGTCTCTGGAAGCGGAAGAAATGTCCCTCGTCGATCATCTGACGGAGCTGCGCAGACGTCTTATCTACGTGCTGATCGTGTTCGTGGCCGGACTTGTGCTCGGCTTATTCGTCGCCAAACCAATCTATTTGTATCTTATAAGCGCCGATGTTGCGCAAGGCTTCATTCTGCATGCGTTCTCCTTCTGGGACGGAATCGGGATGTATATGAAGATCGCTATGGCAGTCTCGCTGGTCTTCTCTGTGCCGTTTATCGTCTTCCAGCTATGGGCGTTCATCAGCCCCGGCCTGCGGCCTGTGGAGCGGAGCGCTGCCCTGCGTTATGTGCCTTATGTGTTTGTGTTGTTTATTGCCGGCATTGCGTTTGCCTATTACATAGTGTTCCCTATGGCCTTATCCTTCACGATCTCGATTACACGGAATATGGGGCTTGAGGAGACCTACGGCATCGCCGAATACTTCGATTTCCTGTTCAGTCTGGTGATTCCGCTGGCCCTGCTCTTCGAGCTGCCGCTGATTGTCATGTTCCTGACCAAGCTCAGGGTGCTGAACCCGCTGCGTCTGCGCAAGATGCGCCGTTATGCCTATTTCGCGCTTGTGTTCGTTGCTGTGGTTATTACGCCGCCTGATTTCATCTCGGACTTTCTGGTGACGATTCCGCTGCTGGTGCTGTATGAATTCAGCGTATTTCTGTCCGCATTCGTCTACCGCAGGCAATTGGCTGAGGACGCTAAGCGGGAGGCGCGGTATGTGAAGGCAGATTAGAGGGATGGGGGCATAATATGCCCCTTGTTGGATAGAATGGAGTAAAGTGTGTGTCGGACAAGCGCTGAAACCATAATTTTGGCAAAAACAAATACGATTTTACGTAAAAGGACTTGAAATCCGTCTTCAAGTTGAGTATCATAAAAATTGTTGTTAGCACTACAGAGGGTTGAGTGCTAACGCTGCTGAAAAACCGGGATTGGCCGGAGCAGCATTCCGTAAGGGATGCTGATGGCGCAGATCCCCGCAGCTCAATCTATGTTTTCAAGGCAAATCACATAATTTCAAAGGAGGCTATTTTTTCATGATTAAACCACTAGGTGAACGCGTATTGGTAGAACCAAGCGAGCAACAGGAAACCACTTCTTTCGGGATCGTGCTTCCAGACTCTTCCAAAGAGAAGCCGCAAGAAGGTACTATTATCGCTGTAGGCAGCGGAACTTTGAAAGACGGAGTCCGTGTAGCGCTGGAAGTAAAAGAAGGCGACCGTGTGCTTTTCTCGAAATATGCCGGAACTGAAATCAAATACGAAGGCAAAGAATATCTGATTATGAAAGAAAGCGACATTCACGCTATTCTTGACTAGTCTTAAGCGTCTCTCATAAGCCGGATTCAGAATACATTCACAAATTATATTAGGAGGTTAACTATACAATGGCAAAAGAAATTAAGTTCAGTGAAGATGCTCGCCGTGCAATGCTGCGCGGGGTTGACGCTTTGGCAAATGCAGTAAAAGTTACACTGGGTCCTAAAGGCCGCAACGTGGTACTGGAGAAGAAATTCGGCAGCCCGCTGATCACGAATGACGGTGTAACCATCGCCAAAGAAATCGAACTGGAAGATGCTTTTGAGAACATGGGCGCACAGCTCGTTAAAGAAGTAGCTACCAAGACTAACGATGTAGCCGGTGACGGTACTACAACTGCAACGGTTCTGGCTCAGGCTATGATCCGCGAAGGTCTGAAGAACGTAACTGCAGGCGCTAACCCGATGGTTATGCGTAAAGGGATCGACAAAGCAGTGAAGGCTGCTGTTGCTGAACTGCAGAATATAGCTAAGCCGATTCTGGATTCCCAAGCTATCGCTCAAGTAGCTGCAATCTCCGCTGCTGACGAAGAAGTGGGCCAACTGATTGCTGAAGCTATGGAAAAAGTGGGCAAGGACGGCGTTATCACCGTTGAAGAATCCCGCGGATTCCTGACTGAGCTTGAAGTGGTTGAAGGTATGCAGTTCGACCGTGGTTACATTTCCCCGTACATGATTACGGATACGGACAAAATGGAAGCCGTTCTGGAGAACCCGTACATCCTGATCACAGACAAGAAGATCAGCAGCACGCAGGAAATTCTTCCCCTCTTGGAGAAGATCGTTCAACAGGCGCGTCCGCTGGTAATCATCGCTGAAGACATCGAAGGCGAAGCTCAGGCGATGCTGATCGTGAACAAGCTGCGCGGAACATTCAATGCTGTAGCGGTTAAGGCTCCTGGCTTCGGCGACCGCCGTGAAGCTATGCTGCAGGATATCGCTGCTCTGACAGGCGGCCAAGTGATCACTGAGAAGCTTGGACTGGATCTCAAGAGCACTTCTATCGAGCAACTGGGTAACGCCCGTCAAGTGCGCGTAACCAAAGAAAACACTACAATTGTAGACGGAAGCGGCGACAAGGCGGACATCAATGCACGCGTTAGCCAAATCCGTTCCCAGCTGGAAGAAACGACTTCCGAGTTCGACAAAGAAAAACTGCAGGAGCGTCTGGCGAAATTGGCTGGCGGCGTAGCCGTTGTCAAAGTCGGTGCTGCTACTGAAACTGAACTCAAAGAGCGTAAGCTCCGCATCGAAGATGCCCTGAACGCAACCCGCGCTGCGGTTGAAGAAGGTATCGTATCCGGTGGGGGTACGGCTCTTGTGAACGTATATGCTGCTGTAGCTGCTGTTGTAGCTGAAGGCGACGAAAGAACTGGCGTTAACCTCGTGCTGCGCGCACTGGAAGAGCCTGTTCGTACCATCGCTGCTAACGCAGGCCAAGAAGGTTCCGTTATCGTGGACCGCCTGAAAAAAGAAGCTATCGGCATCGGCTACAACGCTGCTACCGATGAGTGGGTAAACATGTTCGAAGCAGGGATTGTTGACCCTGCCAAGGTAACCCGTTATGCTCTGCAGAACGCGGCTTCCGTAGCGGCTATGTTCCTGACTACCGAAGCGGTTATCGCTGACAAGCCAGAACCAGCCGGTGCTGGTGGCGGAATGCCAGATATGGGCGGCATGGGCGGTATGGGCGGCATGATGTAATAAGGGTGACAAACCCTTATGCATCAAGGGTTTCCTGAGAAGGAAACACCGTTTGACCACATGATGCAAAAATAAGAGGCTTCCTATGAGTTCATTGAACTTGTGGGAAGTCTCTTTTTCATAGCTCAAATCTTTAATATTCTTCAATCTAATTCTTCATCTAAAAGAGGTTTTACTAAACGACGCACTTCGTCTGTTGACGTGGTATCCATTAATTGCTCTCTTAGTTCGTCTGCGCCTCTAAATCCACGAACATAGATTTTGAAATAGCGAAGAAGTGGTCTAAATGAACGTGGCAGGGTTTCTGTTGAATATTTATCGTGAAGCTCCAACTGTAAAAGAAGTAAATTGAGAAAATCCTTAGCGCTATGTTCTTTAGGTTCTTTCTCAAAAGCAAATGGATTAGTGAAAATGCCACGGCCAATCATGACACCATCAACGCCGTATTGTTCTACTAATTGTAATCCTGTTGCGCGATCCGGAATATCTCCATTGATAGTTAACAACGTATTTGGAGCGATTTCATCGCGTAATTTTTTTATCTCAGGAATTAGTTCCCAGTGTGCAGCTACTTTGCTCTTCTCTTTTTTTGTACGAAGGTGAATGGTAAGATTCGCAATATCTTGTTTCAATATATGTCCTAACCAATCGCGCCACTCGTCAATTTTAGAGTAACCCAATCTTGTTTTAACACTAACCGGCAATCCACCTGCTTTTGCTGCTTGAATAATTTCTGCTGCAACTTCAGGATGCTTTATTAATCCAGCCCCTTTTCCACTGGATGCGGCGTTTTGTGCTGGGCATCCCATGTTTATATCGATACCACGAAAACCAAGTTTTGTCATATCAATACTCATCTGTTCAAAAAGTGCAGGTTTATTGCCCCAAATATGAGCGACAATCGGTTGCTCATCATCTGTGAACATTAATCGCCCACCTACATTTTCTTTTCCAACAGGGTGACAATAATTTTCTGTACTTGTGAATTCCGTGAAAAATACGTCAGGTTTTGCAGCTTCACTAATGACGTGACGAAATACAATATCTGTGACGTCTTCCATTGGTGCTAATATAAAAAACGGTTTCGGTAAATCCAGCCAAAAATTTGGTTCGTTACTCATATTATCTTCTCCTGTTGCAACATAGCAAAGTCTTTTACCCATCATACATAGTATCATTATTTTTGTTGAATTTGTATGAATAGTTGTAGTTTGACGTGAGAGTGATATAGATTCCAATCCTGCAACCTGTCGACCTGTTCCCGGCGGCATGATGTAATTTTGCCCACATGATTTAATTAAGCTACTCACAAGTTCGATTGAACTTTGTGAGTAGTTTTTTTTATGCGATGGAAATAAATTAGGTATCGTAAAAGTCTGATCTCCTGGAGATCAGGCTCTTTTTGCTGTTTGCCAGAAGTGAGCGGCAAGCGCGAACTTAAAGATTTCTTTAACTTTCACACAGGGGTTAATCCGCCATGTAGAATTGTAGCTTGATAGGGTTAATCAGCTAATTTAGGAGCAAAGAAGGGGATTTCCAATTGAAAGGCCGGTACTTGATGACAAAAATCCGAGGTTTTATCATTTTTTTAATCTTTCTTCTTGCAACAACTCCATCAGCAGCAGCGGCACAAAGCTCCAGCTATGCAGAAGCGCTTAACCACTTAGGATTGTTCAGTGGAACGGAGAATGGATATGAACTGTCGCGGGTGCCTACCAGGGCAGAATCCCTTGTAATGATGCTGCGTCTGTGGGGGAAGGAAGAAGAGGCCCTGAAAAGCACCTACAAAAATCCTTTTAATGATACGGGGTGGGAAAGCCGCTACGTGTCGTATGCCTATGCCAAGGGTGTAGTTAACGGAATTAATGAATATCGTTTTGGCGGTAACCGGCCCATCTCGCTTAACCAATATTGTTCAATGGTTTTAAGGGTGTTGGGATATTCAGAAACAAAGGGCGACTTTACCTATGAAACCGCGGTTTCTTTCGCCTCAATAGTTCTAGGAATAGATCTTACAAAAGAACGTGGATTCAATCGGGGAACTCTTGCAAAAATAAGCAGTTATGTTCTAAACACAAGACCCAAAAACCAAATTGAAACACTAGGTCAAACCCTTAGTGCAACAAATGTTTTCACCACGCAAGCTTTAAACGAGGCAAGGTCACTTTGGGAGCAGGATAATAATCTGGATGGAGCGACGATTTTAATATATGCAGTGGGTTCTGACCTTGAATCACAGCAAGGACGGCTAACCGATGACTTGGAAGAAATTTTGCGAGGTCAGCCAAACCAAAATACGAAAATCCTGATGCAAACAGGCGGAACGCTCAAATATCACAACAAATATATGGCCGATGGAGCGTCCGAACGCTTTGAAGTTAGCCATGGACAACTTAAAAAGCACGAAAGCCACATCCAAACCGCCGCATCAGACCCTAGGACACTGAGGGATTTTCTTGTATGGGGCAAAACCGTTGCACCCAGTGAGCGTTATATCCTGATTCTATGGGATCATGGGTATGGTACAATGGGCGGATTTGGTGCAGACGAGCTAAATGAACGAACAACGATGAAGGTTTCGGAGCTTTCCAAAGCAATCGATTCATCAGATATGTATTTCGACTTAATCGTCTTTGATGCATGTCTTATGGGCACCGTTGAAACTGCCTATGCGCTTAGAGATCAGGGCAAATATCTCATAGCTTCTGAAGATTCAACCCCCGCAGCAGGCTTGTACTATACCACATGGATAGGTGCGATAGAGCGAAACCCACAGATTAGCACTGAAAGAGTAGGGCGTTTAATTTTAGATTCCTTTACCCTTCATTCGGGGATTGAAGCTAAGATGCAAACAACCATGTCAATGATGAAGCTTTCTCAGGCGGAATCCTTGGTTAAGGCCATAGAACATGCAGAGTTTGATCTCTCACTAACAGACCTTGCAAACCGCTCAGAGCTATTAGGCAAAAACGAAGGGATATTTGATCAATATGATCTTATAGAGCTCATGGGCCAATCATCAGAAGTCACTGCTGCAGCCCAAGCACTTGCCTTCGAAGTAAGAAATTCAGCAGGCTATAACCATCGCAACGGTGTGGCTTTATATTTCCCTAACAGAAAAATCGCACAAACAAATGAAATGAAAGAAGAACTACAAGCCATTGGCCTTAGCTCAAAGTATATAGAAACTATTTTCAACGGTAAGCTGTAAAGGCTGATCGTTATCCAGAATGTGGTCTTATAACAAGGAGGTATTTTATGAAGAAGATTTTAAGCTTGATGCTGGTACTTTCGCTTCTCGCATCAGTAACGCCTGTTTATGCGAATGTAGCAACAGAGTACGCCTATATGTTTGGTGTGAAAACAGGAGGAAACGATGACGGCGGAACAGGTGATGAGATTCACATGGGCGTGAGTACCTATGAATCTGGACTACCCTCTGATCATGCAGCAAATCTTGGCGGAGCTCCCGCTTGGTCTGATATAAAACATACCTTTAAAATGCAAAATATTCCACCATGGAGAATGAATGAATTCGTTTTTTGGCTGGTGGGCAGTAATGACTGGTACGGTGAATCTGTGGATTTGTATCTTCCCTATCTTGAGGGGAATACCAATCCAGAGAAGGTAATGACCATTCCAATACACTCATGGACAAAAGGCAAGGACAGACTGTATCATGACATTTCGGACGTAACCAAAAGAAAATTCACAGATATAGGCTATGTTGACGAGCTTGGAGGAGAGTTCTATCTGGATGCGAATTCGTCAGACTCTGAACGTGTAGAGTGGAACAAATATGTCAGAGATCAATATGGTTATTATGACATCATGCAATATGAGGATGCTCCTGTGTTCAGCTATACTGTTTCGGACGACTCTGTAGGCAGGGATTGGTTAACATTCCAGGAACCAACCAAAACAAAAACGTTTCAGTTAGATATTGACCGCAAGAAGCTTCACGATCAAATGGTTGCACAGAACAAAGCAGAGATTTCGCTAACCTACAGGGTGGCGCTGCTTGCCCAGTCTACCAATGCTGAAAGTCTCGGGGGGACCTTTGCCCATACAAGCTCAGGAAATCCCGAAGTTAAAACCTATTTAACAACAAAGATAGGGCAAGCGGATTACTATTATAAAGATGTAACTTATACGTTCTATCGTAGTATATATAACCTCGGCAACCCTGATATCAATCAGACTGTTACCTATTCGCCGAGCCAGGACAACCGATATCTGAATCGGAAATTGACAGATGTTAACATCACAGTTGAAGCGGTTTCCATTCATAAAAAAGCCATGACGCAAGAAATTAAAACGGAGCTGATCACCAACTTCCAAGCCACGCCTTTGTTATATATTGGGAACAATACGACAACACCGCTTGCCAACCTAACCATGACCAAACTGCAGGGCAATGACGGCAAACCAAACGGCAAACTTCAGTTCACCGGACAAGTGCCGCTGGATGTTAGTGCAGTTGAAAGCGAGGGCATAAGGCTTCAGCTTGACAACGTATCTACCCATCTAACGAAAAAAGGCCGGGCTCAGGCCTATCATTTGGAAAATCCAACTCCAGAATCAGCAACATCACAAAGTTTTTATTTCTCAACTCACAAAGTGGACACAAAAACACCAACTGTAAGAGTGACCGATAAAAATGGAAATGACCTGGTGGGGGCAGATTCCATTCAAAACAACATCAAAAAGCTGCATGAATTTTATATGGTTGCCAGCGAAACACTCTATCCAGACGGAAATGTCGCCCACAGCGAGTCGAATCAAAACTATTTTAATTATGAGCTGTACAAGAAAACTGGTGATTCCTATGAACCGGCCATGACCCGAATCACAAACTTTGACGGTACAGGAAACAGAGCAAGAGTTACCGCACCTATTAACACGCAGGTTATCAATGGCGTTAGCCTAAAACTAAGTCCAATCGATCGGGCGGAAGGCGAATTCAAGCTTCGGCTGTATGGATGGGATCAAGCTGACAATCCGCTTGGCGGAGATGCCGGATATGCAGAAATTGAAAATATCAAAATCGATAATCTGGCTCCGCGAGTGACCGTAAACGAAACGGTACATCCGCAAGATGCACAGCTTCGCAAAAGAAATGACTATCGCTTTGAAATGAACGACCTTGAGCAAAGCAATAACGGCTGGTCAAGGACTTATTATACCTTTATGAACGGAATTACGGCGCCACCTGACACGCCAATCAATCAAATTAAACCTGCCTCCACAGAAATTGCTTCAACTCAAGGGCTGTGGGCATTCGTAGACTCAGAAGGGGATAGCACAACTGCCATGCTATCCATTCCAAAAGGGGACAACTATGAGGGAACTCTCTATTATTTCACAGTAGACTCACTTGGAAACGATTCTAGAAACGAGCAAGCATCAAGATACTATAAAAAATCTGTGAGTATTTTCAATGGAAATGTTGCCGACACCCTCCATACGGAGGATTCAAGTCTTCCAAAGCCGTATTTTGACATTAGCTTTGACGTAAGCAATTCAAACCTTGAAACGAGTTATCGGTGGATTTCTGATCCTGGCAATGACAAAAGCTTTACGCAAAAATTTAGAGTATACGAATCAAGCGATGATGTTGGTGCAGCTGAAAAAACTAATCTTAGCGGAACCAAAGTTTTGATGGACGGGAGATATATACTGGAATATCGTGTGAAAAATAAACAGTCTGGTAACACTGCCGAATTTTCACAAGTATACACGTATGACGCCTATTCCCCGGAGATTAAATATACCGCAGGAAGTCAGCACGATCATTTCAAATCATCACAACAGTTTAACGTGAAAGTGACAGACCGCAGTGGAATTGCAAGTGCATATTACTATTTATCTAAGCCAGACTCAGAGATCAGAATTGAAGAGTTGCCAAACTATCCGCTGACTCTGACAATGGACAGTGACAATATAGCCCAGGTTAATCAGACCTTGACCCTGACAGGACTTCCAACAGGTGCGTACAGCATTGTTGTTGTGGCCAAAGACCCGCATGGCAGAGAAAGCAAAAAGGTTTCCCCATACTTTGGCATGAGGTCAGAAGCTGCAATCATTGACACATTGAACTTTACGGAGCCAAAGACTTTAAACGGAATGGGTACAACAACGGATGGAACCTATAGTGTCTATGCTGTTTTGAATGAACCGCATGCAGCATGGACTTCTGATAGCGCATTGAAATATCAAAAACCGGTATATTATGCAACAACGGACGGCATGCCAACAGATAACGGCGCTTTAGTTTCTGAGTTTACAGCGAGCAACAATTCCGGTGGGAATTATGCCTTTACACTCGACACACCGGTTCCGCTTGAAGAAGGTGTCAACACCATCTACTTCCAGTTTGGACTCATCAATGCTCCTGCTGACGACAAACCTGAATTTTTAACAGAAGCAAGACCGCTCACCATTCTTTATGATAGCCAGGCACCAACCTTTGAATTGCCGGACTATAGCACCATTCAGCCAACAAACGCATCCGTGACAGCAACAATCATCGCAAGTGATGCTGGCACAGGGATTAGCAAACTGACAGTTGCACCAGAGGATGCAGACAAAATCACGGTTTCTCCATATACAGACGGTGCATTCACAGTAACGGTAAGCGAAAACATCACAACAAAACTGATCCTGTCTGATGAGCTTGGAAATCGTGTTCTTGTTCCTATTTCCGTATCTAACATTGACCGGGCAGCTCCATCTGCGCTTGCTTCAAGTAACATCGTGACCAAAGGAGCAAGACAAGATGGTGTGGTTACAGTTGATGTCTCAGACAAGAACGATACAACCGTTTCATTCGCGCTTATTCAAGACCCCGCAGACAACCATATTCTAACCGAAGCGGACTATGCGTTGTTTCAATCAAGCCATTCCGTGGAAATGCAGAGTAGTCCGGTAATCATTAATGGCGCAGGCAATAAACAGAAAACCTACACCATTGAGTTGAAGGGGCTTAGTGAAAGCTATGCCATTGGGGTCAAAGCTGTCGACACAGCAGGAAATGAGACTGAAAAAGTGTTCTTTGACTCAAAACTGGACCTGGTTGACGCGGAGGCATCCATTGTAAGTGTCAGCGCAAACCCTGCAACAACAAAAACCACCGCAACGGTTAGCGTTTATTTTAACGTTCCAGTCACCGTGATGCCTAACGCACCTGTAGAGGGTGATGTTGTGGGTGAAATGGCAAGGTCGAACCTTCTGTATACAGGACTTCTAACAACATCGGCTGACTACGTAATGGACTACGAGGTTGTAATTCAAAACAATAATAAAATCAGCCTCTATATTCAGGATGAAGTTGGAAGGGATAGCGTTCTAGAATTCACGCCTGATGTTAATTTCGTTACAGGATTTGATATTTCAGGTCATGTAGAGAAAAATGGTCAAACGATCCAAAACGGCGGGTTCATATCCTATAACCAGGGCGATAAGCTTTACTATGTTGTCGTTCCGGAACCAAAGTATTCCGGACAATATTTCTTTGTTGAAAATGCAGTGTTATCCGGATTAGAACTCAATACAGAGCTAAGTGTTCCTGACCCTTCATTTACAGAGGAAGAAGGAAGAACAGCTTATTCAAAGCTGGTATTTGAAGCGCTAAGAGACGGAAAAACAACAAAATCAGCTTATTTCGAGTCATACACGGCAGAAGGTATGGAAGCTGACCGGATGGAAGATGAATATGTTGCCATTACAGTGGTTGACGAAACTGCACCAGCTGCAAAGGTGGACTATTCGATGACGGAGTCAACCAACCAGAGTGTTACCGCAACACTTTCTGTATATGACCCGGAAAGCGGGATTTTGAAACTTGAGCGTTCGTATGACGGCATAAGCTTTAGCCCCATTGAATCGATTGTTTCGCATACCGAAACCTTCGAGCAGAATGCAACGGTATATTTCAAAGTGACAAACAAAGCCGGAATAGAAACGATCGTGCCAGTCACCGTGTCAAACATTGATAAAACGCCAATCACACAAGACACACACTACAAGGTTGAATACAGCTATGAGAACTATCTTGGGAACTGGGTTCCAATCACAGAAGGAAAAGCCTATAGAAGGGTTATGGCAACGCTCAAGTTTACCGGAGGCGGAAAAACTCTTTCGATGACAAACAACAACGCAGCCTTCTCAAGGACTCTAACTGAGGATAATAACACCTTCACATTTGAGTTTAGGGATCAATCGGGCAACACAGGTTCTCATACGGTTAGCTATAACCAGTTTGACAACACCATTGGACAAACATCCTATGTGTTATCGAATACGGCCAAGACCAACAAAAATATCTTTGCAACGATCACTTTAACGGATGATTCAGGTGAAATCGCATTTGCAGAGGTGAAGAAGGGCGATGTGGTCTATCCCTTCAAAGGGGAGCCGCTTGAGAATGAATATGTCGTTGAACTGGACAGCTCAGGAATTTATAATGTGACAGCCTATGACTACGCTGGAAACCGTTGGACGACACCGATCACCGTCTCAAACATTAATAAGGTAGCGCCTACTGCAATCGCAAGGACTTACAGCACGCCACCAACCACCATTACTGCACAAAGCGTGAATGTGGAGTTGACACAGTTCAGCAAGGATATCAAAACGATTACAGTCACTGGTGTAGAACCTACCGGAAGCCTAACTGCCAACGATATCGTACATATCCCCGGCACAAAAGCTGTTCGGTTTAGAAAAAATGGTACAGTGTCCATGTTCTTTGTTGACGACTATGGCAACGAAGGACAGGAAGTGATTACCATATCGAATATTGTGTCCACACCGCCGCAAATCAAAGCCACTGCAACATTAGCTGAAGATAAGCTGAGCGTGAATGTAACCTTTGATCAAATCCGTGACAGTGACGGCGTTCCGCTGGACATTCTTAGAAAACTAACAGAGCTTACCGTTTCTTATCGTGGATATGAACATGCACTTCTGACTGAAGTGAAGGACGAGTCCGGCGATGCCCTGTCCTATAAAGAGGCAGTAATCAACGTTAAAACTAACGGAGAGCACGTCTTTCAAGTTAGGGACCAAACAGGCATCACGCAAAAAATTCTCGTAACGGTTGAAGGAATTGAAGTGGGCGGCCCAAGGGTTAAAGAAGTTCGCTGGACATACAAATATCTCGAAAAGAACCAAAGTGGTGAGTGGGTGGAAAAGGATCATCAAAACAAGATTGTTGTTGGTGTTGACACCTCTGGAAAAGAAGAAGGATATGTTGTGGGAATCGACAAGAACCCGGCAACAAACCAGAATGTGAATGTCACGGTAATCACGGATAAAGATGCTAAACTCGTGGGCGGAAACGATCCTTGGGAACAAGAGAAGTCAATGAACTATAGAGAAAATGGACTTTACAATTTTAACCTTGAAGGAAGAACAGGGACCTATACCTCGTATGGTGTTGACATTGGGCTAATCGACAAAACACCCCCTGTGCTAAAACTTAAAAATGGTGAAGAGCTAATCTTCATCGAAGGCATGACGCCTAAAAAAGATGCCTCCATTGCCTATGACAAGTCTAAGCTTCTAGACTTCGAAGCATGGGATATGGTTGCGGGTAAAAAGGTCGACCTGACGAACCGGGTCACCATAAGCTATGGAACTGGCGGGCGGGTGTTTAACCCTGACAACATCTTAGCAAATGAATTTGTTCGCTCGAACCCGTACTATATCGACTATACCGTAAGAGATGATGCAGGGAATCAAACCACCATTCGCCGGACCGTTCGCCTTGTGGGTCTTTATGACACCATAGCTCTTGTGAACGGCGTTATGCCAGACAGCTCAAATGCTGCGTCCGTTCTTGGAAACAAGGTTGAAATTTCATTGAAGAACTTTTCCGGGATCTCGTATGCACGTTATGAAAAAGGTGTCTTAACACAAGGTCAGATGAAAACAAAAGGTACTGTCCTGCAGGAGAAAAGCGGAGTGTATACCCTCGATAATGTTACGAGCGGCTGGTACACCGTATATATCCAAACGGATAAACGCGACTATTTCAACATTCATGTATATGTCTCAAATCAAGGAGGGAAATAGGCAATGACGTTCTATAGAACAATGAAACGCAGCGTAGCTGCAGCTATTATTCTATCCATGCTTTTCACTTTTGCAAGTTTCCCTGTTCATGCTGACGCCAGTAATGCGGATTATTCCATTGCGAACGAATTTATGAAATATTCAATCAATTCAAAAACGGGTGGTTTCTCCATCGAAACCATTGATGGTCATCCACAAAAAGCGTTTGACAACAACCTTCCGCTTCTTTATAAGGAAGATACAGCAAGGAGCAATGGAACATCCTTCACAACCGTTCGTATCGACGGAAAGGATTTTATTTTCGGTCAGGAATATGGCTGGTTTGGAATCGATACAAAGCTTCATGAACCTGTAGTCTCAGAGCAAAACAGGCTTTTAACCATTGCATGGGACATTAAGGGCTATACCATCACACAAAAGGTATCCATTTCGATTGACCCTAACAACTCAAGGACTGGCAACATTGGTGTTTCTTATGATGTGAAAAATAACAATGCCACAGCCGGAACGGTGGGGATTCGGCTTCTTTTAGACAACGCGCTTGGTTCAGAAATTGATGCACCTTATGTGTTGGTTAATCCGTCGCAACCGACAATCGTTGAAACCGAATATAGCGGTGACCACCTTCCGCAGCAAATTAGATATGTTGATTCTCTTTCAGCTTCGAACAAGACAGCTTATGCCCTCTTGTCCGGCTGGAGCGGCAACAAGGATGTAAACGTTGATAAAGTGATTGTCGGGCACTGGATTAATCTTGCAAACACAAGATACGATTATACACCAAACCCTAGTGTTGACTTTACTAATTACTCCAACAAATATTTAGTTCCTGACACTGCAACGGCTTATTATTGGAATGAAAAATCAATTGAGCCGGGTCAAGTCAGAATTTCTGAAATGCTCTATGGTATCGGTAACTTTGCTGAACAAACCAAAAAGGAGCATGTATCCATAGGGATCCACACTGAACAAGTATTACTTACTAACGACAAAAAAGCTTATGAAAACAATGGTGTTATTAAAGCAAATGTAGTCATTGACAATAGTGTCTCAGGAGCAAAAGAACTTATAGAACCCATTGTGAAGCTTAGCCTCGAAGAGGGACTTGTGTTTGCAGCCACGAATACACGGGAATACACGGTGAAGATTTCGGGCGGTCTTAACATTGGAACGGTGTTTGATATTCCGGATGTTGACATTATTGCAGAGACACAGTCTATGATCACATCAAAACGTCTGGTCGTTTCGTTAAACGCAACAGAAATTATTGATGCTAGCACAAATAAAGTGGTTGACTATAGTGCAAACACAAACATTTTGATTCCAGCAGTGGAAGGAAAGCTCCCGGAAGTTTCAATGAAGCATGTTTTCCCGGCGGCAGTTTATTATGAAGGTGACAAAAACCTTACCGTTTCTGGCGATATGAAGGTTCTGATGGAGGCCCTTTCGGGGAGTGACGGATGGAGTCTGTACCTTGTTCCATCATCCAGCGCTGAGGCTGTTCTGATTGACAAAAGAAAAATAAGTTTTGTTGAGGAAGGTCAAACGCTTGCCTTCTCAACGAATCAGACGTTGGCGGTTGGAAAGTATGACATTGAATTTAGATTTACGAATCAACAGCTGATCGATGCCTTCGGTACAAAAATCCAAGCCACAACTAAAGTGGACGTCACCAATAAAATAGCGGATAAAAGTGCAAGCTACGGTATTGTTTCGCTAGTCCGATTCACAGACGCTGCAAACAACAGACAGTTATATGATTATATTAGTTTTACAAACGAAGATGTAATGAAGAAATTTATATCCGGCGGCGTGAAAAAAGATGGCATTCTTCACAAAGAAATAGCATTTGAAGAAAATAAAACAGAAATTCTGTTGACCCTTCGCGGAAAAATCAGGCTTATGGATACGGGTAAAGAAAAATATTACTCTGCCAGCAGAGCCGATGGCGATATTACCATCAACAGCATCCTGACCTATGACAGCAACGAAGCTCTTAAGATGACCGTTGACAACGAGGGTGCAAAGCTAGAAGGCGATGGTACCGTCAAAGTGATCAACTCGATTAATATTTGGCATAATAAGTGGCATTTCGAAGTGAGCAATGGAACTAAATATACCCTGGATCGGGAGGCTGTTGCCGAGAAGACTGCTCAAGCATTTGAACTTCAGCTCGGAGATGCCGGTTATATGCTGCAGAATATTGCAGGGTTCTTGATCAATATTAAATATGGTGTGATGACCCAGGACGATGATGATTTCGGAATCAGCTTTGGCGGAAGAATTTCAATGCCGTTAAAAGCTGCTGATCCATCTAAGGGTGAGGAGCATTATGATTATAAAGGCTCGCTAACAGCGAACGTTCAAGATGTTCTCTATGGAAGTAAAGACAGCAAAATTGGTTTTGTTGGCATTAACACAACACTGTCTGTAGCCCTGCCCAAAGATATATTAGGCCCGTTAGTAGGAAACGAAGCCGGTGTTAAGGCGGATATAACCATTAATACCATTGATGATATTTATAGCATTGATGCCGGTGTTTCCGTTACCATGCTGGAAGTAGAAGGGTCACTGGCACTGAAGAAGGTTCCTATTAACGAAGTTCCCAAGATGATGCTGGACAAGCTCACCTTCTTTTTAGCGCCATCCACAATGAAAGTTCCTGTGGTTGCACCTTATGTATTTATCACAGGCCTTGGCGGAGGAATTTCAAACCTTGCAGATACCGTTGCCGGAGAACCGGCAGGTGAACTTCCACCCCTCACCATCCATCTTCAAACAAGGCTTTTAATTAATGCCATTATTGTAGGCGACTTTAAGCTGGATGCTAAACTATCCGGTCTTGCCATAGAAGGCAGCGGCCACTTGGAGAAAGACGAAGAGGGAAGGCTTCTTAATATTCAAGCGGGAATGAATGTTCAATGGATCTCGCCGTTTCAACTCAATGCCTTCGGCAGCATCAGTATTCATGCCGGAGCCATTCGTGGCGGGATAACGATTAAAATTACGGAAGATTATTTTTATGGTTATGTTTATGCAGGGCTGTTCATTCCAGACTCCATCCCGCTGCTTGGGGGCAAGGAGATCGCAGGAGTTGAGGCAGCAGTCTCATCTGACTTTGTGGGTGCAAACTTTAAGGTCATTGGGGTGAAGCTTGGCTTTATCTATTATTGGAACGGTGACCTAAGCTTTGGCGGGTCCATCGACCTCTCTTCAAGAGGAGATGCCGTTCACTATGTCCACTCGGAAGCGCTGGACGAGAGCGGCAACCTTGTGCCAACCACCATGATCTATGGAACGAATATGAGAAGACTGAGTACGGAGGCCATCGCTAAGACAAGGGCCGGGAATGGGGTTACAAAAGAGATTAACCCGACAACAAAGGATGCACTTCTCTTTGAAATTCCACTTCGTGGTTTAATCAAGCCTTCTGCATCAGAAATCATTGTCACCAATCCAAATGGAAAAAGATTGACCATGGTTGAAGACGATAACAAGGGCAACGGAAACTATCTTGTTCAAGCTTTAGATGGCACTAACTATTTATACATTTCAGTCACTGATCCCTCTCTGATTGTTGCGGGTAACTGGTCCATTTCAGTTACAACACCGGATGTTTATATAGACAACTTTGCAGTAAACAGTGTTGACTATATGCCAGAGCTTACAGGAATTAATGCTTCTACTAGCAATAATACAAGCCGTGAACTTAACGTTTCCTGGACTACGGACAAGCAAAGCAAATATTCGGGTGCACTTAATGTCTATGTCACAAAAGACTCGTCCGTCATGAAAACAATCGAATCGTCTAACATTCAAGATACTTCATCATTAATTAGTATTGGCAACCTGGAGTTAGATGAAATTGAATCAGGCGCTCATGCGTTCACACTTCCTGAGTCCTTTCCTGAAGGGAAATATCATGTGGTGGCAATGCTTGTTAACCATCAAGGCGGAATGAGCAAGAAAATCACTGCTTCAACATTCACTTTCACAAATCCATTGCTCCCTCGAAACCCGAAATCCGTTTCTGCGGTCTACAGCGGTGACGGCTATGTGAAGGTAAATATAACGGGAAGCGACGAAACTGCAACACATTATCTCGTGGCGATCCAAGACGAAGATGGGGTTGAGGTCGATAATTCCTTTGGTCAATTTAAAGTTGGCAGTGACATCATTCTAAAACCATTGGAAAGCCAAACCAACCGGCCTCTATTAGAGGAAGGCAAGACTTATTTTGTTAAAGTGCAGGCTGCTAGAATTGTGGAGTCTCCCCTGAAGCAGGCGGAATATTATCGGTCAACCGAATTTGTATCATCGCCAAGCTTTGTTATGCCTTCAACGGATAAACCTCAGCTTGTAAGCATTGAAACAAACGTTGACCGGTCAAAAGATCGCTATTACTTAAACACTGACCAATTAAAGGCGACGTACACCTTCGACAGACCTGTTAAAATGACCTTAAATCTTAACACCGAAGATAAAAACACGCCTCAAGAATTTAAGAAGGTCTGGTCATTTGAAGAAAGTCTTGAAGACGGCCAGCAGCTGGTTGACTTTATAGCGGTTGCTGAAAACCGTGACACCCTCCAAGGCAGCAGGTCATCAGGGGCTATTGGATTTACTGTTGATACAAAAGCACCTGCGTTACTCCTTGATGAAGATGTTCAAACCAGCCTTGATAAGGAAAACGTTGATAACACTGTCAGCAATCAAGTTGTTTTTGTTGGCGCAGACTCAAGCTACAGCTTCCGTGGTCTAACAGATCCATCCGCAACATTAACGTTAGACGGCACTTCAGACGGAATTGTTATCAGTCCGGACGGAACCTTCGTTGTCAATCGTAAGGCCTCGAGTGAGGACCCGAACCAAACCCTGATGCTTAAAGCGGTTGATGATGCCGGTAACGAAACGGCTGTTCCAGTGTATCTTGTGAATCGTGTTTTGTCTGAGTATGAAAGCATTAAACTAATCTCTGACCTGGAAGGCTCCGAGGATCAGCCTGATTCGATCGAGCTTGGCATAGGCGGGACAACGGCGCTTTCTGTGAAAGCTCTCCGCACAGTTAACGGCACCGTTCTAAAAGCAGAAGACGTTGTGTGGGACGTTCTTTATAATCAGAACATCATCAGACTTTCGCAAGATGGGACCATTGAAGCATTAGCTCCAGGCGAAACTGCCATCAAGGTTAGTTATAGACTTTCTGCCTTTGAAGGCCAGGACGGGAAGACGGTCTATAAAGAACTGTCAGACGTTATCAAAATCAAAGTAAAAGATTATGGTTACCGTTATGAAGTTCGTCAGACACAAGGGTTCTCGTTGTACACCATATACACTGAAATGAACATGGGCAAGGCAACGGTTGTGATTGGAGGCAACAAACAAACTCTGTTATATGACAATCTTAAGAAAGCCTATATTGGTGCTTCAAAGGAGCTTGTCACAGGCGAGCAATTAACAGCCAAGCTTGGTTTTGAACCAACGGTGAAATCTCCTGTTCTTCTGCGTGGAGATACCGATGGTAGTGGTGCTATGGATAAAGTTGACGTTCTGGCAACATTGAACGCTATTTTAGACAATATTTACAACGGTTTTAGTTCTGCAGAAAATTGGATGAGAGCTGATACAAACGGTGACGGCATTGTTGACATTGTAGATGCGCAGCTCACCCTAATGGAGGCACTTAAAAGATGATCAAATACTTAAAAATCATTTTGTGCATAATGCTTCTAGGGGCTGCCCTACCATCATATGCCTATGGCGCAAATGATGCTGCAGACCTTAGTTATCGTGTGGACATCAAAGTAACGGACAGCTCAGGTTCCTTGAAATCATCATTTGAAGTTGGAGAAAAAATATTTGTTAAACTAAGTCTTTCCTATACGGGTGCCGGAAGGGCGCCTGTATATGGCTTTCAAGGAAAGCTGCAGTTTGATTCTTATGTACTCGACAATACCGCTGTGAATGTGGAAAAGGACATTTCAATGAAATATGCCGATGGTGCCATCAACTATGTCTATTTGGATATGACCGCCAACGGAAAAGAGGATTCCATACTGAAAAATATTGGAACGGCTGTATTTCAAGCTAAGAACAGCGGCACGTTCAGCATCTCTTCAAGCGGCTTCATTATAACGAACAAAGATGCGACACACCGGTACATTGAACCGGTTGAAGATGTGCAAATCATTGTGGGCACTGGAATAAAGGACCCCTCAAAATCTCTATTATATGAAGACATTGTTGCTGCAAAAGCTTTACTTGCTTCAGTTACTATTGCGGATAATCCCAAAAACATCTACTATCCGGATCATTGGTATCCGACAAAATCCGCTCAAAAATTGAGAGATGTGATTGCCGGGGCTGAGGCTGTTTTTAATAACAAGGATGCGCTGGCGTCGGAAATCACTGAAGCTATTGAAAAGCTTAGCATTGGTGTTTCCGATTTCGAGAACTCCAAAATTGTCGGCCCGAAACGTTGGGCTGCTCCGGCTGACAATACCACAGTCAATAACACCGCAGTTGATCTGTACTATTCCGTTAAAGCTTCTGTTAAAGGCGGAAATGGCAAAATTGCCGAGGGCTTTGAAGCTCAGACCATTCGCGCAACAACCTCTGCAACCATCAGAATGATTCCGGATGAAGGGTTTGAAACAGAATATATTTTTGTCAACGGTGACAAATTTATAGGCCATGACATTTACACCATTCCAGAGGTTAGCCGGGACACCCTTGTGGTTGTTACCTTTGCGAGAAAAACTCCTTTTACAGATATAGCACATGACGATTGGTTCTATTCTTCTGTAAGATATGTTTACAACAAGGGACTATTCACAGGAACCTCTGGAACGGAATTCTCACCCTCCGGGAAAATGAGCCGTGCCATGCTGGCCACTGTAATCTATCGCATGGAGAATAAACCGAATGTTAAATTTGCAAATGTATTCTCTGATGTTCAAAGTGGCCGTTGGTATTCAGATCCGGTGATTTGGGCAAATCAAAGCAAAATTGTTAACGGGTATGATAAGGGTAAATTTGCTCCTAATGATGCCATCACCCGTGAGCAAATTGCTGTTATGCTGCATAGATACGCAAAGGTTAAAGGTGTTGACCTTCAAGCAAAAACTTCAAGCCTGAGCTCCAAAGATGCAAATAAAATTTCAGGCTATGCCAAAGAGTCCATTACTTGGGCTGTGTCCAAGGGCATCATGAAGGGCAACACGGATTTGACTATAAATCCTTCGGGTCTTGCAACCAGAGCGGAGGTTGCCACTATGCTCGAAAGGTTTAATGAGTTGAATTGAATATAAGATGAATACAAACCAAACTGACTTAGAGCTTCTCTTTGTCAGTTTGGTTTCTTTATGTGAACTTTGATGAAGCTGTGAAAAATGGGAAATAAATCCTCGGCAGACCCGGGTTCCGGGTCTGCCGATCTTTTAAAATGGACGGCACCAGCTTTTGGATTGACGGATATTTAGAACGGTGGTAATATTAACCCAAAGTAAAAACCTTTAAACTTTTGTAAAGATTAATAAGGTTTATATTGAGACAAAGCTGACATTAAATGTTCTATTATCAGTGAGGAAAAGGATATATCATGATATGTAAGGAATTTTTTATTTTCACTGAAAGTTTAATCGTTTAAACTTTAGAGTGGAGGAGGCGGGTAATCTAAGATGAATATTCATGATGTAGCCAAAAAGTCAGGGCTCTCGGTAGTGACTGTATCCAGAGTGCTAAACCACTCACCGTCTGTGCGTGAGTCCAATAGACAGAAGGTGCTTAAAGCGATGGAGGAGCTGAATTATCAGCCCAATTCCGCAGCGCGGAGTCTGGTACGCGGCAAGACGGGAGTCATCGGGATGTCGATTAACAACTTTAACGATTCTTTCTATGACCGCGTAATTCGTGTGGTCAACCGCAAGCTGACGGAGCAAGGGTATTTCTTGGCGTTATCCATTGCCGAGAATGAGGATGAAGGGGATAACTTCCTGTTTCAGAAGGACCGTGTGGACGGGATTATCCTGTTGTCCCCGCTGGAAGAGGAAGCATCTGTAGAGGAGCTGAAAAGAAAAAACATTCCGTTTGTATTGCTGGATAACCAGTTCCAGCATGAGGATGTTCCCAGTGTCGTGGTCGATAATTACCAGGGCGGTTATGAGGCAACCAAGCATTTGATTAATCTTGGACACACGCAGATTGCCTTTATCGGCGGCCCTTCGGTATTCCTGAGCGTTGCGGAACGTAAGCGGGGGTATAGCCAGGCACTGGAGGAAGCAGGGCTAACGTCGTTCGGCACAGATTCCTGCGGGTTCACGGTGAGCGGGGGGTATGAGGTCGCCAAACGCTGGGTCCGTGAAGATAAGCTGCCGACAGCCTTTTTTTGCGGAGATGACTTCATTGCTCTTGGAGTAGTCCAGGCGCTGCGCGACGAGGGGATTCGGGTCCCCCATGATCTCTCGGTCGTGGGATTCGATGATCAGCAGTTCGCAGGCGAATTCTACCCGCGGCTCACGACGGTCAGGCAGCCTGAGGCGCAAATGGGCAGCATCGGGGTTGATCTGCTGATGCAATTAATCCATGGGGAGGTGATGCCGCCCGCTGTAACGAAGCTCGCTCCTCAGCTTCTCGTGCGCGAATCGTCAGCAAATGTAAGATTAACCTGAATATTAGGAGTGAAATGATCTGTGAAGTATTACTTGGGAGTGGATGCTGGGGGCAGCAAAACCTATGCCATGATTGCAAGTGAACAAGGTCAGGTTATTGCTGTAGGCCGGGGAGGAAACGGAAATCACCAAAAGAATTGCGAGCAGGCAGAAGAGAGTTTACAGCAGGCGGTATCGGAAGCGGTCATGGCGTCAGGGTTGACGAGGGACCAGCTGGAGTATTCCTGGTTCGGAATGGCAGGAGCCGACAGAGAGGCTGACTTCCGGATTCTGCGGCCGATCATCAGCCGCCTCAGCCTTCCCCGGACGGAGATTTCCTGCGATACCTGGAATGCACTGCGCTCCGGCACCGGGGAGAATTATGGAGTTGTGCTGATTTGCGGTTCAGGTGTGAATTGTGCCGGCAAGAATCCGCTGGGCGTGATGCATCAATGCGGGGGGTTCGGTTACCGGTTTGGTGATTTTGGCGGCGGCTATGATCTAAGTATGGAGGTATTCCGTAGCGTGATGCGGGCGCATGATGGAAGAGCGGGCAAGACGGTGCTGACAGAGCGCTTAACCCGGCGGCTGGGCTATTCCAGCGTTACGGAGCTGCGGGAGGAGTATCTGGATCATTACCGGGAATTACCGGCTGATATTGCCGAGCTGCTGTTTCAGGCGGCAGAGGACGGGGACCAGGTTGCCACTGAGCTACTGATCAGGCAAGGCGATGAGCTGGGACTGGCTGCGGCGGCAACGATCCGCCAACTGGCGATGGAGAAGGATACTTTTGACGTTGTACTGGCCGGCAGCCTGCTGACCAAGGGAGACCGCTCGGGAATCATCAAGCGCGCCATTGAGCAGAGAGTGAAGCAGTCGGCGCCGGGTGCCACCTTGAGGATATTAAACCGTGAGCCGGTGGTTGGTTCGGTCGTTCTGGCGATGGAAAGCAGCGGAATGGATGTGAATCATGAAATCCTGGACCGCCTGTCTCTGGAGCAGGTAATCAAATGAAAATGGTGAAGGAAGGTTCTATCATGGAGGAAACATTGAAGCTGGTTGTAATCGGAGCCGGGTCATCGTATACACCTGAGCTTATCGAGGGGATTATCAAGCACCATCAAGAGCTGCCCATCGGCGAAGTATGGCTCGTGGATATTGAGGAAGGGCGGGAGAAGCTGCATACGATTGCGGAACTAAGCAAGCGTATGATTGCGGAGTCCGGCCTGCCGATAACGTTAACGGAAACGCTTAACCGCAGGGAAGCCATCGCCGGAGCGCACTTTGTCTGCACACAGATCCGGGTAGGCATGCTGGAAGCGCGGAAATGGGACGAATTGATTCCGCTGAAGTACAATGTGATCGGTCAGGAGACGACAGGCCCCGGAGGGATGATGAAGGGCCTGCGGACGATCCCGGTCATTCTCGATATTTGCAGGGATATGGAGGAGCTGGCCCCAGAGGCCTGGCTGCTGAATTTCACGAATCCGGCGGGCATGGTGACCGAGGCGGTACACAAATATTCTTCGGTTAAGAGCGTAGGGCTGTGCAACTCTCCCATCGGTTTTCAAAAGTGGCTCTCCGAGTTCTTCGGACTTCCTATTGACAAGATCTATGCGGAGTTCGTGGGCATCAATCACCTGCACTGGGTATCTGATGTCGTGATTGACGGAAAGAGCAAGCTGCAGGAGCTTATTGACTATCCTCAGGATTACAAGGCCAGCAATGTACCGTTTGATTCCTGGGACCACCGGTTCCTGAATGGGCTGAAAGCGATCCCTTCCTATTATCTGAGCTATTACTATATGACAGACGAGATGCTTGCGGAACAGAAGGAAGCGGCAGCATCGACCGGCTCGCGGGCTGAGGTGGTGAAGCAGGTGGAGGAAGAGCTGTTCGAGCTGTACCGGAACGTAGAGCTGAAGGAGAAGCCGAAGCAGCTGGAGCAGCGCGGCGGAGCCTATTATTCGGAGGCGGCGGTACTGCTGATGCGGTCCATCTATAATGATTCGCGCGATATTCAGACGCTGAACGTACGAAATAACGGAATCATTGATTTCCTGCCGGATGATGCTTCCATCGAGGTGAACTGTCTGGTGACCAAGCAAGGTCCGCTGCCGGTCCCGCTGCGCCGCATTCCACAATCCGTCAGAGGTCTGCTGGCGGCGGTTAAGCAATATGAGAGTCTGACCATCGAGGCAGCCGTTCGCGGAGACCGGGACATTGCCCTGCAAGCCCTGGTGCATCATCCGCTGGTCCCTTCAGTCACCGTAGCTGAACAGCTGCTGGATGAAATGCTGGAGCACAACAAACCATTTTTGCCATTATTTCATTAGACTTACGCCGGAGGGGAAGACGGATGAAGATGGCAGAGAAACCAAGGGTAAGGCACAAGTTTAGGGATCAGTTAGATTTACAGTCCATGGTTTGGCCGGGCATTATCTTTGTTCTTATATTCAGCTACATTCCAATGTATGGCGTGGTTATGGCCTTCCAGCAGTATGATATCTTTGGCGGCATAATGAAGAGTCCGTGGGTTGGATTTATGAATTTTAAAATGTTCTTTGAGGCTCCCGAGTTCTGGAATGTGATGAGAAATACGATTGTGATTAGCTTTCTGAAGCTGCTGATTACGTTCCCGGCCCCCATTCTGTTTGCGCTCATGCTGAATGAAATCGGAAATATGGCATTCAAACGGTTCATCCAGACCGTCAGCTATCTGCCGTATTTTCTGTCCTGGGTCATTGTATCCGGATTTGTATTCTCGCTATTATCCGTGGATAACGGAACGCTGAATTATTTGCTGGAACGGCTGGACCTGATCGTAGAACCGGTTAATTTTCTGGCGATTCCGAAATACTTCTGGTCGATTCTGGTGAGTGTCAATGTGTGGAAGGAGATCGGGTTCGGGAGTATTGTCTATCTGGCCGCGATAGCGGGTGTTGATCCGGCCTTGTATGAGGCGGCCTCTATAGACGGTGCAAGCCGTTTTAAGCAGATCTATCTGATTACCCTCCCCAGCATTGCTTCTATTATTATCATCTTTATGATTCTGGCCATCGGCAATCTGCTTAGTGCGGGATTTGAGGACATTTTGCTGCTGGCGACCAATCCAATCCTGCGGCCATACTCCGATGTCATTGACACCTACGTATACCGTGTCGGGATATTGAATGCCAGATTCTCTTATGCGACAGCGGTAGGACTGTTCAAAGCGGTGATCAGTGTAATTCTGCTGGTGACAGCCAACAAAATCGCCCGCCGGGCAGATGTTAGTCTCTGGTAGACCTACAATCTATAGGAGGAGTGAACAATGAGACTAAGCCTGGGCGACAAAATCATGCAGCGGACGATCTATATCCTCTTGACACTGATGGCTGTTATTATGCTCTATCCGTTCTGGAATGCGCTTGTGATCTCCTTTAATCAGGGGAGCGATACGGCGCTGGGCGGCGTAACCCTGTGGCCGAGAGTGTACACCTTCGAGAATTATTATATTGTGTTTCAGGATCACCGCCTGCTGAACTCTTTTCTGATCACCGTCCTTAGAACCTTGAGCGGCACGGCCTTGTCGGTCTTCTTCACGGCCCTGTTAGCCTACGGCATGTCCAAAAAGACATTGCTGTACCGTAAGCAGTATATGGTCTTCTTCATGGTTACGATGTTCTTCAGCGGCGGGCTGATCCCCACTTATCTGCTCATCCGCTCTCTGCATATGCTGGATACCTTCTGGGTACTGATTATCCCGGGAATCATCAGCGTCTACAACATGATTGTAATCCGCACCTTCTTCGCTGCGCTGCCTGACGGGCTGGAGGAATCGGCCAAGATCGACGGCTGCGGCAACTATGGGATTTTCTTCAAAATTGTCATTCCCGTCTCCGGCCCGGTCCTCGCTACGATTGCATTATTTACAGCGGTGGGGTACTGGAACGACTGGTTCACGGGAGCCATCTATATTACGAAGGACCCTCTGCTTCCTATACAGACGCTGCTGCGGCAAATTATGAACTCCAACATTATGACTGAGATCGGCTCATCGAATGCCATTGCACTGGATCATATGAACCGGAATCGCACGGTCACCACGAAGTCATTGACCATGGCTACGATGATGATCGCCACTATCCCGATTATTTTGACGTACCCCTTTCTCCAGAAGTATTTTGTTAAGGGCGTACTGATCGGTTCATTGAAAGAATAGCAGTCTTTCATATCGTGTAGAAAGAAGGGGACAACATGCGCATTCGGTTGAAATGGGTATCGCTTCTGCTTACCGGCCTGCTGCTGCTCACTGCCTGCAGCAGTGGCGGGGAATCCGGCACTCCGCAGAACACAAGTGAGGGAGAGGCCGGGGCAGCCACAGATGACGGCGGCATTAAGCCTACTACCTTCAGCTTCTATGGGAACTACGACTGGCTTACAACAGCCTCTTGGGGGGAGAATGAGGCGACGAGATGGATTCAGGAGAACCGCAAGGTTACCGTTGAGCCGGTGCAATCCGGGGGGGCGGCCGCAGAAAAGCTTAACACGATGATTGTCAGCGGCGCTCTGCCGGATGTGATCTTCACGGACCGGGGAGCCACAGTGGAACGGCTGGTGCAGGCAGGAAGGCTGGTAGCGCTCGATGAGTATTATGAGAAGTATCCGAATTTCAAGAAATATGTAAAGGAATCCACCCTGAACCTGCTTCGTTCTGAGGACGGCAAAATCTATCAAATCCCCAACTGGTACACCTCCGGGCAGTTTGGCAACGGGGGCTATATGGTCAATAAGGATATCTATAACGCACTCGGCAGACCGAAGCTGGAAACCTTTGATGATCTGTATCAATATTTGCTCCTGGTGCGAGATAAGTACCCGGATGTAGTGCCTCTGGAGGTCGGTGAGAAGGGAGGCGGCCTTGACATTATGTACGGCGGTTTCAAGGAGAATACCACCAGCAAATTCATCTCCCTTATGGGTTATCCTGAAGGCGACAGGCTGATCCCGATCTATGACGATCCTGCTTTTGAGGACATGATGCTCTATATCAACAAGCTGTTCCGCGAACGCCTGATCACCCAGGATGCGCTGCAGCAGGTCCAGGATGCGGTGAAGGAGAAGGTGAATACCGGCCGGGTAGCGGTCATGGTCGAATCCAACATCACTACGTACGGCGCCGAGGGGCACCGGGCACTGACTGCGGGCAACCCGGACAGCGGATATGAGATTATTTGGCCGGTGCATAAGGCGGGAATAGACAAGAATAAGGTGTTTGTCAGCGGCTTCGAGACACTGGGCTGGAACGTCAATGTCATTACCACCTCCGCCAAGAACCCGGAGGCCATCTTCGCCTACTATGACTGGATTACGGGTCCGGAGGGACAGAAGGTACTGTTCTTCGGTCCGAAGGGTCTATACTGGGATGAAGAGGATGCAGACGGCGCCCCGGTTCCGAACGAGAAATACAAGACAACACCTGCTAATGAGCGTACGGAAACTATGCGGAAGTTCGAAGATTTCAACTGGGCGGGCAACACGACTCTTATTGATACGGCAAAAATGAGCCTGGAGGCTTCGCTTGCCGCCAACCAGAAATCATGGGAGACGGTAGCGCAGTCCACGGTGACCTGGAAAACCGCTCTGGATATTACGGAATTCGTGAATACCGATCCGGTTCCCGATACGGAGATGGGGATCATCGCCCAGAATGTTCAGAATATTCATACCCTGGCTTTTGCCCAGATGGTTCAGGCGAAGTCGGACGAAGAGGTGCTGTCCGCGCTGGAAACGGCTAGAAAGAACGCCAAAAAAGCCGGGCTGGATAAGCTACTCGAGTTCAAAACGCAAAGATGGCAGGAGAATGTCCAGAAGATTAACGCGAAGAAATAATTCTTGTTGTGACCCGAATAAGACTATTATTATGGAGGCGTGTCTATGATAATTACCCTGAGAGCAAGGTTCACTGCGGTGTTAAGCTTGGCGTTGGTTTTCTCTGGAATGGGTGCTTCGATTCCGGCTATGGCCGAGGAGGAGAGCAATCCGCCTTTTGAGACGGAAGTCATTGTACGAACCGTTAACCAGTTCAAAAATGTAGCGGATGTCGAGGACTTTATCGAGCTGTCCGAACAGCACGGAGTGGATGTCATCAGCTTGAACGTGAAGCAGGATGAAGATGATGAGGTCCCGTCCGGGCGGGTATTCTATCAGAGTGATATCGCTCCGATTGCCCAAGGCTACGAGAACTTCGATGCCCTTCAGGAGGTAATTACAGCCGCACACGCCGCAGGAATTAAGGTTCATGCGTGGATTCCGCAGTTCCATGACCAGGAGGCCTTCCTGGCGCACGATGAATGGCAGATGCAGTCGCTGGTAGGCGGGGTTCAGACTCCGTTCACTGGCGCGAACGGCAACGAATACTTCGTCAATCCGCTGCATCATGAAGTGCAGCAGTATGAGCGCTCCATCATTCAGGAGGTCATTGAGAATTATGCGGTGGACGGTGTGGTGTTAGACTGGATTCGCTTCGATAATTACAACATGGATGTCAGCAATTATACGGTAGCCAAATATCAGGCAGCGTTCGGATATTCTCCGCTCACTATTAATTTCGATGTGGATTCTGCCCAGCGGCGGCAGTGGAATGAATGGAGAACCGAACAAATCGGCCAGTATGTTGGTGATATCCGTCAGGATATTATAGGGTCCTCGAATCCGGATGTGGAGCTTGGCGTGTATATTCTGCCGCCGGAGTTCACTGAGGTGGGACAGGATGTCGCCAAATTCAAGAATGATATCGACTTCGTTGCTCCTATGGCGTATTTTGATGACTGGGAATTCAACAGCGACTGGGTGTACAGCACTTCCTACGGTATCCTGAAGGATACGAGCGACCGGATCAGCGGCAGCCAGGTGGATATTGTGCCTACGCTGGATAATGACTGGACGAATGATCAATATCAGGAGATTTACCAGGGAATCCGCCAGAATTATCCTGGCGTGAAGCGCCTGTCGTTCTTTGCCTATGGGGCCTGGCCTGAATCCGAGTTAATCAAAATCAATGAACGTACAACCTGGCCGACCCCTGACTGGACGGCCCCGGGAGAACAGGACTATCCGGCTCAGCTGCCAGCAGGCTGGAAGGCCAGAAATATCGGCTCCAAGCCGGGGAACGCCACCTACAATACCTCCAAGAAGCAATTTACTCTCAGCAGCAGCACTACGGATATTTGGGGAAATGGAGACCAGCTGAATTATATCTACCAATCCGTGAGCGGCAATGCGGAGATTATAGTTAAGGTGCAGTCCACTAGCGGGCTGGACGGCTGGTCCAAGGCCGGCGTTATGATTCGGGAGTCGCTGAGTTCGAATTCCAAGCACGCGGATATGATGCTTACCCCGGAGAATGGGGCAACCTTCCAGTACCGGACAGCGACTGCGGGCACTATGACCGATCAGAATGCGGCGGCTTCAGTTCCGAAGTGGCTAAAGCTGAAGAGAACCGGAAATACCTTCAAAGGCTCTATCTCATCCAACGGGAGCAGCTGGCAGACGGTCGGAACCGTGCAGATTCCAATGAACAGCCAGGTGTATATTGGAATAGCGCTCAGTAATCCGGGGGATACATCCGGGAATAAGGCCGTGTTCAGCAATGTGAAGATCACCCATTAAGTGTTACCATGTGTAGAAACCCTTGAGGGGCCTGTGTGTAGGCCTTTCAAGGGTTTTTAAAATATGAATATGATTCGCATAACAACCGGAAAAACTAAGCTTGTGCCCCGGATGTACGGAAAATATACTGCTCTACCCAATCCATATTGCTATTGCTAGAGTAGATTAACTTGAGGGAGATTCTGTTAGAGTGGCGGCAATGGACTGCGCCAAAAAAGTGGACAGGGGTAAAGGCGTGAATCCGTTCCGATTACATTAGGAAATGGGGGGATACAGATGGATTTCAGTGCATTGACTGGCCTTTTCGTGGATAACAATGGTTCGGTCGTGCTGAATGTTCTGTTATCTACTGCCTTGATCTGGAGTGTTAAGCAAATTGCGAATAAAGAGAAAGTCATACAGAATTATCAGAAACGCGATGAGGAGAATGAGAAGCAGCTTAGCGAATATAACCGTACGCTCGTGAAGCTGCTGATTGAGAGAGGAACCGCAGAGAGAAAACCTAATGATGAGGAGGTCGTCAACAAGTGAAGCTCCTCGATATCTTTCGCAAGCACGAGCTGAAGCCCAGCCGGGTCAAACAGGAAATTGAGACCCTGGGCCAAATTCAGGAGGCGTATGAATCCAATGATCTTGAGAGGCTTATTGATCTGCACCGTACCGGCTTAGGCAGAAGAGGAGATGATCTGCATGGACATTATTGATTTGGTACTGATTACACTGGAAATGATAGCCTTGATCGCTTTTACCGCATATGTTATCCGTTACAGCAAATATTTCATCGGACGAGGGCCTATGCGCACTTATAATTTGTACCTCCGCAGTGTGTGGGTAACTTATGGGGCAGTAGCGCTTCTGTGTCTCAATCTGCTGTGGGGAAGGCTAAACATTATTCTCGGGCTGAACCTGTCCGGTAGCTTATCCGATATCCTGCGGGAGTATGTGCTGGTGCTGACGCTTGTCATGCTTGTATTCGCAGGCTTGATGCACAAGGAGTTATGGGACAGCAACCATAGGCACAAGACCCGCCGTGAGCGCAAGAAACTGAAATAGTAGGCCCATTCCCCATCATTCCCCCTCGGACACCCGTCCTCCGCTACGTTCATCTCTCTCAATATGAAAAAGCACCAGCTCCAGCTGAAACAGCTGGCCGCTGTAAGCAAGCTGAAACAGCCCGCCGGCCTGCTCCATCGTCTGGCGGATATTCCGCAGTCCGATCCCGTGGGAACGCTTATCGCTTTTGGTGGTTAGCAGCTCGCCGTTTGGTCCTTGGAGGACGGACCCGGAATAAGGATTCAGAATCCGTATAAATAAGCTGTCATTCAGGTAATGCATATGTATGGCGATGTATCGTTCTGCTCCCTGCTCTTTGGGGATCAGGCTGGCTGCTTCCAGTGCATTATCAAAGGCATTGCCCAGAATAACGCTGATTAAAGCGGTATTCAGCATGAGCCGGGGCGGAAGGCTCAGCTCCAGGCGCAGATCAATCTCGGCTGCGGCGGCCTCCCGTTGTTTGTAGTCCAGAATGGAATCAATGACCGGGTTGCCGGTGTTGCAGTAAGCTTGGGCATGTCCGGTCCAGCCCAGCAGAGCATCCAGCTCGGCTGTAGAGGCACCTTCTTCTCCGCTGAGGACTCTGGAACGCAGGCCTAGGAGAATATGGTTGAAATCATGGCGGAACCGGAGGGCTTCCTGCTGAAACTCCCGGTTCCGGTGATACTGGTTCACATAATAGCTGTTCTGCTGCTCCAGCAGCAGGCGTTGGCTGCGTTCAGACTGCGCGCTCAGCACGCGGTCTATCAGGAGGAAGATCAAGAGATTGATAGCGAGCAGCAAGGCGGGAACAACAGGGAATAACTGCGGATATAGCTGGAAGAAGGGACTGCCGGACAGCTGCAACAACACGGCAATGCTAAGACAAGGACAGAGAAAGGCAACAGATCCTAACCATCCGGTCAGCTGGCCCCGGCCCTCGCCTTTCACCAGCCTGCGCAGCAATAGAACGAGCAATAACATCAGCAGCTTCGAGCACAGCAGGCTGAGCCTGTAACCGAAATCTGTTCGTGGCAGTGGAACCGCCGCATCGCTGAGGATAATCAGAGCCGAGATAAATACCACAGCATATAACCGCCATGCAGTGCTGCCCCGGTAAAGCAGGGACAGGCCCAGGATCAGTCCGATATTGCCTGCCATCAGCAGCAGGGCGGGCAGGGAGCTGTGATGGAGCAGAGCCTGAACACCTATGTACAGAATGTACAGCACAGTCAGCCGCAGCCGCGATTCTACACGGCAGGTGAAGAAGCGGCTGAAGAAGAGATGCAGTATGACTGCCAGAAGCGGAAGTACAGCGAGATAAATAATTTCATCGAGGAGTACAGAATTCACACCAGCTCCCCCCTGAAATGCAGATAAGCCCTACGCACACCGGGGCTGTATTTGCCGCTGACCGGCAGCTCGCAGCCGGTAGTGAGGATGATTTTTTTGGCGCTAATGGCCTGGATTGAATAGAAGTTTACGATATAGGACTGGTGAATCCGCACGAAATGGCTGGACGCCAGCTTCTGCTCCTCCTCTACCAGCTTCCCGTAATATTGCAGTTCCCTATCCTGAGTAACCAGTGTAATTCGTCTGATGCTACTCTCCAGATAGTGAATTTCGCGGTGAGGAATCCTTAGTTCCTGGTTCTTCAGCTGCACTGGAAGGAAGCTGGTCCGGCCCTGCTGCCGGAGACGGAGGGTCTTATGTATGGCCTGGGCCAGCTTCTGCTTGAAGCTTTCCGGCGCAACAGGTTTCTTAATGAACCCTGACGGACGCAGGTCAAATAGCTGCATATGGTATTCTTCATGGCTGGAAATATAGATAAGCTGCACCGGGTCATTGCCGTCATCCTCCCTCAGGAGCTGCCCCGCTGCAATGCCGTCCAGACCGCCCAGCTCAATATCCATGAAGATAATATCGAACTGCCTGCCGTCCCGAAGGTCCCGGGCGAAGCTTTCTCCCGAATAATATATGGAAATCTCAATGTGCTCGTTCAGGCTTTCCCCGGTTTCCAGAATCAGGCGCTCGGCCTCTCCGGCAACGCGGGGCTCATCGTCACACACAGCAATATGAATCATCGGCTCCTCCACCTTTGCATTTATCCCTACATTATACATTTTCATCCTCAAAAACGACATGATCTCGCATGAATATGACACCTGCGTTAGCGAAGGGGACACCGGATGGTATCGTTAAGCCGTCAACAGATTTGAATGGAAGAAGGAGTGTTTGCTTTGACGGCAGCGGTATTTGAGGCTCAGGGCTTATCCAAGGAGTACCCTTCAGGGGTAGCGCTGGATCAGCTCTGCATGAGAATTGAGGCGGGAGATGTGTACGGCTTCGTGGGGGAGAACGGGGCGGGCAAAACAACTCTGATGAGAATCATCGGCGGTCTGGTGCATCCGACAGCCGGAAGGATGGCCTTGTTCGGAGAACAGAGCAAGGAGAGGCTGATTGCGGCCAGACGCCGTATCGGCTTCCTGATCGAACGGCCTTCACTCTACCCGCATATGAATGCGATGGAGAATCTGGGCTTTTACTGCCGTATCTTCGGAATCAGGGATAAGGGCAGGAGCGCGGAAGTGCTGAAGATTGTAGGTCTGGATGAGGCGGGACCGAAGAAGACGGGCGAATATTCGCTTGGTATGCGCCAGCGGCTGGGAATTGCCGTGGCCTTGCTGAACCGGCCGAAGTTCCTGGTGCTGGATGAGCCGGTGAATGGACTGGACCCTGCGGGAATTGTGGAGGTCAGGCATATTCTGGAGCAACTGTCCCGGGAACAAGGCGTGACTCTGCTGATCTCCAGCCATATTCTGAGCGAGCTGCAGCTGCTGGCCGGTAAATACGGCTTCATTCATCAAGGCCGGCTGATTCAAGAGATTTCGGCTGCTGAACTGCAGCAGTCTGCGCAGGTGATGATCTGTATTACCACATCTTCTCCGGCAGCAACCGTAGCTGAGATGCTGAGGCAGGAGCTTAGGCAAGGGGATATCCGGGTCAAGCAGACCGGAGAGATCGAGCTTCCCCGCAGCGGGGTGGATCTGGAGCGCCTGATGTCTCTGCTCGTGCAGCGGGAGATCCCGGTTGACGGCTTCCAGCTGACGGCGCCCAATCTGGAGCAGTATTATATGGATTTGATCGGGGGCGGCGGAAGATGAGGAACCTCTGGCAAGCTGAAATCTATTATTTGCGTAAGGATCTGGCCTTTAAAAGCGTTACCGCAGTCTTCGGCTTAGCCAGCCTCGCACTAGTTCTAATTCTGGGCAGCAAAGGTAGTTATGACCTGGGTAGTTATGCAGAGCCGCTCAAGACGGCTGCTTCATTCTCTATCCTGTTCTATCTGGTTATTCCGCTGCATGCCTGCTTTTTTGCAACCGAAGGCTTCGAGTATGGCTCGGTGCAGAATATTATTGCAGCCGGGCATAGTAAGGCGAAATATTTCACCGGTAAATATGTGCTGGAGCTGCTTGCCGTTCTGGGCTGGCTGCTGGAGTTCTACGGTTTATATTATCTCTTCTCTCTGGCGGCAGCGCTAATCACAGGAGCTTCGGTAGGACATGCCGGACATACAGAGGATCTGGCGGCTGGTCTAACAGCCTTGGGACTGAATCTGCTCTATCTGGGCGCTTATTGTGCTGTAGTCATGATGCTGGGGATGCTGATCCGTAAACCGGCTTCGGCGGTGGTGGCCGCTTTCTTCTTCATCTTCGGCAACCTGCTGCTCAGCGGGTATCTCAAGGACGCCTCCTCTGCGATTCTTCGCGCGGTTTCTGAGCATTCTCTAATGACGCAGATTCTCAAATTCTCGGGGATGTATGTGGAGAATTCACAGCTGATCCTGCTCTCGGGGACGGGGGATTATATGCGCGCGTTGTGGATTCCAGCAGTTTGGATCTTGTTGTCTCTAACTATCGCCCTGACCGTTTTGGAGAAACGGGATATTCAGATATAATAGGGGAAAAGCTTGCAGGGAGGCGGTCTGTTTGACTTCGAATGATACGCTGCAGCTGGCGACCTTCGCCGGCGGCTGCTTCTGGTGTATGGTCAAGCCGTTCGATGAGCTGCCGGGCATCGTCTCGGTGGTGTCAGGTTATACGGGCGGGCATACGGAGAATCCAACCTATGAAGAGGTAGGGTCGGAAGCTACCGGGCACCGGGAGGCGGTGCAGATTGTCTATGATCCGAAGCTATTTCCGTATGAACGGCTGCTGGACATCTATTGGCAGCTGATCGATCCGACAGATGACGGCGGGCAGTTCATGGACCGGGGGCATTCTTACGCTCCGGCGGTCTTTGTGCAGAATGAAGAGCAGCGGAAGCAAGCGGAGCTGTCGAAGGAGAGGCTGAAGGCCAGCAAGCGCTTCAAGGCACCGATTGTGACGCCCATCCTGCCGGCTGAGCCGTTCTATCCGGCGGAAGCAGAGCATCAGCAGTATTACCGGACCCATCCGCTGGATTATAAGCTATATCAGAAGGGCTCGGGCCGTGACGACTTCACAGCGCTGCACTGGAACAGCCGTGAGGACAAGAAGCGGCTGCGGGGCCGGCTTACAGAGCTGCAATATGAGGTCACCCAGAACAAAGGCGATGAGCCTGCCTACCAGAATGCGTATTGGGACCACTTCGAGGAGGGCCTCTACACGGATGTGATCAGCGGTGATCCGCTATTCAGCTCAGCAGACAAATTCGATTCCGGCACAGGCTGGCCCAGCTTCACAGGTCCGGTTGAAGAGGGGATGATCCGGCGGGAAGCCGATTATAGCGGCGGGCAGGTGCGGACCGTGCTGCGCAGCAGGTTGAGCGGAGCATATCTGGGGTATCTAACCTTTGACGGGCCGGAGCCGGCGAAGCAGCATTATCATATCTATTCTGCCGCCCTTCAGTTCGTCCCGAAGGCAGAGCTTGAAGACAGAGGGCTGGGGCGTTATTTGGGACTATTTTCCACAAGCTGAAAGCTTGGTCATATTTATAGCTGCCGGGAGCATATGCTTGATCTATAGTCCTGTCCACAAAAGGGGTTGAAGATTTGGCGGGTGCACTTTTAGGCAGCTTTTTGTCTGCAATGGCAACAGTGCTGGGCGTTATTCCTATTCTGTTCGTAAGGCGGCTGTCCGAGCTGTGGAAGGATGTGCTGGTGGCCTTCACTGCCGGGATCATGGTCTCTGCAAGCACCTTCGGGCTGATGCAGCAGGCGATCAAGGAATCGGGCATTACTGCGCTGACTCTGGGGCTGATTACCGGCGTATTGCTGCTCGATCTGATCGAGAGCCATATTCCGCATATCGATGTGGAGAATAAGCCCGGCCTCAGCAATCTGGATTCCAAAGCGCTGCTCGTCATGATTGCGCTATTCATTCATAACATCCCCGAAGGGCTCAGCACAGGCTTCAGCTATGCCAGCGAGCAGACAAGCCTTGGCCCGATGGTGGCGATTGCGATTGGCGCGCAGAATATGCCGGAAGGGCTGATTCTGGCAATCTTCCTCATGAATGCCCGCGCCACCCGGCGCAAGGCCCTGACCATAGCCGCCCTGACCGGTCTCATGGAGATGGTATCGGCCGTGATCGGATATTTCACAGCCAGCTATGTACAGAATGTGGTTGGATACGGATTGGCGTTCGCTGCCGGAGCGATGCTGTTCATCGTGTATAAGGAGCTGATCCCGGAGAGTCACGGCCACGGCTTTGAGCGGCCCTCGACGTATTCGTTTATATTTGGGCTGCTGGCGATGGTCTATATTACGCAGTTTTTTGGCTAGACTGTTTTAGCGGCAGTGTCATTTGCATCTGGCTGCTGCAGCCGCTATACTATAACGCAATCCCCGGTTCCTATGGAGAAGGAGTGATGACACGATGGTTAGACTGGAATGGGAAGCTGTATTATCCTTCGTATTATTGATTGCTTCATACTTGTGCTTATACGCAGCTATTCAGAAGCGGACGAATTTCGCCCGCTACAGCATGACCGTTCTCCTGATAGCCAGTGGAGCGCCGCTTGCCGTGATGCTGATTCTGGAGAGCAGAAGGGAAGCGCTGGATGCCAATATCGGGCTGGGCATGGCGTTCCTGCTGACCTGGCTCATTACCGCAGTTGTATTTGTAGCTGCATTGATTACGTGGATAGTTAAGGCAAGGAAACGCGCTCATAGGTAGAAAATAAGAAGATAAGCAAAAAATAAAAAGCTGTACAGAGACTGTAATGCCTACAGTTTCCGGACAGCTTCTTTTGTGTGTTCCTCTTTACCGATCGGCGCTCTACACGTGCAGGGTATACCGGCCCGCCTTACTGGTCTCCCGTACAGCTTCAAGCTCCAGCGCAGAGAGCGGCTGCGAACGGGCAGCCGCAATATTCTGCCGCAGCTGCTCCAAGCTGCTGGCCCCAGGGATAATAGCAGCAACCGCCGGATCAGCCAGCGGATATTGCAGTGCAGTCTGCGTCAGCGTCCGGGTGAGGGTGGTCTGGCTCATCAGCTGCTCATGCAGCGCCGTGAGCTCAGCCTCCGTATAGTCCAGATACGCCCGCTGCGCCTTGCTGCTGCCATGATCGGTCAGAATGCCGCTCGCCAGCGGCCCCCGCGCAATCAGGCTGATGCCTGCGCGGCCCAGCAGCGGAAGAATGCTCTCCTCCGGGCGTCTGTCGAGAATGCTATACTGGCTCATCACGCTGACAATTCCGGAACGCTGTACATATTCACGGATTACATTCGGCCGGATGGAGGAGATGCCGTAATGGCGGATAACCCCTTCGCGCTTCAGCTCCTCGAAGGCTTCAATCGTCTCATCGATATCATCCTCCAGCGTTCCTCCGTGCAGCTGATACAGGTCAATATAATCGGTCTGCAGCCTGCGTAGACTCTCCTTCACAGCGGAGCGGATATAGGTCTTGGAGGCATCCCAGCCCCAGCCTTCCTTACCGGGAATTCTGCGGTTGCCCACCTTAGTTGCCAGGATAACGTCAGCGCGGCGGTGCCGGATAGCCTGACCGACAATCTCCTCATTGCGGCCCTCATCGTAGAGGTCGGCAGTATCCAGGAAGTTGATCCCACGGTCCAGCGCTTCGTGGATAATGGCGGTTGCCTGCGCTTCATCGGTGCCCAGTGACATGCAGCCGAGGCCCATGGCACTTACGTCTAAATCGGATGATCCCAATCGGTTAGTCTTCATCGGATGTCCTTTCGTTACTGCAGTGATGGGTATTGATGGGTATGAATGAGTTCATTATAGCATTCAGGCACAGCGTAAGCACTCGGACGGGACTGCTTCAAGGTTCAACTGGTACAGCATCCGTCTTTAAATTGTGGTTGGGCTTGATGAGACCTGAAGTTTTAAAAAAGTAAAAGAATTGCGAGAAATTGTATGTGGAAAACCGAATACAATGTGCTTGCGCGAAGATGTCGGGCCGAATGTATGTGAAAAACCGAATACAATGTGCCTGCGCGAAGGTAATCAGGCCCAATGTATGCTAAAAACCGAATACAATGTGCCAGCGCGAAGATATCAGGCCCAATGTATGCGGAAAACCCAACATAATAGTTTAGGCGGTGCCGTCTTACTGATCCAATTAAATCTGTGGGCAAGGACATACCTCAGGGGTTCGGTGAAAAGAAACCAGAATAACCGAGTCGGTTCCTTACGGACCAGAAAGCCGTTAATTTGAAGAAAAAGGAACTTTTTGCAGAGTAACGGACCGAGTGGACCTTATCGTCTCTCTAAAGAACGTTTAGAAGTGGAATATTCGTTAATAAGGGCCATGGTGTCCGCAACTTGCCCAAGTTGTGACTCTCCTTCGAAATAAGCGCGTCTCAGTCCGTAACGCCGAGCCAAACGCCCCAATAAGACCGAACCCACACCTAAGGGAGATAGCTCCACGCCTTCAGCCCTTCTGACATCGCTAAGCCTCTACTCCACCATTTTAAATCTGATGCTTTACTAGTAGTGATATCTGCACAAAAAACAATCCTGCATCACCGCGAGCGGGTGGGCAGGATTGCCGTCATATCTATAGGTGGAGTGCCTGCTTAACTTATCCGCGCAGAATCTGCTCGATCTGCTCCAGTTCTTCCGCACTTAGCTCAGGCGCATTGAGTGAAGCTACAGCATCTTCGATCTGGCTCACCTTGCTCGCACCGATCAGTGCAGAGGTCACTTTGCCGCCGCGCAGGACCCAGGACAAGGCGAGCTGTGACATCTTCTGTCCGCGTGCCGCCGCAATTTCGTTCAGCTTGCTTACCTTGGCGATAACCTCTGCGGTGATCTCCTTCTCGGAGAGGAACACACTCGGTCCGGCGGCACGGGAATCGGCGGTGATGCCGTTCAAGTAACGGTCGGTCAGGATGCCCTTCTGCAGTGGGGAGAAGGCAATGGTGCCGATGCCTTCTTCTTCGAGCACATCCTGCAGGCCGTCCTCGATCCAGCGCGACATCATCGAGTAGTTCGGCTGATGGATCAGGCAAGGCGTGCCCAGGCGGCGGAGAATCTGCGCGGCTTCACGCGCTTCCTCCGGTCTGTAGTTCGAGATGCCGACATACAGCGCCTTGCCCTGGCGTACCAGCAGGTCGAGGGCGGACATGGTTTCTTCCAGCGGCGTATTCGGGTCCGGACGGTGGTGGTAGTAGATGTCTACATAATCCAGTCCGAGCCGCTTCAGACTCTGATCCAGACTGGATACCAGATTCTTCTTGGAGCCCCATTCCCCGTACGGGCCTGGCCACATATAGTACCCGGCTTTGCTGGAGATGATCAGCTCGTCACGGTAAGGGGCAAGATCCTTCTTCAGTATTTGGCCGAAGCTCTCTTCAGCAGAGCCGGCGGGCGGGCCGTAGTTATTGGCAAGGTCGAAGTGGGTAATCCCCAGGTCGAAGGCACGGCGGACCATAGCGCGGCCGTTCTCGAAGACATCATTGCCTCCGAAATTATGCCACAGCCCGAGGGAGATGGCCGGCAGCAGTAGGCCGCTGCGTCCAGTGCGGTTATATTTCATCGTGTCATAACGTTCAGGATTGGCGATATACATATTGGATTCCTCCTAAGTTTAAGTTGTGCGGGACTTCATACCTTCCTAATTGTAGCGGATAAACGCTTTCAATCGTATGTCAGCATGGCTGATTTTTATAGCACAATGTCTGTATCTGCATGGCGGAGCCGGTACTCTTTGGGCGAGCAGCCCTTCACCTTCTTGAACATCCGGGAGAACAGCAAAGCATCCTGATACCCCACCGATTGCGAGATCTCCCCGATAGTGCAGCCGGTCTCCGTCAGCAGCTCGCAGGCCTTGGACATACGGAATTGGAGCAGATATTGCTGCGGAGGCAAGCCGACCGTCCGCTTGAACAGCGCCGACATATATTTGCGGTCCAGCTTCAGGGAAGCGGACAGGCTCTCCATCGTCACATTCTCGGCGTAGTGGGCTTGAAGGTAATGCAGGCACTGCTCGACATAGACACTTCTGCTGCGCGGAGCCGGGCTGTCGGCAGCAGGGACCGTGCGCAGCAGCAGGGAGAAGAACTCATAGAGCATCACCTTCAGCGGCAGGTCCAGCAGTTCCCCGCTGCTCCCCGTCTCAGATAACCTGGCAGACAGCGAGGGCATCAGCACCTGGTCCATCGGGAACACCGGCTGCTCCGGGGTAAGCGAAGTCCGTCCCAGCAGATAACCCGCCTCCTCCCCGGTAAAAGCAATCCAGGAATACAGCCAAGGGTCAGCCTGATCTGCGGCATAATGCGTTACCACATGCGGATAAGTGAGGAAGGCTTGCCCTGCGCTCAGTGTATGGGTGGCTTCACCGACGGTTACCTTGCCGGTTCCGGCGTGTATGAAATGGATTTTGTACAGGCTGCGCACCCCGGGTCCGAACGAATGACCGGGTGCGCACTGCTCCTGGCCCCAGTAATGCAGATACAGGTCAGGATTGGCCCGGTGGGGGCGATGGGCGTTATATTTGAATACAGTCATGCTTACAGCCTCACTTCCTGAAGGATGATGGCACTCCTAATGAACATATATCTCTAGTATACCTCAGAAGGAGGATGACCGGACAACCGCAAATAGTCCCAGCCCGGGAAGGGGAGGGACTAGGAGTATGAGGCTGAAGGCTGGCTGGCTGGGGCTGCTGGGAATCAGGCTTCTATTTTGAGCATAACCAGCTCTTCTACGGGCTGACCGTTCACTAAATGCTCCTCCACGATACGGGCCGCATCCTCCGTCGTTACATTGTAATACCAGACCCCGTCCGGATACACGATGACAAAAGGGCCGTTGCCGCATAGGCCGAGACAGCTGCTTTTGTTGATTTTGACCGTTTTGTTGATCCCTTGCTCCACCAATTGCTCCTTGAATTCCTGCATGACATCCTCTACGTCCTGGTTATTGCAGTGCTCACTGCAGCAGAAGAGCAGATGCTTCTTAAGTACCTTCAGACGCATATTCATCGCGGTTTCCCCCTGGATTCTATAAGAGTAGCTTACCTGTTATACGAGGAGTATAGTCTCTTTTGGCGGCGCTGTAAGGAGATTAGAGCATTGTTCCCAAAGGCTTAATAACTGCCATGAACCGGAGAATTCAGTGTAATCTAAGCTGACTTCAAACCACTGAATTTGTGGAAAATGTGTCCGGCAGGCAATTTCCTGTTTCATAATTTTTTTTGTGGAACCCGGGCAAAGATTGAAAGTTACCAGTTTCGCGGAGGAGCGTTTGGTTAAGTAAGGGGTGTGAAAGTTAAGCGAGAACTAAATTACAAATCAGCTACCAGGAGGGAATCGTTATGAATAAGAAAATTGTAGGGGTATTCCATACGGAGCATGAAGCTTCGCGGGCTATTGAAGACCTGAAGGCACATGGATTTCTGACAGAGGATATCTCAGTGATAGCGAGAAATAGACGCGATGCAGAAGCGATCAATGAAGAGACAGGAACCAAAGCGCCTGAGGGGTTGGCATCCGGGGCGGCGACAGGAGGTATTCTTGGCGGTGTGACGGGGCTGTTGGCAGGCATCGGCGCCCTGGCAATTCCGGGAATCGGGCCGATTATCGCAGCGGGACCGATTGCAGCGACATTGACCGGAGTAGCCGTTGGGGCAGGAACGGGCGGTCTTGTAGGCGGTCTGATCGGGCTGGGTATTCCTGAGGATGAAGCGGAAAGCTACGATAATGATGTGGACGAAGGACGCATTCTGGTCATGGTGGATGCAGATAACAAGCGGGAAAGTGAAGTATATTCTGTATTCCGTAACCACAATTCAGCGAACGCTGACCGTTATATGAATGATACAAGTGCTGCCGGGGATGCCCCGCGGGACTCCGTCACAGATGCCGTGGATGCGGCGTTCAACGGCTCAGGTCTTGAAGGCAGACATGATACAGGGCTGGATACCATGAATTCCGCTACGGAGCATGACCTCCCGGAGAGAAGAGCGGTGGAGGACATGAACCAGCCGGGGATGACAGGAGACCTGTATTCCGGCACGCGTAACGGCATAGACAAGACACCGGATCATACAGCAGACCGCAGACTGGCGGATCTGGAGGAGAAGCAGGCACAGAATGCTGCAAGGAATGAGGGAGCGCGAGCCGGCCAGAGCCGTGAGGGCGGACGGTTATAGTGAACTGCTGCTAGACCAGAGCATGGTCGCAGCTGGCAAGCGATGAATGTAACATGTGAATGACACAAACAAGGGTTTCCCGAAGTCCCGCCGGACTTCAGGGAAACCCTTGTTTGTCGCTGCAACGAATGACGTCTATTAAAAGGATGGCGGAGCCTGTTCCTGCTTGGTGGATAAGTTGCCGGGCAGAAACCTACATCCAAGCCGCATCCTGCCTGACCGCAGCGATCTGCGGAATCTCCTTGCCGGGCAGGAAATGAATGCTGCGGATGTAACGGATCGTGCGGCTCTGCGCCCGCATGATCACGGAATGGGTCTCGGCGCGTTCCTTGCCGATGAAGCGGACGCCGCTGAGGAACTCGCCGGAGGTCACTCCGGTTGCGGCGAAGATCACATCACCGGTGCCGACCATGTCCTCCATGGACAGCACCCGTGCCGGATGGTCCAGGCCCATCTGCAGGCAGCGCTGCATCTCTGCAGGGCCTTCGGGCAGCAGCCTGCCCTGAAGCTCCCCGCCCAGGCAACGCAGTGCGGCGGCAGCCAGTACGCCCTCCGGTGCACCGCCGGAGCCCATGTACAGATCGACATCGCTGTCCGGCAGCGCGGCGGCAATCGCTCCGGCAACGTCGCCGTGGCTGAGCAGCTTGATGCGTACGCCCGCTTCGCGCAGAATGGCGATCAGCCGCTCATGCCGCTTGCGGTCCAGCACCATCACCGTCAGCTCGGAGAGCGATTTGCCGGTAATCCGGGCGGCCTTGTGCAGCGTTACTTCCGCCGGGTCCCCGAGGCTGAGCCTGCCGGCCAGCTCCGGTCCGCAGGCCAGCTTCTCCATGTAGATGTCAGGCGCGTGGAGAAGGCTGCCCTTATCCGCAATGGCAATGACAGACTGGGCATTATGCAGCCCGCAGGCCACCACCTCTGTGCCTTCCAGCGGGTCCACCGCCACATCGACGGAAGGGCCGTTACGGTTACCGACCCGTTCCCCGATGTAGAGCATCGGGGCTTCGTCCATTTCTCCTTCACCGATCACGACGGTCCCGTCAATGGAGACGGAATCGAACATGGAACGGATTGCAGTTGTGGCAGCTTCATCTGCCGCATGCTTGTCGCCCCGGCCGATCCAGCGGGCTGAGGATAATGCCCCAAGTTCAGTGACCCGTACAATTTCCAGTGCCAATTCGCGTTCCATAAGATTCCCTCCAGTTCAGTCTGATTAGATATAACCCATAATAATGCCGGCTGTTTCTTCAATGGCCTTATCCGTAATATCAATGACGGGACAACCCAGCTTGGCGAATAGGGCTGCCGCATATTCCATTTCCTCTGTAATACGATCAAGGCTGGCATACTGTGAGCCTGTGGGCAGACCCAGCATCTTCAGCCGCTCGGAACGGATCTTCAGCATATATTCCGATTTCATGGTTAGTCCGATGATCCGTCCTGCAGGCAGGCTAAGGAGCTGCTGCGGCGGGCCGACCTCCGGCACAACCGGATAATTCACAACCTTTTTGCCCCGGTGGGCCAGAAAGATACTAAGCGGCGTCTTCGAGGTGCGGGACATGCCGAGCAGGACGATATCCGCCTTCAGCATCGCACCGAGGTCGCGCCCGTCATCGCAGGCGACGGTGAATTCAATAGCCTCCATCCGCCGGAAGTAATCCTCGTCCAGCTGGTGCAGCAGTCCTGGACGAGCCTGGGGCGCATCGTCGAAGGTATCAATGAAGGCCTGCATCATCGGCCCCATGATGTCAACCACTCTCAGATCGAGGCGGACGGCCTCTTCACGGATCACCTCCCGCAGTTCAGGCTGAACGAGAGTATAAGCTACGAAGCCCTGATGCTGAGCGGCCTCTTCCATTACCTTGCGCAGTTCATCTTCATGTCTGACATTACCGTATCTTCTGATGGTGACACGCTGATTCTGAAATTGGTGTATCACGGCCTGCACAACCGCATCCGCCGTATCTCCAATAGAATCCGAGCATATCGTAATGAAATGGGTGGATGGCTCCATGCTCTATCAATTCCTCCGTTATCCTTTGGCTTCAAGCTCGAGGAGAAGCTTTACGATGGAAGTCTTGGTCAACCGCCCGACTACGTCCAGCCCAGTGGCGGACCCTTCCCCGCTGCCGGGAACAACTACCGGCAGACTGTCTACCTCGTGATATATCATGCGCTGCGCGGCGTCAAGCACCGTGTCATCGGGCGAAACAGTGACTACCTTGGGCTGACGGGTCATGACCATGCTCACAGGCATGGTTACCGCTCCGGGATTACCGAGCGTGACCTTCAGGAAGTCCTTGCGCGAGGCGACCCCGGTTAGCTTACCGTTGCTATCGCAGATGATCAGCGTACCGACATCCTGCAGGAACAGTGTAACTACAGCATCCTGAATCGTCGTATTCTCGCGGATAATGACCGGGATGCTCTGGATATCGCTAACCTTGGTATCCTGCAGCAGGCCCCGGCTGTTATGGCGCGCTGCCGCCTTGGTGCCGGGGAAGTAGCCGACCTTGGGCTTCGCGTCCACATATTCGAGCATGACCAGGATGGACAAGTCTCCCCGGATGGTCGGCCGGCTGAGGCCCAAGCTTTCGGCGATTTGGTCACCGGTAATCGGCGCTCTTTTTTTCACAATCTCAATAATTTGCAATTGTCGGGCTGTCAGTTCGATCACAATGTTCCTCCGCTTTCCGGTATACGAATAGATGCAGGCACTTCTCTATATAGAAAAGGAGTACCGTTCCGCCGATTCCTCCTTTCAATCAGACGTCCTAATGGAAGCTTATTCCCTAACTTGGTTATATAATACGCAATAATGATCATAAATGCAATATATAGTACGTCATATATAAAATTAATGAGCCTTGTGCAAACAAAAGATAGGCGAGTTGTGCCCGACGTTGGGAAATATGGTAAGGTTTGGAGAGAGGTTCAGGCAAGGAGGTGTATTCATTTGAGGAAATCATGCTTCATTCTATTGTATAGCGTGGTCCTACTATCATTGTTACTTGCCGGATGCAGCAAGGACACCCCGAAGTACGCAGAACTGTTCACACAGGTGGAAAAGCACCAGGCTGTGTTCACGCAGCCGCTAGAAGAAGGGCTTGCTGCTCTGGAAATTACGGATGCCGTAGGGGAATACGATACAACTCTGGGGACAGTGATGCAGGATGAAATCCTGACTGTGAATGATATGGAGTTCATCCAGCAGATTACGGCAGATGTACCAACGGATAAGATCATTGGCTACCGGATCGGGACAGTATTTCCCAGATCAGAGTCCGGATATGAGAATGCGATGGAGCTTGTGCGCGTATTCCTGGAACATTACAAGCCTGCGGATAAGGAAGAGGCGGACAAAGTTGAGCAATCCATTCAGTCGATTGACCGGATGGCGCTTCCGCTTAAGCCGCTGACTGGATCTATCGAAGAATCATGGACTTACGGTGAGGGTGAGAATAAGCTGTATATCACCTATAAGATATCGAACAGCAACCAGAGTGATGAGGAATTGCCGCTGAATTTGTATTTCAGTTCGGAAGAGAAGCATTAAACTCCATGGTGCCCAACGCTATATGAAAAGACAACAGAACAGCCCGGAACCCTTTTGTAAGGGTCCGGGCTGTTCACATACGTAGTATCTTACAACATAGGTTAACGCAATGCTTCTAAAAAACCTGTTCTCCAAGTTGGATAATGTAGATTCCATCCACAAACGTTTTTTACTTTGGTATTCAAAGCCCCTCTCTCCCATCCACCTGCTCCTAATTGAAGTTCTGGTGAGGGTGCGTTCAAAATATCTGCATATACTGGAAGCCAGTCTATACCCTTGGCGGGTTCATCATCCACGATGTTATACGTTCCTGTCGGCCAAGCCAATGCTAGAAAAGCTGCATTCGCAGCATCCTCAACATGGATAAAAGAGGAGACTCCGTCTGTTGCCGTTAACTCGTGATTCCGAACTTGTCCCGCCGTGGCTCCATTCTTGTCATACCAGGTAGATGGACCATAGAGTGTGCCATACCGCAATATGACATAGTCGGGGATTTCTGTAACTGCGCTCTCTAAGGCTGCAATACCGCTGATCGTCGTACTCCGGGGTAAAGGTGCGTGAACATCCAAGGCCACTTCTTCCATCGCCGGCTCATCCCCCGGTTCATACGCCCATGAAATACTTTGGGCAATGATCTTCTTAACATTGGCTTGTCGGGCAGCGTTCACCAGATTCCGGGTTCCTTCCATTCGAATTCGTGCATTCTCTGCTGAACTCCCCTGACTCAATGCTGTTAACTGATGGATGACTACATCTGGCTGGTTCTCGCTTATGATGTTTACCATTTGTTTCAGATTAAACGCATCTGCAATGACAGCTTTAGCTCCTAACTCTTCGATAGCCTGTCCTTGTTCCTTACGACGCGTCATTCCCGTTACTTCGTGACCTGCTTCCACTAATTTTGGAAGTAAAATACGTCCAATAACTCCACTTGCACCAGCAACAAATATCTTCATGTCGATAAACCTCCCAATGTTTTAACGGCTGATAAAAACGTCTATTCATCTTTTCCCGGAATGATAAATAAGGATATTACTCCCATCAAAACCGAAACTAGTACCATCCCCAGTATGCTCAACTTAAAATTGCCCATGCGGTCATAAACTAAGCCCAGCAGAAATGGCCCCCCCGCCCCGATGAGAAAACCAAAACACTGAGTCATGGCTGCCCAAGAGGCGGCCTCTTCAGGCGTTGACGTCGCTTCGAGTGGGAGCAAGTTAACTAGAGCAAATAACATTCCTGATCCTAGTCCAATTAACAGCACAGCAGGCCATAAGAAGGTGGAGAAGAATAACAATAAGAGGCCGGTAGCCTGCATCGAAGACGATATGATTAGCCAACTCCGTCTGGAAGGATGGACCTTTAAGAGCATTTGCATAATCATTCCACTCGGGATTTGAGTGATGGCAAACAAGGTCACCATGAATCCAGCGTGCAGCCGGGAAATACCTGCCGTAATGAGCATTAATGGAAACCACCCCAGGAGCGAATAAAACACGACAGATAAGAGTCCGAATTCGATGGCAAGCAGCCACGCTTTTCCTGTTTTCCAGGGCAGCTTCAATGGTCTTGAAAAGGATACTTCTGTAGCAGAAGCATGTATCTGTCGTCTTTGCATGCCATACCACAGCGGTAGAGCCAATATTGCAGGTATGAGCCAGAATGAAAGTGCCGTTTGCCAGGAGTGAAGCTTCCATTGTAATGGTGAAGTCAGGCTCGAACCAAGCGCTGCCCCTAGTGCTAAAGCCATGGAATACAAAGCAATCATTGATGGCACCCTGTCAGCCATATACTTCTTGATAAACCCCGATAGCAAAGGCCCCATCATAGCAATACCAAAACCAGATAGCAATGCAGTCAGAAACAACAGCGGGGCAGAGTGAATGAAAATGCGTAAAAACGTACTTGTGCCAATGAGAAGCAAGGACAAGGTAATGACTCGTTCCATCCCCAGTCTTTCGCTCAATTGTACAGAGAACGGAGCGAGAAGCCCCATACAAAGCAGCGGAATGGAGACCAGCAAGCTGGAAACTGCACCACTCAAGCCGAGATCCTGTTGAATGCTGCTCAGTACTGGTGCGATGGACGCTATCGAGGGTCTCAAATTCAGTGATGCCATGAAGAGGGCCGCTGCTACCAGCCAAGGACCTATTACATGCTCCTTACTCGTGCGCAAGGGAATAATTGCGTCTGATTGAATTCTCATTGTGGGTGCTCTAGCGTGTTGAATTTACGATTCCTCATTGTCATAAGCTTCTTTCTAGGTTGGATTTATACTGGCATGACTTATGGTAACATGCTAGATTGGTTATAATAAGTACCACTTTACGCCTATTTAACCATACCAATTCCAAGTTTAGAAGGAGACACGTTAGATGAAGACGGAACTAACAGAAACAAAAACAAGACGAGTCTACACTCTAATAAGAAATCGGATTTTTCAAGGGGGTTATGAGTTGGGAAGTCTCCTTCCCTCTACTAGAGAGCTGGCAAAGGAACTGGGAGTCTCACGGGCTCTCATCGTTGAGGTATACGAGCAGTTGACGGCTGAAGGTTATTTGGAAGGACGCCAAGGTTCAGGCACCTATGTTATGGACATCGGAAGGAGCAGACCGTTTCTAATACAACAGGAGGATTCAATCACGACAGACCAACTCTCTTTTTCCAAAGACAGTGGGGATTTTAACGGAATAGATTTCCGGCCAAGCTTCCCGGCCCTTGAGCATGTTCCACTTCAAAAATGGAAAAGAACCGCACTTGAGGTTTACGACAATGCTCCTTCTTCTGCATTTGGCTATCAAGAAGATCTATCTGGGAGTTGGCCACTTAGACAATCCATTTGCCAGCACCTCCTCAAATTCAAAGGATTCCACTGTGTACCTTCACAAATTATTGTCACATCCGGAGCCACCCAAGCCATCTCCTTATTGTGCAAACTGTTGTTGAAGCCGAAAGATATTGTAGCCATTGAAGATCCTACTGCTGCGTTTATTCATAATATTTTCGTCTCGACGGATGCGCAAATTGTACCTGTACCTGTCGATGAACATGGACTATGTGTCTATAACCTTCCCACACACTCGCAGCCTAAATGTATCTTTGTCACCCCTTCTCATCAATTTCCTTCCGGAAGCATCCTGTCCATCAGCAGACGTATTCAACTGCTGGATTATGCTCGGCGTACCCGAAGCTATATTATTGAAGACGATTATGATAGTGAATTTCGATATGGAGGAATGCCGATCCATGCCCTGCGAGAGCTTGATGCCGAACGGGTTATCTATGTGGGGACATTCAGCAAAAATTTGTTTCCATCATTACGTCTTGGTTATATGGTCGTCCCCCAAGAACTACTTGAGCCATTGTTAGAATTAAAACGGATGGCCGATATGCAATGTCCCACCTTGCCACAATTGACGTTAGCTCAATTCATGAAGGAAGGACATTTGGAACGTCATATCACACGAATGAAACGCATTTACGGCAAAAGAAGAAAACATCTGATAGCCGCAATGAATGAGGCGTTTGACGGCAAAGTAACGATATCTGGTGATGCATCCGGTTTGCATGTCGTAGCAAAATTTCCAGGTCGTAACATTGATCTTTTAACGTCTATGCAACTTGAGGAGCAACATATCAGAATATATCCTGCCGAGCGATATACCATTTCGAAAGAAAAGTATACTGAGAGCCTCATTATGGGATTTGGTAATGTAACAGAATTACAGATCACTAAGGGAGTCAAGACGATTGCCCAATTTCTATAAATCCTGCGGAAGTGCTTCAATGCCTGCTTTTGGCAGCACGGGGATTACCGGTTTAGGCTTGAAGAACAGTTGCTTCAGCGCGCCAGCATTCACAAGGATGGTTCCCGCGATAATGGTGAATACGCCAAGCAGCGTTACCCAGGTAACCGCTTCGTTATAGAACAGGAAGCCTACCCCGACGGCAATCGGCGGAGAGATATACAGCCAGGTGGACGGGAAAACCGGATTCGTCTTGGAGACGAGCCAGTAGAACAGCGTGTGTCCAACCATGGAGCCGACAACGGTCAGGTAGAGCAGGGAACCTGCGGTTTTGAATGACAACAGGAAGGACGGGTGCATCGGCTCTGTGAACAGGGAGATGATGAACAGCAGCGCCCCGCCGTACATCATCTGTGCTGCGTTTAAAGCCACGGGAGACTCGGCGGAGAAGGTGGTAATTACTTTTTTGGAATAGATCGCTCCCGCCGCGTAGCAGAGTTCCCCAATCAGCACCACCACACAGCCGATCAGCCAGAGCGGAGTGACGTCAGCCGCCAGGCTGGGCAGCACCAGCAGCAGGACTCCGGTGAACCCGATGATACAGCCGAAGAGAGAATAGGCGGGCGCTTTTTGGCGCATAAAGGCCATCTGCATGAGCAGAATCATCATCGGCCCGGTGGCAGACAATACGGCGGCAAGTCCGGAGGATACATATTGTTCCGCCCAGTAGAGCGCGGCGAAGGTGCCGAAGGTCAGCGCAGCTCCTGTGAGCAGCATTTCCTTGCGCAGGAGCAGGGAGAAGCGGGCTTTGCCCCGCAGAACCATGAATAGGAACAGCACCGCACCCGCCGTGAAAAAACGCAGTCCCGCAGAGAAGAAGGGCGGCGCTCCGGCGTCTACGCCGATTTTGATGGCCAGGAAGGTAGTGCCGAAGATCAGACAGACAAGTGAATAAGCTAACAGAATCATGGTTCAGTTCCCCTTTGTGGTGGTAATGTGGCAGCGTCTTAAAGATTTCAGTTAATCATATCCTTATAGACACAGAACAGATTAGAGATAGCAGAACAGTTACGGAGGGGAATGCTGTACAATAAGGTTAAGAGAAGTTAGCAGCTGGGCGTGCGAGGTTGTGTAGACGTCGGCAAGCGTTAGCAGGAGCCATGTCGAGTGAATTTTGAGCGATGGAGCGGGGGCGACCCCGTTATAGGTTGCAGAGAGGCGGCAGATTGATGAAAAAAATAGCGGGTGCCGAGCAGAATAATCCCTTATTCCGCCAAGTTTATGAGTTCATGCTGAACCGGATGGAGCGCGGGGAGTGGAAGACTGATGACAAGCTGCCGTCGATCCGGCTGCTGGCGGAGGAGCTGGGAGTTCACCGGCTGACCGTGTTCAAGGCCTACCGGGCGCTGACTGAGAGCGGTAAGCTGTATGTCAAAGACAAATCCGGTTATTATGTGGCCCTGGGCAGCAGGCTGGACCCTTCGGCGGAAGATGGGGCGGCAGTGCCGGGGTATATGGTCAGGAGCCCGATGTCCGATATTCAGCGGCTGCCGGTCACGCACCAGTTCTCTCGGGCCTTGATTGATCCGGGGCTGCTGCCGAACCTGTTCCTGTCTGATTATGTAAAAAAAGTATTCGACCTCTACCCGAAGGTCCTGGGCACCTACTCCTCCGTGGAGGGTGATGAAGAGCTGCGTGTTACGCTGAGCAGCCATTTCGAGGAGCGGTATAAGCTCCAGCTGTCGGCCCGCGAGCTGCTGATTACTTCAGGTGCACAACAGGCCATCAATCTGATTGCCGGGATCATGCTCGGTCCGATGGATGTTGTGCTGGTGGAGCGGCCTACGTATAGTGTGGCGCTGGATATTTTTCGGCGGGCAGGAGCGCGGCTGGTAGCTGTGGATATCTCGCCGCAGGGCTATGATCTGGCGGCGGTGGAGGAGCTGATGCGTAAGAATAAGCCGCGGATGTTCTACATCAACCCGACCCATCATAACCCGACGGGGTATACGATTCCGGCCCAGCAGCGCAAGCTGCTGGTGGAGCTTGCAGAGCGCTACCGCTGTCTGCTCGTGGAGGATGATCCGTTCCGCGACATGTACTTCTTAGAGGAGCCGCCCCCGCCGTTCTTCGCTTATGATACAGAGGGCTGGGTCATGTATATCAGCAGCTTCAGCAAATATGTGGCCCCCGGCCTGCGGATCTGTGCGGTGGCCTGCCGTTATCCGTTCATGGAGCGGCTGATCGCCGCCAAGTCCTTGGCGGATAACGGGACGCCGCTGCTGAATCAGAAGATTTTTCTGCATTATTATACCTCGCCGCGCTTACAGCAGCATCTTGGCAAGCTGCGGATTGCCCTTCAGGTGCACAAGGAGATTATGGAGGAAGAGCTCGCGGCCACCGGCTGGGAATGGACGCCCCCGCAGGGCGGACTTAATCTGTGGGTCAAGCTGCCGGACAGTGTTCCGGTAACTAAGCTGCTGGCCCGTTGCCTGGAGCATTCGATCTCCTTCGTACCGGGTGAAATCTGTGATCCGCTGGGGGAGATGAAGTCCTGGCTGCGCCTTAGCTACTCGTTCGCCAGTGAAGCCTTGCTGCGCGAGGGAATGCAGCGGCTCACCGCCATTGCGCGGGAGATTGAGGCGGGGGAGTAGATGACGGGAGTATGTAACCTTTCTCTGGAAATTTCCGTCTGAGGGTTATGAGGAGCGTGATGTTTATGGTAACGATAAGGAAAATGCGGAGCGCCTGGCTGATGATTCTCTGTGCGCTGATTGTCTTCATGACACTGCTGACTGTACGCCCGCAGGTAACCTATGCGTGTTCTTGTGCAGTGTCTGCTTCACCGCTGGAAGCAATGGAGCAGAGTGCAGCTGTTTTTGAGGGAACAGTAGTTTCTATTAAAGAGAAATTTAAAATTATGCAGTCCAGCGCTGATCCGGTGCGCGTAACCTTTCAAGTGGGAGCGCGGTGGAAGGGTGAAATGGGGGAGAAGGTTACTGTAACTACGGCATTGTCGGGGGCGAGCTGCGGTTTCGAGTTCACCAAGGGCGAGCGCTACATCGTATATGCAGCTGGGGAGGAAGGAGAGGGTAAGGGAGGGACAGCTAAACTTACAGTCAGCTTGTGCAGCCGGACCGCAATGTTCTCTGGTGCCGAGGAGGACCTGAATGAGCTAGGCGCCGGAATGTCAGGGGGCTCGCCCACGGAGCCGCCCGGGATCGCTGATGATCCAGGGGCGGTCTCTGGTAACCATCCTCCAACCTCAGCAAGCCCTCCAGCTTCTGGAGATAGCCCAACAACTGAGCCTGAAACCACATCTGCATCTTGGCTGCCATACGCCGGAGCGGGTGCCGGAATCGTAGTCCTTGGAGCCGCCGCACTGATTCTCCTGCGCCGCCAATCTAACTCGCGGAAGTAATCCAGAGCATCTGGAGTATCCGTAACTCCAGAATGCAGCGGCCGGGAGCGATGGGCATAGGAAGGGCTGAAGTTGAATATGCCTTATGCGCGCTAAAGGAGCGAATGAGGAGCATTAGTGCACCTGAATTTGTAAATAGTTGGCTGGACGAGCGAATGAGGAGCACTAGTGCCCCTGAATTCAGCAGACGCGGGCCAAATGAACGAATGAGGAGCATTAGTGCACCTGAATTCAGCAGACGCGGGCCAAATGAACGAATGAGGTGCACTAGTGCCCCTGAATTCAGCAGATGCGGGCTAAATGAACGAATGAGGTGCACTAGTGCCCCTGAATTCAGCAGACGCGGGGCAAACACATGAATGAGGTGCACTAGTGCACTTGAATTCCCCGGACGCACGCTAAATAAACAAAGGAGGGGCACTAATGCCCCTCCTTATTCCGTTTGCTCCTATTCCATCATAGCCGATAAAGCCGATGCTCCGTGAGCCAGCTGATCAGCTCTTCCATGCATTGCTCCGGTGTACGCTCCGCTGTGTGCAGCGTCAGCTCGGGGTCAGCCGGAACTTCATAAGGATCAGAGATCCCGGTGAAGGCCGGGATCTCACCGGAGCGGGCTTTGGCGTACAGCCCTTTGACGTCCCTTGCTTCACAGACGGGAAGCGGGCAGTTCACATAGACCTCGACGAAGCCCGGCAATTCCTGCCGGGCATAGCTGCGCATGTCGGCATAAGGACTGATTACCGAGACCACGGTAATTACGCCGTGCCGGTTCAGCATCCCGGCGAGGTAGACCGCTCTGCGGATGTTCTCGAACCTGTCCTCGCGGCTGAAGCCGAGTCCCCGCCCCAGGCTGCGCCGCAGTTCATCGCCGTCCAGCCATTCCACCGCCTGCCCCTGCTCCCGGAGCCGGTCTGTGAGCAGCGCGGCAAGCGTTGACTTGCCCGCCCCCGACAGACCGGTAAGCCATATCGTTAAACCGGCAGAGGTCTTGTGTGCTTGTAGCTTACCAGTAGTCACTACTCTGTCCTCCCCGCGCCGTAAGGAATCCGCTCCAGCAGGCCGGAGCCGTAGATCTGCTCCAGGCCCAGCTCGGGCATATGAATATAGCCGATGTAGCAGTCACATACCTTCATGCGGCAGCTCCGCTCAGCGGCAAGGCCCTCCAGCCCGTCGCGGTAGAGGTTACCGATCACCGCGCGGTCCTTGTAGCAGCGCTTCACCAGGCCGGGGCCTTGCACGTAGAATACGCTGCTACCAGCATTACAGCTGGCACCGAGGCTGTCATAGTCCATCGCATTAATCTGGAAATGCGGGTCTATCCCACTCAGGAAGCTTATATCCTCCGCCGTATAATAATCCCGTTTATCCTTGTAGGCGTTCACCCACAGATAGACGTCCTCCGGCAAGGCCGCACGCAGCGAGGCGATAGCCGGGAAGGCACTATGCACCCCCACACTGCCCACGCTGAACGGAATGCCCTGCCGGTATACCGTCATGCACTGCGCCAGGAACTTTTCCTCACTCACCTGACCGGGATGATAGGTCGCCCAGAAGGCGGCCTTCGCCGGGTTCAGTTCAGCAGTGAAATCAAGTCGGGCCGACAGATTGGTCTGGATGGCGACCTTGTCCACATGCTCCAGATGGGACAGGGTAATCAGCGCCTCCCGGTACCAGCGGTGCGTCAAGCCCTCGCCATACGGATTGAAAAAGATAGACAGGCGGTGGCCTGCGCCCCCCTGCTCCGCTACCCAGCGGACGAAGGTTTCCAGACCTTCGCGGTCTTTGGCGAGGGTGGCGGCGCTGTCTTTGGTTTTGCCGAAGGGGCAGTAAGGACAGTCATAGTTACAGGAGGAGAGGGAGCCCCGGTAGTAGAGGACCGCCTTCATGGCACGATGAACTCCTGCATCTGCTCCCTGATCTCACCGGAGATGAACCAGTCACCGATGGAGTCGGAGTAGCCCAGCCCATCTGGAGTCAGCCGCAGAATACCCTCATCATCCGTGGCGAACCCGCTCTGTACCAAAAGGCCAAGCTCAGGATGGTCCTCCCATAGCTTAGTCCCGAACCGCTGGTTATAGTCCGCAATCGTCAGCCCTTCGCTGTGCAGGATTGCTTTTAGAATGAACCGCCGTTTCTGCTCGTCCAGGCTCAGCACGATTCCATAATCGGCTGTATTATAATGCTCTGCGGCAACATAATCCGCGATGATGCTCTCCGTAGCCTTGCGGCTGACGCCGTAGCGGGAGGCATAATGCACATTCCGGGTATAGGAACGCGCGCCGCACCCGAGGCCGACCATCCCTTCCTCCTGGCAGCTGTAATCAAGAATATCCTTGCCGGTCCCGGCATCCTCCTTGGCGAATCTGCGCATCGAGTATTGGCGGTAGCCACGCTCTGCCAGCACAGCACGTGCCGCTTCATAGCATTCATGACGGATATCCAGCTGGTTCACCAGGTCGCCCGGCTTCACAATCGTATGCTCACGGGTGTAGAGCGGATAGAGGAAGATTTCCTCCGGTTCATGCAGCAGCGCCTGATTCAGCGAATAGAGCCAGGAGTCCACCGTCTGCCCCGGGAGTCCGTAGATCAGATCCAGATTGAGGATAGGAAAATCAAACTGCCCTAGCAACTCCAGCGCACGGTACACCACCTCGGGGTCCTGCGGGCGGTAAATCGCAGCCGACTCGGCGGCTACGAAGCTCTGGATGCCCATGCTGACCCGGTCCACCGTATGCTCCTTCAGAATCGTCAGCTTCTCCTCCGTCAGCGTCTCGGGTGAGGTCTCCACGGAGATGGAGGTGGTCCCCAGATCCACTCCCATAATATCCGTAGCAATGCTGAACAGCCGGTTCAGCTGCGCAGGAGCCAGAAGACTGGGCGTCCCGCCGCCGATGGCGAAGCGTGCGTAAGGCTTGTGACGGGTGAAGGCTGCCCACTGCCGGGCCTGCCGTTCCAGCGCATCCACGTATTCGGCGTGTACATTCGCTCTTTTATCAGGCAGCGTGAACAGGTTGCAGAAGCCGCAGCGCGCGCCGCAGAACGGAATATGCATATATAAGAACAAACTCTCCGCAGGCTCATCCCGCCACAGCTCCTCTAAAGGAAGGGGGGACGCGAACTCGCGGTAAGCGGTTTTGTGCGGATAGGAATAGAGATAATTGCGGTAAGGATGGGCCGTGATCTGCTCCGTCCATTGCTGAAGCTCCCCAGCGGAGAAGGGAGGGTGTCCGTCTTGGTTCGTGTGATGCAGAGATTGCCGGATGGACGTCATACGTTCTCCTTCCTTGTGCGGGATCGAATTTCAGTTCAATGCCTATAAAATAAATTCCCGGTACGGAACATTCCATACCGTGTCATGCGCCAGCCGATGGCCCTGATAGCCGTCTTCGCCATAAGCCGTGCCGTGGTCGGAGAAGGCTAGACAGAAGACAGGGTTGCCGCGCCCCCGGAACGCATCGAACAGACGCCCAAGCTCCCCGTCGGCATAACGCAGCGCTGCACGCTGGCTTTCCACTGAATCTTTGCGCGCGCCCGGCAGG